>CAZLED010000039.1:0-20701 GCA_964558485.1 uncultured Ruminococcus sp. | reverse complement strand
ATACCAGCGGCACGGAGGATATAATGGCAAAAAAGGATGCCTGTGCCGCATACACGCTGACACGATCCTGCCAGATCCGCTGGGTAAAGCGCCGCACCAGCAGGATCAGGGAGACCAACCACGTGGCGTGGACAACATGATTTTTCTTATGGGACATGAAAAGCTCCTTCTGATGGAAAGACGTTTGAAAATCTGCCGGCTTTGCTACGATGCAGTTCGCCATGAAGTGTGCCGTTCCGAAGTACTTCACTGCAAAACGTTTTGCTGCGATGGTTGCACGGTGCAAGGTGGTTGCACGGTGCAAGGTGGTTCTCTGCGCACCTGCAAAAAGCCGCCATGCACCTTGGAAAATGTAGCAGGACGGCTTTTGTCGGGGATTTACTGTTCGGTTTCAACACTGGTATACGAGCGGATCGTACCCTCTTTGATCGCATTGATATAAGACTGATGCTGCTCCTTGGTCTCGGAGAAATAGGTGATGCTGCCGTCCGATACAAAGTAGTAATAGCCTGTCTCTGCCGGGCTCAGCGCGGCTAAGATCGCACTGGCACTGGGATTGGCGATAGGTCCCGGCGGCAAACCTGCGTACGTGTACGTGTTGTAGGGAGTCGCATAGCTGGTATCCGTCAGCTTGGGTCTCTCACCGGTCTTATGCTGGATGGCATACACGATGGTGGCATCGCTTTCCAGCTTGGGAGAGGCACCCCAGTTGTTGAGACGGTTGTGGAAAACCGAGGATACCTTGAAGAATTCCGACGGTGTGCCGGCTTCCTTCTCGATCATGGACGCCAGCGTGATGATCTCGTCCACCGTATAGCCAAGCGCCTCTGCCTGGATCTTGTATTCCTTCTTGAAGATCTGGCCGAACCGCTTCAGCAGCTTGTTCAGCACCGTCACTTCACTGGACGAATTGTAGAACTGGTAGGTGTCCGGGAACAGATAGCCGTCCAGCCGATAGATCCGATCTTCGTTGGTACCGTTGTCTTCTAATTCTTCCAGGAACCAATAGTCAAAGTCGTAGTTCTGGATCGCTTCGATATAGCCTTCCTTGGTGCCGATGCCGTAGGACACCATCAGATCGATGATCTCGTCCGTGGTGTAGCCTTCGGGAATGGTGATCTCCGAGATACCCACCTTGGGCTGCGGCTGAAAGGCACCACGCAGATCGTCGTAGTTCATATTGGGATTGACCACATAATCGCCAGCCAAAAAGCCGTCTGTGTCCTTTTTCAAGGTGGCATACAGCTTGAAGATCGAGGGATACTGGATCACTTCGTTTTCGTATAAAATATTGGTGATATCGTCCAATGTGGCGTATTCGGGAATGTGCACATCCACGGACACATCGTTCTTCACAAAGGCGAATACGTCGTTGCCCACCTTGATGATGGCAATGGACAGGAACACAGCCACCACCACCACGAAGATCATATAGACAACCGCTTTGACGATGCTGACTACCGTGTTGCCACCTTCATCCTCGTACACCACCTCTGTCCGCTGGATCGTGGGCCGCTTTTTCGCCTTGGCTGCAGTACCGGCAGACGCTTTGGCAGTGGTGGGAGTCGTGCGACTTACTGTGTGGCTGATGGTGGAAATATCTGTAACACGGGTCAGGTCGGCCGCACGCTGTGCCATATGCCCTGCCAGCTTTCTTTCGCCGGCACGTGGATCGACCGCCGCTTGTGGTGTTGGCGTTCCGGTATGGTTCGGTGCAGCGTGATTGGCCGCACTGCCACCGCTTGCCGGACGCATGACGTTCTCACTGCCTTGGCGTGGGTTGGCAGCCGGTGCAGCTGCATTGCCACTTTGTCTTTGCGTTTGCCGTGCTGGGTCGTTTGCACGAGCCAGTTCGTTTGCACGAGTCGGTTCGTGCATTCGAGCCGGAGCGGCTGCTGTACGGTTTTGGTTCACACGCACCCCGTCGGCAGCAGACGCCACGTTTTGCGCCTGTGGGTGACCGGTCGTATTTTGACCCTGCGGCGTGTTGGTCCGTTTCCGATGCAGGCTCTGCTCGTTGGCACGGTTGATCTGTTCTCTGAGCGAATCCGCCGTATTTCGTGGCACCGAAAACTGCCGGGTATCGCTGAATTTTTTATCTTGTTCTGACATAATAAACCCCAAAGGAATCTATAGGATACACAAGTGAACGCCGATCAAGGTCGTTGATCATCGTTGACTAAAGGAATAGCGGTGCCTGAAGGCCTTCACCTTAGAACAGGCTGGCAGCTACAAACAGCACCACCACGGCCAAAAACGCAGGGGAAAATATCGACTGCGCCAGAGAGACCAGCACACCGCCTTTTCGCCGTACCACATAGGGTGAGGGCACGTTGTCCTTGGCATATCCGGCGTACAAATTTCCGGCTTCCACGAACATGAGCACGGCGGCCGTCAGGGTGAAGAAGCCTACGATGATCAAGAACAGCACCAGACTGATGCTGCGCTTGTCGGCGATGTGGAGCAGGTATTTCTCCAGAAACAGCACAAAGGCATTGTTGATGGCGTGGATCAGCACGGAGGCAAACAGGGACCTTGTGGCATACAGCACACCGCACAGCACCAGTCCGGAGAAAAAGTACACCGGAAACCGCACAAAGCTGAAGTGCGACATGGCAAAGGCGGCAGCAGACGTGATCACAGCGGTGGTGACGCCCATGGTCTCATAGGATGCCACCACGATGCCACGGAACAAAAGCTCCTCGGTGAAGGCTGGCAATATGGCAAAGGCCATGACCAGATACAGACCGTCGAACACACCGGCGTTACGGGCAAAGCTGGTATAGGCCTCTGTGCTGCCCGATGCAAAGCTCTCCGGAAACAGCGCATACATCCCCATACTGATCAGCGCACTGCCGCCAATGAGGAAGACGGCCGCATACAGAAGGTACAATAGATGCCCCGGTTTTGGCAGACGGATGCGCAGTCTGGCAGAGAAATCCGCACCACGCAGCCGGCAATAGAACAAAACCGGTACTGCGTATATGAGCAGCTGTACCGCCACAACAGCCAGATAGGGATTTTCGTCCATTCCCAGCCGCTCTGCCGGTAAGAAGCCGACAAAATAGAGTAAGGCAAATACGAACACCAATAGCAGTGGCGTCCATACGGTATCCCGGCGTTTCAAAGCTTCTCAAGCTCCCTTTCCATAGTGGGATCCAATGGATGGCGTACCATCATTTCTTGTCTTTTCCTGTTGTGATCTTCACGCCTTTTTCGGTCAGCAGGATATCCACCGACACGTCAAAACGACCTCTGGGCACCACGGGCAGGATATAGTCCGAATACACCACACCGATGGTACAGCCGGAGAAGGCAGACAGATACCGGTCATAGAAGCCCTTGCCGTAGCCCAGCCGATAGCCAGCCTTATCGTACACCAGACCCGGCACAAAGCACACGGCAGCACCGGTGTCCTTTTCGGGTTCGTAGATGGGTGCATCCTCGGCCGGTTCCAGAAGCCCGTAAGAATCCACAGCCAGCTCGTCCAGGGAGTTCACCATATGGTAGGTCATGGTGTGGGTCTTCTTGTCGCACCGTGGGAAGCACACCTTTTTCCCCTTTTCCAATGCCAGCTCGGCAATGGCGTTCACATCGATCTCTCCTTCGGTAGCGGCGTACAGCAGTACATATTCCGCATACCGGAAGCTGACCAGTCCTTCGGCTACATGGCAAATGGCCTCGTCTCTGCGGTGGCGTTCTTCCATGGGCATGACACGACGGCGTTCTTTGTATTCCTCACGAATATCGTCTTTTTGTTTCTTAATCATTTTCTATCAGCAAGGATTCCAGACAGGATCGCCTGTTCCTTTTCCGCTCCTTTCATCATTCGAATCAATGTACCGCCAAACTGCATAGCGGCACCCATACCACAGCCGGTGATCACATTTCCGTCTACGGCGACCGCACAGTCGCACACCGTGGCACCGGTCAGAAATTCTTCAAAGCCGGGGTAGCACACAGCCTTTTTGCCCTGCAGGTAGCCACGTTTGCCCAGCACCATGGGAGCGGCACAAATGGCAGCCATATAGGCACCCTTTCCGTGGGCAGCCTTCAGGTATCGTTCCACCAAAGGTGCACCGTCCAGATGCTTGGCACCGGGCATACCGCCGGGCAGCACCACCATTTCCAGATCCTCCGGCACAGGCTGGGCTGTCATCTCCGGGTAGCTCCGATCGGCCTGGACGCAGATCCCATGGGCACCGGAAACCAGCTTGTCGTCGTTCTGCGGATCCGGATGCACCGCAATGGTGGTCACCGCCAGACCGGCACGACGCAGCATATCGATGGGACAAAGGGCTTCGATCTCTTCAAAACCATCTGCTAAAAAAACGTAGATCATAGGATCTCCTCTCTGTATTATACCATATTTTCCACACGAGCCGGTTAACATTCCATAAATTTTCTGTTTCCGGTCCACATTCCTTTTGGGGCATATCGTGGAAATCGGTAGTTTTCTGTGGTTTTATGCTTCAAAAATAGTCTGCCAGATCTTTTCGCCGATCACATCCACGGGGTATTGCTGTCCGTTCGCATCGGCACAGGCCACCACGTTCCAATGGCACTTCTCTGCCACGTACAAGGCGGCTTCCCGGCAGCGATGCAGATAGGCGTGGTCGGTCTCGTGGATATCCAAAACAGCACCGGTCTCCCGACTGCGCTTTTCCACATTGGCATCGGACACGCTCTGGGGCACGTCGATCAGGATCACCTGGTCCGGTGTGGGCAGACCCAGCTTGGTGTATTCAAAATCCCACAGCCAGGCCAGAAAGCCGTCCCATTGGTCTTTGTCCATTTTCGACAGCTGGTGGTAGGCGTTGGCTGTGGTGTAGCGGTTGGCGATCACGATGGTATCCGGATCCTGCCAGTCCTTTCCCCAGTCCTGCCGATAGCTGACATATCTATCGGCAGCAAAGAACATGGACGCCGCATAGGCTCCTGTGTCCTCCGGCTTGCCACCAAGGCCGCCGCCCAGATACAGCTCCACCAGTGATGCACCGGCGCTGCCATAGCTGGGGAAGTCGATGAGGCGTACCTTTTTGCCTTCTTTATTTAGTCTCTCTGCCAGAAGGCGGCTCTGTGTTCCCTTTCCGGAACCGTCCAGTCCTTCCAGCACAATCAGTTTTCCCATGGTCGTTTTCGTCTCACTTTGCTACATGATCGGCACTGCAGCGGATCAATCCACTTCGTTTTGCAGCACCATTTCCATAAATTCCTGTTTGGTGATCAGCACCTTTCGGGGGCGCTGTCCATCCGGTGGGCTCACGTATCCCATTTGTTCCATGCGGTCGATGAGCTTGGCGGCTCGTCCGTAGCCCAGCTGCAGCCGACGCTGGATCAGGGATGTGGAGATCTTGCCGGATTCTACCGCCAGCTCCAGGGCCTGCCGCAGCATGGGATCGTCGTCACCGGCATCCATATCTCCTTCCACGGCACCCTTGCCCTTCTTGCCCACACCGCACTTGGCGGCTTCCGCTTCGATCTGTTCCAGTACCTCATCGGAGTAGGACGCACTGCACTGGTTCATATTGCGGATGTACGCCACCACTTCCTCTACATCGGATTCGGATACATAGGCACCCTGGACACGCACCGGCTTGGCGGCACCCACGGGATTGAACAACATATCGCCGCGGCCGATCAGATTCTCCGCACCGCCACGGTCGATGATGGTACGGGAGTCGATCTGGGACGCCACGGTGAAGGCGATCCGGGACGGGATATTTGCCTTGATCAGACCGGTGATGACGTCCACGGAAGGACGCTGGGTACCAATGATCAGGTGCATACCGGCGGCTCTGGCCTTCTGTGCCAACCGACAAATGGACTCTTCCACGTCGTCGGGCGCCGTCATCATCAGGTCAGCCAGCTCGTCGATGATGATCACGATCTGGGGCAAAAATTCGTAATCGGGATCATCCTTGGTTTTTTCGTTGAAGGTCTTCACGTCCCGGACACCCACGGCTTCGATGAGTCCGAACCGTCTTTCCATTTCTGCTACGGCCCAGGACAGAGAGCCTGCCGCCTTTTTCGGGTCGCTGACCACCGGCACCAGCAAATGGGGAATGCCGTTATAGATGCTCATTTCCACCTTCTTAGGGTCCACCAGGATCAGCTTCACCTCATCGGGGCTTGCCTTATACAGTAAGCTCACCACCAGGGAGTTGATGCACACGGATTTACCCATACCGGTGGCACCGGCAATGAGCAGGTGGGGCATTTTGGCAATATCGAAATACACCGCTTCTCCGGCCACGTCTTCGCCTAGGCAGCAGGTCAGTCTGCTTTTGGCATTGGTAAAGGCCTCCGACTGGATCAGGGTACGCAGATGTACCGTGGACTGCTTTTTGTTGGGCACCTCGATCCCCACGGCGGCTTTCCCCGGAATGGGCGCTTCGATCCGGACACCGGTGGTGGCTAAGTTCAAGGCGATGTCGTCCACCAGATTGGCAATGGAGCGCACCTTGGTCCCCATCTCCGGCTTCAGCTCGTACCGGGTGATGGTGGGACCACGGGAAATATTCTCGATCTTGGTATTCACGTGGAAGCTCTTCAGGGTCTCCACCAGCTTGACGGCGTTGTCCTGCAGCTCCTCTTTGACCCCGGTAGGCTCTATGTGGTCGTCTTCGGTCAGGAGCTCAATGGGTGGGAAATTGTACGGCGGCGGCACTTCCTTGGCCGGTGTGGTCGCAATGCTTTCCGCACCACTTGCCATGATCTCCCGATTCACGTCCAGGGCAGAGGGCTTGTCTTCCTTTTTCAGATATGCATCGGACAGCCGATCCAACAACTCTGCATCCTCCGGATTGACGAACAGACCGGACAGATCCAGCTCTTCTTCCGCCGGAACATCGGCATTGGCGCTCGTCTGTTTGGTCACTTTGGCTGCCGGAGCAAGGGTCTCCTGCGCAGTTGGCACATCGGTGGGTACCGTCGGTGCATCCTCGTACCACGGCACATCCTCGTCGGCTTTCGGTGCTTCCTGGGGCTCTGTCGCCAGCACGGACAACACCTCTCCGGTCTCGGTATCCACCTGCAGGGTACCGACTTCGGTATCGATTTTGCCGGGAACGGTCGGCGTCTTTTCCGTGGGTGATTGTTCTACAGGTGTCGTATTCTCAGCCGTACGAGAGTTCCGCTCCACCCGTTCTCTGGTGCGGCGCATAACTTCATCAAATATACGCTCATCTACCGAAGTACTACGTACTTCCGAACCACTACGTGTTTCCGAATCTCGCTGTGCTTCCGGATCCTTCTCTAACGAAGTATTCTTTGCCGAAGCATTTTTGGCTTCCATGTATGCGGCACTGTCCGGCACCGGCTCCGGATCGTTGTACAGTGGCTCCTGCATCGGTTCGGGATACGCCGGATCTGGTTCGGGATCCAAGGGAATATCCACGATCTTGTGCTTTCTTACTTTATATACGGTAGGTTCCGGTGTGGGCATTTTCAGCTGGGCCGGGGCTGCCGGTTCGGTGTACATAGCCTGTGCCTGTTCCACAAGACGGGCTTCCTTTTCACGCTGTCTTTTTTCCCGGAGCCAGGCGGTGTATTCCTCTTCCCGGATCCGGTTTCGTTCGGCCAATCCACCGCCACGGGGCATTTCGGCTGCCTGTTGTTTGCGCATAGCTGCCCGTTCCATGACCTTTTCCCGGGTCACACGGATCTTGTACAGCACCATGACCATAAGTCCTCGTGGGGTCACGCCAAACAAAAACAGCAGCAGGGTCAAGGACAGGCCAATGGCGAAGATCAAGGTGCAGACCTTGCCAAAGCCACGGAGAAACAGCACGCCCAACCAACCGCCGATGACGCCGCCGCCATGGAGCGATACGCCGCTGGCAAACAGATCTGCCGGATGGAAGGTATCCAGGCCATGGTCAAAGATGTGGGCAAGCTGGGCTGTGGCACACAGGATCACAAAGGCCGACAGGATCTTCCAGCGAAATAGGCCACTTTCGATATCGTTCCGCCACAGAAATGCCATCAGAAAGAAGTACAGCGGCAGCGTGTAGGCAACGACGCCAAACAATCCGCAGAACAGCTTCTGGATGCCGCCGCCGATGATGCCATCTCCAGCCAGCATGCAAACCGCCAGCAGCAGTCCACCCACTGCCAGCAGATAGGGTCCGACTTGCCGGGCAAAGCTGCCGCCATACTCTCGCTGTGGTGTCACCCTGGCAGATGTATTCTCTTGTTTTTTTGTATTTTTAGAAGTAGCTTTTTTGCCACTCGTACTTTTCTTTTGCGGCATACACATTCCTTTCCCGGCAAAGACACATAGTCCTACGAAGCACCGATACGTTCCGCACCTACCTTTCTCTTGTCGCAAAGATAGGCATGATACTATATTGTACCACACCTGGCAAAGAAATGCAAGGGTGTTCTTTGGAAAAGTCAAATTCTCCTCTTGCAATTTTCATTCGTATGTGCTATACTGATACCAGCTATGGAAGCACTTTTCAGAAAGGAACGATTTTTTTGGAACAGAACAATACCCATATATCCCATACACCGGAGCGTCGCAACACCGCCACGACCCAGGAACGACAGCAAATGCAACGTGGCTACCCGGTGCGGGCCGATGCGGATCCCACCATGCGGCGTACCATCAATCGTGCCGCCGGTCCCAAGGAAGTGCCGGAGATGCTGCGTCAGGGCAAGATCCCCGTACGGCAAGACGCCAACACCGGCCGCACCTACCCGGTGATGCAGCGTGGAAACAACGCTCGCCACGATGGGGTGCCACCGGTGCCAACTGTCGATACGATACAGCCACGGGAAATGCCAAGCGCCTACGAACCCCAGCAAACCACCGCCGTGCCACCTGTCGCACCCAAAGCCATACATCCTACGGAACCACACGATCCCCATCCCCTCTCAGACACCCATACCTTTGAACGAATCCCTATCACCGAGACACCCCATGAAGCACCGCCAAAGAAGACCTCTACCCCTGCTGCTCTTACCCGACTGACCAAGATGCCGCAGCTGGGTGTGTGTATCGCCTGCATCGTGTTGGTGGTTGGACTGGCGATCGGGATCCCGGTAGCGCTGTCCCATCGTACCACGCCCCAACCGGATTTCAGTATGTCCACGGACTATGTGCCCACCGGAAACGACACGGAGCCGGATGTGGCAGATACCACTGGTGTCGGTCGGGACGAAGCCACCGAAACGGAGACCGAGCCGGAGGTCAAGTTCGCCGTGACCCTGACCTTCTTTGACCGGGAGCCCATCACGGTATCCACAACGGCTACCACCGTGGAGGCACTTCTGGCAAGCATAGACTATACTATTCTGGACACCGACAGTTTTTCTCTGCCACTGGATACCCAGCTCACCAAGGACACCACCATCACGGTAGACACGGTCACCTACGATACCGCTACGGAAACCGTGGTGCTGCCCTACGAATCCAAGGTCACCGAGGTGCAGACCATACCCAAGGGACAAAAGGAGATCACCCAAGCCGGTCAAAACGGTTCCAAGACCATCACCTATACGGTAAAGCTGGTCAATGGCGAAGAGGTGGAGCGCACGGTCGAATCCGAGAACGTGACGGTCTCGCCGGTGGATGAGCTGGGGCAGATCGGTGTCGGCGGAACGCTGGTGGGCAACGATGGCATCACCTACAGCTACTCCTACTACCGTGTGGTCAGCGCCACCTATTACGACATTCCCGGCGCCACCTATCTGGGCTACGATGCCGACGAAACGGTCGTGGCTACGAATTTTGACTTCATTCCGGCCGGCACCAGGATCTACGTGAAGAACGACCGCTACGACTTTGGTGTACGCACCGCCGCCGACACCAGTTCCTTCATCGACGACTGGGAAGTGGACATCTGGCTCAGCAACAGCAATCCCCAAAAAGCAGCCTTTGCCAAGGAAGGCTACATACACGACATGATCATATATTATATCGACTGAAAGGTGTGATCCTATGAATTTCGATTATCTGCGTGATTTTCAGGACAGACTGACGGCCTGGCGCATTCCCGGCAACGACTGCATGGTAAAGATCGGCCATGGGACCGTGTACCGCTACCAATCCGGCTTCCGGGATATGGAGAACCGACTGCCTATGCAAGGGGACGAGCTGTACTATCTCTGGTCCTGCTCCAAGCCCATCACCTGCACCCTGGCACTGCAGCTGTACGAAAAGGGGCTGTATCTGCTGAACGACCCTTTGTACGAATACCTGCCGGAGTTCCGGGACATGATGGTGGAAATAAGAAACGAAGACGGCACCACACGGCTGGAGAAGGCAAAAAATCCCATTCGGGTACGGGATCTGTTCACCATGTCCGCCGGATTCACCTACAACATGGGCACCCCGGAGATCCAGGCGGTGAAGGAAAAGACCGGCGGTCGTTGTCCCACCAGAGAGATCGCACGTGCCATTGCCGCTTCTCCGCTGCAGTTTGAGCCGGGCACCCATTGGAGCTACAGCCTGTGCCACGATGTGCTGTCTGCCTTTATCGAGGTGGTGGCCGGGATGCGCACAAGGGACTGGGCGAAGAAGGTGCTGTTTGATCCCCTGGAAATGCACGACACCTGCTACAACCTGCCGGATGCGGAAAAGATGACCCGGCTGGCGGTGCAGTACAACTTCCGGGACGACCTGGACAAGGCACTGCCCACCAACAACACCTGCGGTCACATTCTGGGTCCCGACTACGACAGCGGCGGCGCCGGTATCGTGTCCACCATCGAAGACTATATGAAATTCGCCACGGCTATGGCAAACGGCGGTGTGGCAGAGAACGGCGAACGGGTGCTGGCATCCTCCACCATCGATCTGATGCGGACCAACTGCCTGGACGAGACCCTGATGCGTGATTTCAACTGGGGTCAGCTTGCCGGCTACGGCTACGGTCTGGGCGTGCGGACCATGATCGATCCCATGCTGGCCGGTACCGGTGGTTCCGTTGGCGAATTTGGCTGGGGTGGTGCGGCCGGTGCCTACCTGATCTTAGACCCGTCCCGGAAGCTGGCTGTGACCTATGCCCACCATATGCTCAACAACCAGGAACCCTGGTTCTCTCCCCGGCTCCGCAATGTGGTGTACGCTTGTCTGGATAGATAATTTGGAATACAAAAAGGATGTAGAAATTCTACACCCTTTTTTGTTTTGTGTTATGTTGGTTTTCGTCAGTCCAGTTGCTCCACAGCGGCGTAGAATGCGTCGATGGCGGTCTTGTAGCTGGCTTCGTTCTTGGCCCAGTCGGAGGACATATTGCTGTTTTTGTTCAGGTTGCTCTTCCAGAAGCAGTTCATAGCGTTCATGGCAAAGCCATAGGCCAGACCAAAGTTGAACACCACGCCTTCCCGGATCAGGTCAAACATCTGCGCCATTTCGTTGTCTGCCGAGTACCGGGTCTTCATGTTGATCTCGTAGATGGCCGGAGACACCAGACGATAGCTTTCTGCTGCCATCATTTCCATTGCGGCTGCAGTGGCGTCCTGGTTGGCGGTAGAGGTCAGCACGCCGAACAGTGTGTTGCTCTCACCCAGCCAGGTGTAGTAACCGGCCTGTTGTTCGTCCCATTTGGGCATGGGCAGGATGGTGAAGGCGTCTTCCATATCCTCTACCAAAGTCTTCACGCTGCCAAAAGAACCAACGTTAAACAGCGCTCTGCCTTCCACAAACATACTGCCGACCTTGTAGTAGCCGCCGCCTTCGCCACCGAAGATCGCATCCTGGTTGTTGAAGCACCAGTCCATCATCCATTCCCAGGCAGAAACGGTCTTTTCGTTGTAGAAGGTCAATTCGGGATAGCCCTTTTCGTCCATGGTGGTATATTGCAGTTCAAAGGCATTCAGGAAAGGATAGGTACAGTTGGCATTGTCGATGATGAGTCCAAAGGTATCGCCGACCGATTTGGTGCCATCTCCATCGGTATCGCCGTATACACCGGTGATCATGGTGTTCATGGCATCCTTCGTCCATCTGCCTTCATGTACCACCGCAAACGGATCCTCTAACCCCAGATTCGCACGCATATCGTCGTTGCACAGGATACACCAGACTGTATTGACCGTGCATTTGGTCAGGTCACCGGTGGCCAGATACAGCTTGCCATCGATGGAGGTCTCTTCGATCAGCTGCTGTACCCAGTATGGCTTGGAGAAGTCCAGGTAGTTCAGCTTCTGCATATTCATGAAGATACCTTCTGCCACCAGACCCGGCAGTGTGGCATACTGCCCGGACGCCACGTCATAAGCACCGTCTGCCGACATGACGCTGGAACGGATCTTGTCCAGGTAGATGTCCTTGGTGTCCCAGGTGTAGGATTCGCCTATGTTGACGATGTCCACGTTCAGCCGGCTTTCCACGGACAGATCTCGCTGGTACATGGCATCGTTGACCACTTCGCCGGTAAGCTCTTCGGCGAATTCCTCGTTTTCAGCCCACCACATGAACTTGACTGTGTCGCCGTTGAACTTCACGTCGTCACCAATGTCGTCCACGTACAGGCGCTCGGTCTCGGTCTCCATCGTGCTGTCGGACTGCCCATCGGTAGGCGTTGTATCTGCCGTAGTACCGCCACCGCAGCTGGCCAATGTTCCCAGCAGCATCGATGCGATCAGGCAAAGCAGGACGCTTTTTTTACAAAAATGTTTCATAGGAACCTCCCGGAATCCATACATATTCAACAGTATCTGCTGTAGTTATACCATAACTTTATGAACATCGTTACCCCCCCAGGTAAACAAAATATGAATTTCCGGAAAGTTGGTGGATACTACACAAAAATATCGATTCCGATTTGGGCAATTTCACGAATGTCCGATCTTGGAAATGCACAAAAAAAGGGCACGAGAGATTTGCACTCTCGCACCCATTTGTGACTTTTGTATGGGATCACTGCGCTCAGTCTTCTACCGTCTTGGGAACCCAGCCGTACTTGTAGGGCTCGGCCTTGGGAGTGTAGGCCCAGGCAGCGGCGTTGATCAGCACCTTCTGGATCTCCTTGTTGTGGTAGGTGGGGCAGGATTCGTGACCGGGACGGAAGTAGAAGATCTTACCGCGACCTCTCTTGAAGGTACAACCGGAGCGGAATACTTCACCGCCGGAGAACCAGGAAATGAACAGCAGCTCGTCCGGTTCGGGGATCAGGAAGTGCTCACCATAGGTCTCTTCGTGTTCCAGAATGATCTTTTCGTCGATGCCCTGCACGATGGGATGGCTCTGCTCTACGACCCACAGGATCTCCTTGTCGCCGGTCTCTCTCCACTTCAGCTGACCGGAGGGCGTACCGCACAGCTTCTGGAAGATCTTGGAAGCGTGACCGGAGTGCAGCACCACCATGCCCATGCCTTCCATGACACGGTTGTATACCTTCTGTACCACTTCGTCCGGCACATCGCCGTGACGCATATGGCCCCACCAGAACAGCACGTCGGTGTTTGCCAGCACTTCATCGGTGAGCCCGGCTTCCGGCATATCCAGAGTAGCGGTGGTCACATCGTAGCCGACTTCTCTCAGGAAATCGGCGATCACGGCATGGATCCCATCGGGGTAGATGGCCTTTACCGCATCGTCACACTTTTCGTGTGCAAATTCGTTCCAAACTGTAATTTTCATATGTATCTATTTCCTTTCGGGAATTTTTTCGATTGTGTATAACACGTTCTTTTGACGCATCACTTATTTTACGTCCAGCCACTTTTGTTCGGCGTCTGCCCGGATGATGGTGTCCAGCAAATGCTGGTTCCGTACACCTACCGCAATATCCGCATTGCAGCCGTCGCCCAGTCCCTGCATTTCGTCCCCGAAGCAGCGCATCTGGCTGACGTAATATGGCTGCGGGATCTCCATGGGCACGTATTTATCACCGGTGGCCTCTTCGCAGATCTCCAATTCGTTCTTGCCCGGTTCCCGGTCCAGATGGTACACCAGCGCCGCCTTGTCTCCGTAGATCTCCATTCTCTGGTAGTTGCCACGTCCCCGGCAGAAGCGAGAGATCTGGAAGGTGGCAGAGATACCGCCGTCCATGGCTGCCAGAATATTGGAAAAGTCGTCCACGTCCACCTTGCCCACACCGGAGCCGTCCAGCAGCGCACGTTCGTGTACGATGGTCCCCAGGTGTGCACTGACCTTGGTATACTGCTGCCCCGTGACAAACCCCCCCAGAACCAGTCCATGACAGCCTAGGTCACCCAGCGCACCGGAGGCGGCAATGGACTTCACATAGCGCCACACCAGCGGACAATGCTTGGATTCCAGTCCCCAGCCCTGGTAGTACTGCATACTCACGTGGTGCAGTGTCCCCAGTCGGCCGCTTTTGATCAGGTCACGGGCATACCGGGCTGCCGGCTGGTACCGATAGCTGAAATACACCATGCTGCGCACACCGGCCTTTTCCGTAGCGGCCAGCAGACTGTCTGCCTGTTCGCTGTCCATGGTGATGGGCTTTTCCACACCGTAGGGCTTTCCGGCGGCACAAGCTGCCATAGCGATCTCCCAGTGCCGGTCGTTGGGCGTGGAGATGTCCACCACATCCACATCGGGACAGGCGATCAGGTCGTGATAATCGGTGAAGCAGTGGTCGGCCGGAATGCCATACTGCTCTGCCCGTTCTGCCAGTCGTTTTTCATCCGTGTCGCACAGAGCCACCTGCACCAGGTTGTCTGCGCCTTTGATGCCGGGTAGATGTACCCCACTGGAAATACCACCCAGTCCGATCGAACCTACACGTAAAACTGCCATAGCTCATTCCTCCGTATGGATGTCAACTGCTTGTCGGGCACCATCCAAATGTGCGGTGGTACCTTTGGTGATATTGTACCACATTCTTTGCCAAAGTGCAAGAGGAAATGGGAAAAAATTGCGGACACATTTTGTGTGCATCTTGTGTGCATCCGGCGCCGATATGGGAGAAATCCCATCCGTGGATATGGGCAATGTCCTCTTCCCCTTGCCAGGCACGGAGCCGTTCGTTTTCTGTCATATGCCCTCTCACGTGGTAAACTGTGCACCATGGAGACTGGCGTAGAAGCCACCCATGGCCATCAGTTGGTCGTGGTTGCCCTGCTCGATCACGCTGCCGTCTCGGAGCACAAAGATCACGTCTGCACTGCGTACCGTGGACAGGCGGTGGGCGATCACAAAGCAGGTGCGACCTTCCATGAGCTGTCCCATGGCACGCTGGATCCGCATCTCCGTCATGGAGTCCACGTTGGAGGTGGCTTCGTCCAGGATCAATATGGGCGCATCGGCGATCATGGCACGGGCAATGGTGAGCAGCTGCTTTTGTCCTTTGGAAATATTCACGCCTTCGTCCGTCAGCACTGTATCGTATCCCTGTGGCAGACCTTGGATGAAGCTGTGGATCCCGGCAGCCTTGGCAGCGTTCTCGATCTCCGCTTGGCTCACGGGACGGTGACTGCCATAGGCGATGTTTTCCGCAATGGTGCCGGAGAACAGCCAGGTGTCCTGCAGGACCATGGTGTAGCTCTGCCGCAGACTGGCTCGTTTGGCACGCAAAATATCCTCGTTTTCCAGCCGGATCGTGCCGGAGTCCGGGTCGTAGAAGCGCATGATCAGGTTGATGATGGTGGTCTTGCCGGCGCCTGTGGGACCAACGATGGCAGCGGTGGCTCCCGGCGGCACATCCATGGTCAGGCCGTGCAGAATCTCTTTTTCCTTTTCATAGCCAAACCGCACGTCCTCCAGCGCCACGTGCCCTGTCACCGGGATCTCGCCTGCCCCATTGCCATAGGACTGCGCATCCGGCACGTCGGGGCTTTCTTCCTCCGCATCCAACAGACGGAACACACGCTCCGCTGCCGCCGCTGCCGATTGCAGTTCGTTGATAATGTTGGCCGTCTCATTGATGGGGCCGGAGAATTTCCGGGAGTACAGCACAAAGGAGGACACGTCGCCCAGACCAATAGCGCCGCCCATGTACAATAGCGAACCAAATACGCTCACCAGGGTCAGGGACAGGTTGTTGATAAAGTTCACCGTAGGGCCTACCATGGCGCCGTAGTAATCCGCTTTGAAGTAGGCATCGGCGGCAGTCTGGTTCTTTTCGGCAAACCGTTTGATCATGGTGGGTTCCTCCGCATAGGCACGCACGGTTTTCTGCCCGGACAGCAGCTCCTCTGCGTAGCCGTTCAGCTCACCCAGCTTGCCGGAACGAGCCCGGAACAGCGGTCGGAAGATCCCGGCCATTTTGGTGGTGACCAGGATCGCCAGGGGTACGGTCACGGCAAACACCAGACACAGCCTTGGGGAAATGGAGGTCATCATCCAGAGAGAGCCCACCACCGTCACCACGCTGGAACAGATCTGCACCAGGTCCGTGGACAGTGTGGCGTTCAGGGTATCGATGTCGTAGGAGATCCGGGAAATGATGTCGCCTACCGGGGTACGGTCGAAGTAGCTGACCTGCAACCGCATGAGCTTGGCGAAAATATCCTCACGCATATGCCGCACGATCCCACGGGACAGCCGGATCATCAGCAGCTGCTGCACATAGGACAGCACCGACGAAGCCACGTAAAACAGCAGCATCAGCACGCAGTAGTACACCACGCTGTCCATGTCCACCTTGCCTACGCCCGGTTCGATGGCAGAGATGGCCTTCCCGGACAGCTTGGGACCTTCCAGTGCCAGCAGGTTCGAGGCAATATTGATCCCGAAGGCAATGAGGTAGCCCCACCAGAATCTTGCCATATATTTGCCCAGCCGCAGCAGTACCCGCAGCTTTCGTTTGCCCTGGGGCAGATCGGCAGGATTGGTCGCTTTTGGACCTGTCGGCATCTTAAAACTATTATTCAAGCAGAGCACCTCCCATCTGGGTATCCGCAATTTCCCGATACAGGGGACAGTTCTCCATCAGCTGTTCGTGGGTCCCCTGGCCGGTGATCTTGCCGTCTTCCAGCACCAGGATCAGGTCGGCATGGCGAATGGAGCTGATCCGCTGTGCCACGATGACGGTGGTCGGTGGATCCTGCATGGTGGCAGCACGTTCCCGGATGGCCTGCCGCAGTCTGGCATCGGTGGCGTAGTCCAGCGCCGAGGAGCTGTCGTCCAGCACCAGAATTTCCGGAGAGCCGGACAGGGCACGGGACAGGATCACACGCTGCTTTTGTCCGCCGGACAGGTTGGCACCCTTGATGGTCAGCATATGGGACAGTCCGCCTTCCTTTGCCTGGATGAAATCCCAGGCCTGTGCGGTTCGGGCACCGGCTTCGATCTGGTCATCGGTGAGCCCACGACCAAAGTCGATGTTGGCACGGATGGTATCGGCAAAGAGAAAATCGTTCTGGAAGGCGGCACCAAACTTTTTGGCAATGTCCTTTTTCGCCATACCACGGACGTCCACGCCGGAGATCTGCACAGCGCCGCCGGTCACATCGTACTGCCGCATGAGCAGGGAGATCAGTGTGGTCTTGCCGGCGCCGGTGGGACCAATGATGCCCAGGGTCTGGCCTTTTTCCAGAGAGAAGCTGATATGAGACAGGTCGTCCTTCACGCCGTTGTAGGAGAAGGATACGTCGTCAAAACAGATGTGGGGTGCGCTTGGCTCTACGTTTGTCACATATTGTGGCAGGACGGCCATATCCTCCGGTTCGTCCAGCACTTCCCCGATACGACCGGCAGAGGCGACCCCCTTGGAGCACATGATGAAGATCCGTGTGATGCTCATCATGGCGGTCAGGATCAGCGAAAAATAGGAAAGGAACGCAATGATCTTCCCCGGCTCCGACACACCGGCATTGACCCGGATCGCACCGATAAAGATCACCGCCACCAGTCCGCCATTGAGGAACAGATTCATCAGTGGCGAGGTCAGCGCCATGTTTTCGGCGGCTCGTTTTTCCTGCCGGTTCAGGTTGGTGTTTGCCACATCGAACCGGGCTTTTTCGGCCTCTTCCTTGTGCAGTGCCTTGATGATCCGCACGCCCTGGGCATTTTCTCGTACCACACGGGTCATATCGTCGTCGGCTTCCTGCTGCTTGGTGTACAGGGGAATACCCTTCTTGGAGACGGCATACACGGTGATCCCCACGAAGGGCAGCACCGCCACCAGCACCAGCGTCAGCACCGGCTCTAAGAAAAAGGTGATCGCCAGTCCACCGATCAGCATCAGTGGCGCCCGGATGCCCATACGCTGGATCATGCCGATCATCCGGTGGATGTTGTAGGTATCCGAGGTGAGCCGGGATTCCAGAGACGGAATGGTGAAGGTATCCAGCTGTTTTGCAGACAAATAGGATATCCGCTCGAATAAGTCGTTGCGCAGCTTTTCCGTCATGTCTCGTGCCACACGGGAGGCATACCGGTTGGCGGTGATGTTTCCCCAGATGGCAACGATGGCGCAAAGCACCATGACCCCACCGGCACTCCAGATGAGCCCTTTGGAGCCCAGCGGTACGATGTCGTCAATGAGGAAGGCCAGCATCATGGGCAACGCCAGATCCGCCAATGTGCCGATGAATTTGATGGTACAGCCCACAGCCATACGCTTGAAAAACGGCCGCAGGTATTCGATGAGCAGTTTGATAGAAAACACCTCTTTTCGATGGAAACGCCGTCCGTGGGGACAATGCGCTCCTTGGTTGTATGGGAAAAACAAGAGGTAAAAAACGGCACACAGGGCTCTTCCCTTGGGTCGCTTTCCACCTCTGATTGTCTTATATTGTATTTTTTCGAGGAGCAGACTTCGGTTCGCCTTCCTGGATCCGCTTCAGGTAGTAGCTGACGCCCAGCCAACGACCGAATTTGTAGCCCACCTTGGGCAGCGCCAGCGTGTGGACAAAGCCCATTTTCGTATGGAACGCACGGCTGACCTCGTTTTCCTCTGTGATGATGGCAAGCATATTGAAGTAGCCCAGCTGCCGCAGTCGCTCTTCCAAGGCGGTGTACAGCGCACGACCGATGCCATGCCCGTGTACGTCGTCCCGGATATAGATGGAGACGTCTGCCGTCCACTGGTAGGAAGCACGGACCGCCATGGGGCTGGCATAGGCATAGCCCACCACGGTGCCGTCCTCTTCCCACACCAGCCACGGATACTTGGCAGTATTTTCCACAAAGCGCTCCGTGAACTCCTCCAGCGTGGGGCCGGTGTATTCAAAGCTATAGGTGGTATCCCGAACATACGGCTGATAGATCGCCAGCATCGTCGGCACATCCGCTAAGGTCGCATATCGGATCGACATCGTTCTCACTCCCAGCTATACTCAAAATCGATTTTCGACGCCACAGAATCATCCACAACACAGATGAAGGTCTTGCCACTGTTCAGAATCAGCTCGTCACCGTTCCGGTATTCCAGGTGGATCGGCGTGGTCTTGCCGCTGCGGGACCAGTTGATCACCTTCCGTTTGCCGTTGGTGATGTAGTAGCCCTGCCCTTCTCCCACGGTGCCCACAGACAAATGTCCGTAGCTGTCGCCGGGGATCACGTTGATGTCGGTGAACAGGATCAGCACGTTCTTCACGGAGAGCTGCTCGTCGTTGTTGGCATCGACGTGCTCCATGCCGTTGTACTGATAGCGCAGATATTCGCCAGTCTCTTCATTATATACGAAGTCCACGGTCTGGACAGAGGTGGAGATCATGTGCACGTGGCTGGCAGGGCTGCCCTTGATGTGGTTGTCCACGGTCTCGTCGTAGAACTGGAAGGGACAAACATAGGTCTCCGGCAGAGTAGTTTCGTAGCCCATATATTCGATACCGGCCTGGATCTTTTCCCCATCGGTCATCAGGCTGTGCTCCAGACCCATGTTGTTGAGCCGCCAGGTATCACGCCAGAACATACCGGGGATATACATATTCACGCCGTCTAAGTTGTTGGTTTTGCGCCACGCCAGCTTGGCATAGGCCATTTCGGAACCGCCGGCATGGACGTAGATCGCCTCGTGATTGGAGAGGAAGTCCACAAAATAGTCTCTGGACGAGCGGATCGAGCCCACCAGCGGAATGCTTTCGTAATCGGTGGTCAGCATCATGAGCCGGGTGATACCACCTTCGGCCGAGCATTCGTAGAACATATCGCCGCAGGTCAGACCGGCTTGGGGCAGGCAATTTTTGATATTGTTGATCATAATGGCCACAGGACGCTTCTGTTGTTCTTCCAGCGTGCAGGTCTTGCCGTTCAGGTAGTTGTAGATCCGGGCCGGTTCCCCAGGCTCTTCGGTCTCTGCAGCGGTCTCCACCTCACCATCCGGCAGGTTGTAATCGCTGTCGTTGGACCAACCGGTGATGTTGGAATCGGCTTCGTCCAGTCGTTCTGCAGCATCGGGCAACGGCGGTTCGGTCTCCGGCTTGGTCTCTTCGGTTTCCGCTTCCGTCTCGGTCTCTTCGGTCTCCGGTACCGGCTGTGTTTCTGCGGTCTCTGTATCAACGGTCTCCGCCGCAGTGTCCGGTGTGGTTTCTATATTTGCCTCCCGACAACCCACTGCTGCCGCCATGGTCAGCGAGAGGAGCAGCAGTATTGCCATCATTTTTCGACTATTCATGGTCATGATCCATCCGTAAGCATCTGTTATTTTTTGTTTCCATATCGGGAATATTGTACCACACATTGGCAAAAAGTGCAAGAGGTTGCAGAAAAAAAACGGCGGTTTTCTCCGGTTCGGTATGCAATTCCGGCCATTTTCCATTGGTGCATACATTTACAGCAAATGAAAAGCCCCTATCATACTTGCGTACAATAGGGGATGTTTTCAAGCTAATA
>CAZLED010000038.1:0-22498 GCA_964558485.1 uncultured Ruminococcus sp. | reverse complement strand
ACCAGCTGCCAGGAGTTGAAGGCGTCCAGGAAGTTGATGTAGCCGGGACGGCCGTTCAGGATCTGGATCGGCAGCTCATCGCCGTTCTTCATGTAGATCTTTGCAGGCTTCTGGTTGGGGTTGCAGCCGTATTTCAATTCAAATTCTTTCATATTTGTTCACCTCACTGATTCTTATTCACGATCCGGGTGTCTGCCTTGCCGGTGTCCAGATCGATGTACCGCACGAACAGGGATACCTTGTTTTCTTCGTTCAGGTTCGTCCACAGCAGGTCGGTCAGCGCATCGATGTCCACGTCCGGCAGGGTGATGGTCTTGGGCTCTCCTTCAAAGGAAGGCAGCGGATCTCCGGCAGCGGCATAGGTGTGGATGAACTTGGCACGGCCAGCCAGCGGATCGGAGTACGCATAGGTGAACCGCTGACAAGAGGAATCGTTACCCTCAGCACTCTTGAGAATGGACAGCGCATAGTTCATGCTACCGTTTTCGCAGTGGATGATCCCGGAGATACGAGGGGTAAAGTTGGGGGCGTCATCCTCGAAGGTACGGGTACGCAGGGCCTGCTCGAAGGTCATCTGCTTGTCCATCAGGTCGTAGATGGTGTCGGTCTGGTCGCCGTTGGTCACGATGGTCTTGTTGCCCAGCACTCTGACCGGATAGTAAATGATCAGGTGCGGATCCACCATCTTGGATTCGTCAAAGGCCTTGGTGCGCATGGCATCGCCTTCTGCCACGAATACCCGGTTCCGGCTGTTGACGCTACGTCCCATGATGAAGTAGGCAGCTACAGCGTGCTTGCCATCGGGATGCTTCCCGATCAGGATCCCTCTGCCATGATAGGCCAGGGAGTTCAGTTCTTGTTCGATCGTATGTACCACCATATATTTACTCCTTCCGAATTTTCACAACATTTCCGTCCACGGCGATCCGGTCTTCACAGAACAGACGCACCGCTTCCGGCAGGATCTTCCACTCGGCTTGTTCCATGATCCGCTTCTGCAGGGTCTCCGGTGTGTCGTCGTCTTCCACCGCAACGGCCTTCTGCAGCACGATGGGACCGGCATCACATTCCGGGGTCACAAAATGTACCGTAGCACCGGATACCTTCACACCCTTGGCCAGTGCCGCTTCGTGGACGTGGAGCCCATAGAAGCCCTTGCCGCAGAAGGATGGGATCAGGGCAGGGTGTACGTTCAGGATCCGGTTGGGATACCGTTCATACAGCTGTTCATCGATGATGGTCATAAAGCCAGCCAGAACGATCAGGTCGATGCCATTTTCCACCACCGTATCGGTCAGGGCCTTGGTGTAGGCGGCAATGCTGTCGTAGTCACGCCGTGCCAGAACCACCGTGGGGATCCCATGGGCAGCCGCTCGTTCCAGGGCATATACGCCGGGCTTGGATGCCACCACCAAGGTGATCTTCCCGTTTGCCAATTCGCCGGCTTTTTCCGCATCGATCAGCGCCTGCAGATTGGTGCCGCCACCGGAGACAAACACAGCGATCTTTGTAATTTTTTCCATAGCGGCCACCGATCAGGCAAAGATCACGCCGTCGTCACCGGAGACCACTTCGCCGATGATGTATGCATCTTCTCCGTTAGCACGCAGTACTTCCAGCGCCTTGTCCGCATCTTCCTTGGCCACCGTGATGCTCATGCCCACACCCATGTTGAAGGTGTTGAACATATCTCTCCGGTTTACGCCACCCTTCTTCTGCAGCAGGTCGAACACAGCCGGGGTACGAATGGCAGCAGAATCGATCTTGGCAGACAGACCATCGGGCAGGCAGCGAGGAATATTTTCAAAGAAACCGCCGCCGGTGATGTGAGAAATACCCTTTGCCTTGACCACGTCCAGCATAGCCAGCACCGGCTTTACGTAAATGCGTGTGGGGGTCAGCAGCACTTCGCCCAGGCTCTTGCCATCGAGTTCTGCCACAGGAGCGGTCAGGTCGGCGTTTTCGATGTCAAATACCTTGCGAACCAGGGAGAAACCATTGGAGTGGAATCCGCTGGAGGGCAGACCAATGAGGATATCCCCGGCAGCCGTGGTGGTGTTGTCCAGGATCTGGCTTCTGTCGGCAATACCCACAGCGAACCCGGCCAGGTCATAGTCGTGCTCCGGCATCAGACCGGGATGCTCAGCCGTTTCGCCGCCGATCAGGGCACAGTCCGCCTGTACGCAGCCTTCTGCCACACCGGACACCAGGGAGGCGATCTTTTCGGGAATGTTCTTCCCACAGGCGATGTAGTCTAAGAAGAACAGAGGACGTGCGCCACAGCAGATGATGTCGTTGACGCACATAGCCACGCAGTCGATACCCACGGTGTCGTGCTTGTCCATCAGCATGGAAAGCCGGATCTTGGTGCCCACGCCGTCGGTACCGGAAACAAGGATCGGGTCGGTGATGTTATACTTCTTCATCATCACGCCCAGATCGAACAGACCGCCGAACCCGCCGATCTTGTCGCAAACGCCAGCCGTCATGGTCCGGGCGATGTGTGCCTTCATCAGTTCGACAGCGGTATAGCCTGCGGTGATGTCCACACCGGCTTCCTTGTATGCTTCGCTGAAACTCTTCATGTTATAGAATACCTCCAAGGTTGTGATCGGAACGGCGGATACCGTTCCCTACAAATTATGCATAAATCGTATTGGTAACAGGTTAGTTGGGTTCAATCCAGCCGGACGAGCTTGCCGCCGGGGACCGCATAGTTTTTGTTCATGTAGCAGATGCAAACGTCCAGCCTGCCGGGGTTGTACACAAAGGAGCCGTCTGCCGCAAATTGCAGGGCTTCGTAGGCCTTTACGTAGTCGTAGATCTCCATGTTGGTGGCATACCAGATGTCGTCCCGGTGACCTACGTAATCGGCGAACTCCTCGATGACGTTCCAGTTGTTGTTGTCGTTGAATTCGTAGCTGTGTCCCCACAGATAGAACAGCCGGGGCGTGTGGGACCAGAAATAGGCTCTGTCCGGTTCCTCCACAAATTGCCGTGCCAGCTCCATGAGCCGGGGATCGGTGTGGTGGCAGGTGGCAGGGAGCCGGAGCCAATCGGTGGGGATATCGAACCGACCGGTGGAAATGGTGGTACGGGAATACACAATGCCGCAGGTCTTCAGGATCTCCACCACACCATCGTCAAAGCTGCCGTTGGCATATGCCATACCTTTGACCGGTTTGCCCAGCAGTCTTTCCAGATTCACCCGGTCCTCCAGCACATCTCGTGTGGCCAGCGCCGGATCCACCTCGGTCAGGGACAGATGCTGCACGCCGTGCACCGCCACCTCGTTGCTGGAGGAGGTGTACAGCTCCATAGCCTCGTCCACCATGAGTCGTCTGCCTTCGCCGGGCTTGGTGGCAAACATACCGGAGTTGATGTTGAACGTACCCTTCAGGCCGGCTGCGGACATGATCTCGATGAGCCGACGGTCGAAAATGACACCATCGTCATAGCTCAGCGTCACGGCCTTATGGCGAAAACCAGGGTACCGCAGAAATGTATACCGCATAAGATGCTCCTCCTATGATACAAAAACAGTCTTAGTTCTTGTGCAATTTAGTTTGCACGGTGATAATCAGTTCTTGCTTAATTTCTCCTGCAGTGCCGCATCCTTGGCAAGCACCGCTTCGGCACCCTTCCGGCGACTTTCGGTGATCTTTTCGGCAAGGGCATCGTCGGACAGGGCTAAGATCTGGCAGGCCAGGTGAGCAGCGTTGGCAGCACCGTTCAGCGCCACCGTAGCCACCGGGATCCCGCTGGGCATTTGTACCGTAGCCAGCAGCGCATCCAGACCATCCATGGCACCGCCCTTTACCGGGATGCCGATGACGGGCAGGGTGGTGTTGGCGGCGCAGGCACCGGCTAAATGTGCGGCCATCCCGGCAGCAGCCAAGATCACACCGTACCCATTTTCTTTGGCAGACGAAACGAACGCTGCGGTCTCCACGGGGGTGCGGTGAGCAGAGAGGACACGTGCCGTGTATTCGACACCAAAGGAATCCAGCACAGCAAACGCTTTTTCGACAACGGGCAGATCGGAGTCACTGCCCATCAGGATGGCAACTTTCTTAGCCATGACAATACCTCGCTAATATAATAATTTCTATGAAAAAAGGCATACCGCTTGCAGGGGTCTTGCAAACATTGACGCAGAAAGCAATGCGGAAAAAACAAGAGTGTGTCCCCGGAAACGGAATGCCCAGACGGTCGGCAGGCCACAGATGTGACCAAGGCATATTTTTCTGCTTCATGCGGTCGATCCCGCTGCGTACAAACGCAAATCCGTCAGTTACAGAAAAGCCAAACTACTCTATATATTATACCGGAATTCGGGCGTTCCGTCAAGGGGAAAATGGGAAAAAGTTGCCGCAACCGGTCGGAATCCCGATTTTCCACAAAAGAAAAGCGATACGACCCGGAACGGTTTCCCATTCTGCGAGTCGTATCGGCTAACGCTTATTCAGTTATGCATAAAATCCAAACAGCACCATGGCGACCAGCGCACGGGTGGCACTGTCCCGCGGCAGGATGTTGCCGTCGATATTCTCGATCAAACCGGCACCGCACGCCCACTGCATAGCAGGAATGGCGTATTCGGCGATGTCTGCGAAATCTTCGTAGCTGAGAATATTGGTGTCTTCACCTTCGCTCACATCGTAACCGAGGAAGTTTGCATACCGGTAGAATATGGTAACAAGCTGTTCTCTGGTGAGCAGGTTCTCCGGTGCAAATTCGGTTTCGGTGATGCCGGTGACAAGGCCAATGGACTTTGCCCAAACTACGGCATTGTAGTACCATGCGTCTTCTGCTACATCCGTGAAGGGATTTGCATCGCCCACCACAGGAGAACCAGTCGCACGATACAGCACCGTCATAAGCATGGCTCTGGTCAGACCTTCGTTCGGTGCAAAGGTATTTTCGGACATACCGTTCATGTAGCCGTTTTCATAGGCAAACTTGACGGCTTCGTAGAATGCATCGGTTTCAGCCACATCGGAGAAGGGGTTGTTCCACGGCTCGACAGTGGGCTCCACTTCTTCAACCGGTTCTGTTTCGACAGGCTCCGTTTCGACAGGTTCGGTTACTTCCGGCTCTGTTTCAACAGCTTCATCCTTCTTTTTGTTAGCGGCAACGATCTTGTCGATCATTTCCCATTCCTGCCACGTGGGCAGCAGGGCACTGCTCTTGACCTGCCAATGGGCATAGACTGTGGTGTTGGTTTCGAATACCATATCGGTGTCGATCTGCGTGCCGTCCTGCAGGAACCAGCCCAGGAAGTTGTAGCCTCGCCGGGTCGGTGTGGGCAGAGACGACAGCTTGCCGTTGGCGTTTGTAGCCATGGCTTTGGGGCTCACGATACCGCCGCCTGCGTCGAAGAATACGGTGGTGTTGTACTGAGATGCACCGCAGATGCTGCAAATGCCGTACTCGTCATAGTCGTGCTGGGTGAGTTCTTCCCCACAATAGTCACAATAGTGGTCTTTGTCATCGTCTGTACATGTAAGAGTCTTGGTACAGATATCGCAAATGTGATCCTGTGGATCTACATCGACACATTTGGTGAGACGCAAACCACAAACATCGCAATAGTGTTTAGGCGTTTTTTCGTCTACATGATCCGTATGTTCTTTCCACTGTGCGTACAAAACGACAGGGAGTTTCTCTCCGATCAGGCCAGAGACTACTTCTTGGTCTTTGTACTTGACTTCACCATGTGAGCTGGTAGACCAACCTGCAAAGGTGTAGCCGGGGCGCTTGAAGGAGTTGGCGGTAAGCGGCTGGGCTACCGTTGCAAGGGAGTCACGATTCTCATGTTCAAACATGAGATCTTTCATGTATCCGGTTGCATCGGCCGCATTTTTGTTGAAGATCACGTTGTAGAGATACTTTCCATTACTCCCCGGACCGATCTTGGGTGTTCCATCTGTAGAAGTGATCGTTGCCGTATCGCTAATGGAAATGTAGATCAATGCATCTCCGTTGAGTCCACTACCAATATCAGCAGAAGATCTTCCTCTGGTTGTTGTTACTGTTGCTTTGTCTGCAATGGCAATATAACCACACATATCGCCATTGCATCCACTGCCAATAGCGGCACTTTCTCTACCGCCTTCAGCCGTTACGTTTGCATTATCACAAATGGTGATATATCCATAAACACCTCTATTTGATCCACTGCCAATAGCGGCAGAACGTCTCTGACCTGTAGCCGATACTTCTGCATCATCACAGATGGTAATGAGACCGGACATAGATCCAAGATATCCGCTACCAATGGCCGCACCATTGTCGCTACCAGTAGCCGTTACCTTTGCATGATCACATATGCCTATCTCGCCAGATACGATTCCGTAGGCTCCACTGCCAATGGCCGCACCATAGTTGCTACTAGTAGCTGTTACGTTTGCATAATCACAAATGGTGATATAGCCAGCCATTTTCCCGAAATAACCGCTGCCGATAGCTGCACCTTCTCGGGCACTGGTAGCTTCTACCGCCACACTGCCCGTGATGGTAACAAAACCTCACATGTCTTCGGATGGATCGAGTTCTTCTTCGTAGTACCCAGAGCCGATAGCTGCGCTGTTACGATCCGTTGTGGTCACGGTCAGTTTGCTGCCTGCAGCGCCGCTAATGGTCAGGTCACCGTCGGAAATGTGAATACCCGTGTCAGCATCATTCGTGATGGTGTTTTCTCCTGCTACCGTGATGGTCGCCGTGGCTGCATCCACATCGATCTGACAGGCTTTGATATTCTGTATCGTAAAGTTCGCAGAAGCGGTCTTTTCTGTGACGACAGTGATCGTCTGCATTCCGTCTCCACCGGTAATGACCGGAGCAGCATCCGACACGGTACTGCCATTCTGCGTGACCGTTTGCCCATTTGCATCGACAGAAATGGCAATGTCACCATTTTCGAGATCGTATGTTCCTGCTGCAGCCGAAGCCGTGGGCAGTATGATGAGCACCATACACAGCATCAGAAACACGCCGATTGTCCTTTTCTTCATGAAAAATTCTCCTTCCCACTATACCTTTTCACTCGGTATAGCTAATACACATTCATTATACATCATCCGCCGCAAAATTGCAATAGCCTTCCACAAATTTCCTACATACTTTTTTACCCCGGACGAAAAAAAACACGATCCTGCCGGAAAAATCTTGACTTTTCTATCCTATAGTGTTACAATAATCATATACCACCGTACCAGAAAGGCACTGTACCAGAAAGGAAACCTACTGTATGCAATATACCTGCGCCAGCGGACTATCGGACGACAGCATCCGGTTCGTTCTGCAAGATACCATAAAAAATAAAAACCTCAAAAAGATCCTGCTCCTGCCACCCGATTACACCAGAATGTACAGCGGTGCCGGCAAGATCGTCGCCATGTATTGGGAAATGCTCCACGACACCTGCCAGATCGACATCATGCCCGCTCTGGGCACCCATGCTCCCATGACCGAGGAGGAATGCCACGCCTTCTTTGGCGAAAACGTGCCCTTTGAGAACATCCTCGTGCATCGTTGGCGGGACGACGTGGTCAAGATCGGCGAAGTCCCCGGCTCCTTTGTGTCCGAGGTCTCCGAAGGTCTGGTGGACACTCCCATCGATGTGGAGCTCAACAAACGCCTGCTGGATCCCTCCTATGACCTGGTCATCTCCATCGGTCAGGTGGTGCCCCACGAAGTCGTTGGCATGGCGAACTATTCCAAAAACCTGTTCGTAGGCTGCGGCGGTGCATCCATGATCAACTCCTCCCATATGCTGGGTGCCTTCTACGGCATGGAACGGATCATGGGCAAGGACTTCTCGCCGGTGCGCAAGGTCTTCGACTACGCCCAAGAAAACTTCTGTCGTGATATTCCCCTGTTGTTCGTTTTGACCTGCACCACCAATACGGGCGACAAGACCAACATCCACGGCATCTACACCGGCCGAGACAGAGCCAACTTCGAAAAAGCCGTGGCGCACAGCCAGCAGATCAACCTGATCCACGTGGACAAGCCCTTCCAAAAGGTGGTGGTGTACTTAGATCCTCGTGAGTTCAAGAGCACCTGGCTGGGCAACAAAGCCATCTACCGCACCCGTATGGCCATCGCCGACGGTGGAGAGCTGATCGTGCTGGCACCCGGCGTGGCAAAGTTCGGTGAGGACGACGAAAACGACCGGCTGATCCGCAAGTATGGCTACGTGGGACGAGAAACGGTGCTGACACTGGTGAAGGATCCGGCAAACGCCGACCTGAACGCCAACCTGTCCGTAGCGGCACACCTGATCCACGGCTCCTCCGACGGCCGCTTCCACATTACCTACGCCACCGAAAAGGTCACCGAGGACGAGGTGCGCAGCGTGGGCTTTGACTGGATGGCATACGACGAGGCCGCAAAGAAATA
The DNA here is from genome assembly GCA_964558485.1 of uncultured Ruminococcus sp. Lineage (GTDB taxonomy): Bacteria > Bacillota > Clostridia > Oscillospirales > CAG-272 > UMGS1696. The sequence goes on along the minus strand of CAZLED010000038.1, from coordinate 14,092 downwards.
CGATCCGGCAACGCTGACCGACGGCTATAACACCATCGACGGCGAGGAGATCTTCTACATCAGCAACCCGGCGCTGGGTCTTTGGACATATGATGCATAACAATATGGAAGAAAAATATATCGATCTGCACACCCACACGGTCTGCTCCGATGGCTCCATGACCCCCACCGAGCTGGTCCATCACGCCAAGGAAGCCGGCCTGTCTGCGGTAGCCGTGTCCGACCACGATACAGCCGATGGGGTGGCAGAAGCGATGGCAGCCGGACAAGCCTGCGGTATCGAGGTGATCCCTGCCATTGAGCTGTCGGCCGTGTCAAAAACCGAGACCCACATCTTAGGCTACTTCATCGATCCCACGTCCCCGGCGCTGGTACAGGCGGTAGACAACATCCGCAGGGTGCGCACCGAACGGATCGGCGAGACCTGCGATATGCTGGCGAAATACGACATCCACGTGACCCTGGACGAAGTAAAGCAAAAGGCCGGTGGTGGGATCCTGTGCCGTGCCCACATCGCCAAGCTCATGACGGAGAAGGGCTACAGCGAATCCCCGAAAGCGGCCTTTGCCCAGTGGCTCAACGTAGGCTGCCCCTGCTACAGCGAATCCCAGGCACTGACGGATACCGAAGCCATCGACCTGATCCGGCGCGCCGGCGGCGACGCATATCTGGCACACCTGCACCTGACCAAGAAGACCGGCGACGAGCTGGAAGACTTTGTGAAGCATCTGGTGGACGCAGGGCTGACCGGCATCGAGGGCTACTACACCGACTACACCCCGGACATGGCAGAGACCTATCGGGCACTGGCGAAAAAGTATGGCCTGAAGCTGTCCGGCGGCACCGACTTCCACGGCGCATTCAAGCCCCACATTTCCATCGGTCGTGGACTGGGCGAAATGCGCATCCCCTACAGCGTGCTGGAAAACATGAAAGAACGCAGATAAATAGTCAACGTTGACAAAAGAAAAACGATCCTCTTTGAAAAGGAGATATAATATGAAAAAAGCGAACATTGGTATGATCGGTATGGCGGTCATGGGCGAGAATCTGTCCATGAACATGGAACGCAATGGCTATACCGTAGCGGTATACGACGTGTGGGACGGCATCGTGGACAAGTTTATGGAAGGCCGTGGCAAGGGCAAAAACTTCATTCCCACCCACTCCTTCGAAGAATTTGTAGGCGCACTGGAAAAGCCACGCCGCATCATGATGATGATCCGTGCCGGTTCTCCCGTGGACGAGACCATCGACAAGCTGCTGCCTTTGCTGGACGAAGGCGACATCCTCATCGACGGCGGCAACTCCCACTTCCCGGACACCGCCAGACGGTGCGAAAAGGTGGAAGCCCATGGGATGCTGTACATCGGTACCGGTGTGTCCGGTGGTGCAGAAGGTGCGCTGAACGGCCCCTCTATGATGCCCGGCGGCTCTCCGGCTGCATGGCCCCACGTAAGGGAGATCCTGCAGACCATTTGCGCCAAGGTGGAAGACGGCTCCCCCTGCTGCGACTGGGTAGGCGAAAAGGGTGCCGGTCACTTTGTGAAGATGGTACACAACGGCATCGAATACGGCGATATGCAGCTGATCTGCGAAGCATACCACGTGATGAAAAATATGCTGGGTATGTCCGACGATGAAATGCATGAAGTCTTTGCGGACTGGATGGACGGGGACCTGAACTCCTACCTGATCGAGATCACCAGAGACATCCTGGCCTACAAGGACGAGAACGGCGAACCGCTGGTGGAAAAGATCCTGGACACCGCCGGACAGAAGGGTACCGGCAAGTGGACGGGCATTGCTGCTCTGGACGAAGGCGTGCCGCTGACCCTGATCGGTGAAGCCGTGTTTGCTCGTTGCCTGTCTGCCATGAAGGACGAACGGGTAGCAGCCTCTGCCGTATTGCCGGGAGCAGCCGAAAAGCCCCTGACGCTGACCAAGGAAGAAAAGGCCGAGTGGATCGAGAACATCCGCTGCGCACTGCTGGCTTCCAAGATCGTGTCCTACGCACAGGGCTACACCCTCATGAAGGCAGCAGCCAAGACCTACGGCTGGAACCTGAACTATGGCGGCATCGCGCTCATGTGGCGTGGCGGCTGCATCATCCGTTCTGTATTTCTGGGCAAGATCAAGGATGCCTTCGACAAGAACCCCGACCTGACCAACCTGCTGCTGGATCCCTACTTCACCGAAAAGATCGCATCTCTGCTGCCCGGCTGGCGGAAGGTGGTAGCACAGGCGGCGCTGACCGGTATGCCCACGCCTGCCTTCTCCTCTGCACTGGCCTACTACGATGGCTACCGCTGCGACAGACTGCCGGCCAACCTGCTGCAAGCCCAGCGGGACTACTTCGGTGCCCACACCTACGAACGGATCGACGCACCCAGAGGCGAATTCTTCCACACCGACTGGACCGGTCACGGCGAAGGTGCCGCTGCATCGCAATATACTGTATAAGACACTTGGAAATCGTATTTCGGAAAATATAATTCCGTAGGAATGTAATTTCTGGAAATTTTATTCCCCCAAAAAGTGCATCCAAATCCTGTAGGGAACTGACTTGGCTGTTCCGTACGGTAACGCTGATATGGATATGATATTAATAAAAAAGGAGAATTCTCCCATGAAAATTCGTGAAAACTGCCAATATGCCATCGTTGTGCCTACCTCCATGGGCGTGCGTATCTGCCCCATGCACGGCCAGCCCGTGGCATCCAGCGACAACTTCTTTATGCAGGCTACCTCTGCCGAATCCAACGTGTTGTCCATTTCCTCCTACCTGGGACTGAAGACCAAGGTGCTGACGACATTTGTAAAGGACAGCCCCATCGCCGACTTCATCAAGCGCAACCTCCGCTCCCGTGGCATCGACTACGAAGGTGCTGAAGTAGAGCAGGGCGGCCCCTGGGGATATCGGCACCAGTTCAACATTGCCGACAGCGGCTATGGCTCCCGTGGCCCCCGTGTGTGCAACGACAGAGCCGGGGAAGTGGGACGCACCCTGAACATTAAGGACTTCGATACCGACCGCATTTTCGGCAAGGAAGGCGTACAGATCCTGCACCTGTCCGGGCTCATCGGCGCACTGTCTCCGGAGACCAGCCAGTTCTGCCTGGAGCTTGCCCGTGCCGCCAAGAAGTATGGTACGCTGATCTCCTTTGACCTCAACTATCGTGCCTCCTTCTGGAAGAACCGGGAAGAAGAGCTGCGTGCTATCTTCACCGAGATCGCCTCTCTTGCCGATATTCTCGTGGGCAACGAAGAAGACTTCCAGCTGGCCTTGGGCATGAAGGGACCGGAAGCCGGTGGCAAGGATCTGTCCTCCAAGATCGCATCCTTCCAGGAAATGATCGGCGAGGTGAAAAAATCCTTCCCCAACGCATCCGTATTCGCCACCACCCTGCGTCAGGTGGTCAACGTCAACGAACACATCTGGGGTGCGATCCTGCTGGCAGAGGACGGCTGGCACATCGCCGAACCCAGACCCATCCACGTACTGGACCGGATCGGCGGCGGCGACGGCTTTGTGGGCGGTCTGCTCTATGCCATCCTGCAAGGCTGGGAACCGGAAAAGTGGGTGCAGTTCGGCTGGGCATCCGGCGCACTGGCCACCACGTTCCTGACCGACTATGCACAGCCGGCCGACGAAGAGATGATCTGGTCCGTCTGGGGCGGCAACGCACGTGTGAAGAGATAATCGATGGAGCTGCAATTTTTACTGCTGGCCTGCCTGTTCTTCTCGATCCAGTTCATTTTCCAGAAGTGCTTCCAGAAGAACACCAAAGGCGGCTTCGGCATTACCGTTTGGAATCAATTCCACATCTACATTTTCATGGGGCTCTATCTGCTCCTGACCACCAAGACGCCCTTTGCTGTGACGGGTGTATCCATCCTGTATTCGCTGTTGTACTCCGTCTCCGGCCTAGTCTCCACCACGGGATCCTTGTTCGCCATGCGCTATGGCAAGGTGTCCGCTGTGACTTCGTTCTGCCTGCTGGGTGGCATGATCCTGCCGTTCTTCTATGGCGTGTGGTTCTTAGGGGAGCCGGTCACTCTGTGGAAAACGCTGGGTATTCTGGTGCTCATTGCGTCTCTTATCCCCACCACGCTGGAAAAAGATCCCAGTGCCGAAAGCGTGGCAAGAACGAAGCAGGATCGGGTGCGCTACATCATCTTCTGCCTGATGACCTTCTGTGGCAACGGCATGGTCAGCGTGTTCTCCAAGGCACACCAGATCGCCGACGGTGCTATGGTGCTGTCCACCGGCGAAGTGGATACCGACGGCTTTGTGCTGCTCAACGCATTGGTGGGACTGTCCATCGCCCTTGTCGTGCTGGTGGTTCGCACCGTCCAGACGGCAGCAAAAGGCGAAAAGCATCCGGTGCGCGCCGTGTACTATGAGATCGGCAAGGATCCCATGACGGGCAAGCTGTTCGCCGTGCTGCTGTGCCTGACTGCCGGATATGCGGTGTGCAACGCATTGGGCAATATCTTCTCTCTGCGCTGCGCCGTGACCATGGATTCGTCCATCCAGTTCCCGCTGCTGTCCGGCGTGGTCATCTTCATGGGTGCGGTCTTTGGCTGGCTGTTCTTCCACGAACGGATCCGCAAGCCCACGCTCATCAGCCTGACCCTGACCGTGGTTGGGATCAGCCTGTTCCTCATTCCTGCATAAAGGAGAAACCTATGACAAACGAACTACAAAATACATTCGTCCATGCCATCGAAACCGCAGTGAAAACGGGCTTTACCGGCGAGCAGATCGGTGTGCTTTCCCCGGTGATGTACCAGATTCTGGAAACGAAACCGGACGACTGGCAAGCGCTGGCAAACGACCTTCTCAACGGTGCAGACGACGAAGAAAAGGTCTACGCCATTACCCGTTCTCTGGGACTGGAGGACGACTTTGGTATGCTGGCGATATGCCTGCTCTTGACCGAAGCGTCTCACCGGTACTACAGAGAACACCATATTGATGAAGAGATCTACTGGGCATCCATGCGGGACATTTGGGTGTGGACGCAGACCTGCATCGAGAACCGGCACCACTTAGGTGTGTACCAATATGGCTGGCTCCACAACTTCTGGCGTGCGGATATCGTACGGCTGGGACGGCTGGAATTCCACATCATCGAATATGACCTGGATACACCCTACACAGCCTGCGGCGTGACGGTGCAGAAAGGCGATCCCGTCATCAATACCCACATTCCGGCAGACGGACATTTTGAACCGGCCGATGTGCAAGACGCCTTCTGCCGTGCCTATCGCTATTTTGGCAAGACCGGCATCACACCCATCGTGTGTTCCTCGTGGCTGCTCTATCCGGACAACCGGAAGTTCTGCGCACCCAATTCCCGTATGGTCGCCTTCCTGGACAACTTCACCATTCTGCAAAGTCACGGCCATCCGGACAGCGGCGACCTGTGGCGTGTGTTTGGCGTGCGGGATTCCTACGAACCGGATACGCTGCCGGAGAACACACCCCTGCAGCGGCAGCTGAAAAAGCATCTGCAAAACGGCGGTACCATGGGCAGTGGCTACGGCATTTTGCTCCACGACGGAAAGGAACGGGTAGACAAATAATTCTATGAAGATCGTAGTATTAGACGGCTTTGCGGTGAACCCCGGAGATATCAGCTGGGACTTTCTCACCAAATACGGCGAGGCGGCCGTGTACGATAAGACCCCCAATGAAAAGGCAGCCGAGATCATTGGAGACGCAGAGATCGTGTTCACCAACCGGGTGCGCATCGACCAAAGCGTGCTGGACCAGTGCCCGAATGTGCGCTACGTCTCTGCACTGGGTACCGGCTACGACATGATCGATGTACCGGCCTGTCGGGCAAAGGGGATCGAGGTGTGTAATGTGCCTGGCTATTCCACCATGTCCGTAGCCCAGCACGCCTTCACCCTCCTTCTCTCCTTCGCCGCCGATCTGGACGGTCTGTGTGGCATCGTTAAGGATGGACTGTGGACGGGCATCCCCGGCTTCCAGTACCAGACCGTGCGGTTCATGGAGCTGGCAGGGAAGACCGTGGGCATCTACGGCTGTGGCGCCATCGGGAAAGCACTTGCCAAAATGTGTCAGGCCTTTGGTATGCAGGTGCTGGCCACCAAGCGTTCCAAGCAAAGTGGCACAGAGGACGGCATCCGGTACGTGACACCGGCAGAGCTACTGGCGTTGTCGGATTTTGTGTCCCTCCATTGTCCCTTGACCGACGAGACCCGTGGCATGGTGAACAAGGCGTTCCTTGACCAGATGCGGGATGGTGCGGTGTTGATCAATACGTCCCGTGGCGCTGTGCTGAACGAAGCAGACGTGGCAGACGCATTGAACAGCGGCAAGCTGGGTGGCGCCGGATTGGACGTGCTGACCGTGGAACCGGCCGATCCGAATTGTCCGCTGCTGACGGCGAAAAACTGCCGGATCACGCCACACTGCGCTTGGACCTCCAAGGAAGCACGACTGCGGCTGATCGATATCTTAGACGAAAACCTGGGTTCCTTTGTCCAAACCGGCAAAGGCGTGAACCGGGTTCTGTAAGCCAAAAAACTCTCCTGCCCCAGAAAAATGGGAAACAGGAGAGTTTTTGATTGGTTCAATATGTTGCGAGATTATTCTTCGTAGAACATAGCCAGCACTTTTTCGTAATGATTGGTGGCTGCCTTTTCGTTTGCTGCATAATAGGAGGCGATGTCCTTGCTCTGGGCGGCGATCAGTCGCTGGATGTAGAAGGAAACACCGTTCCAGGCGTCATATACATAGCCCATGTCGAATACACGGGAACCCACGCACAGCTCGATCATTTCGGCGTCGTCCGGTTCGTCGGCATACCGGGACTTCAGACACACATCATAGTACGCCGGCAGCACCTGCTTGAAGGATTCGGCGCACAGGGCTTCCGTGATGATCCCCACAAATTCCAGGTCCACCACGTTCTTACCGATACCCATGGCTTCGTGGTTGCCGTCCACCATGGTCTTATATTCGGCCTGGTTTTCGTCATACTTGGGGTAGGGCAGGATGCCGTATACGTCTTCCATTTCGGACAGGTAGGTGATGGTCTGGGACAGCAGAGCATTGATGAATACGCAGCGAGAATTCTTGAACTGTTCCAGCGCCATATTGTACGGGTGGATGCCGTTTGTGCCAACAGTCGGGCAGAACACATTGGTGTCCTCGACAAAGACATCGTACAGCTTTTCCACGATGTTGACCAGCTTTTCATCGTAGTAGGAGAACTCCAGCTTGCCTTCATCGTTCCGCTGGAAGATCAGGTGATCGAACGCCCACAGGTAGGCATTGGTGTTGGAAGCAAAGTTGGAACCAAAGCCGTAGAAGTCGTTTTCGTCCATCACGCCATCGCCGTTCAGGTCCTGGGACATCGTATCGCCGATCTGCTGGATGTAGTCCAAGGTCCACTTGCCTTCCCGGACGGTGTCGTATACATTGGGCACATCATAGTCGACCAGCTTGGTCTTGTTCACCAGCATACAGTAGGTCTGGGAAACCGAAGACACAGCGGTATCACCAACAGCCAGGAAACACTTTCCGTTTTCCGTCAGGTCGTTGACGGTAGAATCCGACCACCAGGGCTTGGAAAAATCGATATGCGGAATGTCGTACCAGTTCATGTAAACGCCCTTGGTGACCAGAGAACCATTGGATACCACATGGAAGGAGGACAGATGGAACGCATCCGGTTCGCCGGCGGTGACAGCCTTTTGAATGAAGGAACAAGTGTTTTCGTAGCTGCTGCCGGGCGCTTCGTAGCCGATGACAGTATTGAACCGTTCGCCGATGGTCAGGTTCCGGTTGTACACGGCATCGTTGACGATCTCACCGGTCAGCTCATCGGCGATCACAAATCCCCGGAAGTCTTCGATGGGGTTGGAAGCCGCAGCTGCACCCAGTACGATGAATTCCTTGCCGCCGAAATCGCTGTCTGGCAGATCATCGGAGATGGCCTTTCTGGATTCTTCCTTGGTCATTTCCTTTTTGGTCTCTGTGACCTTTGTGTCGTTTGCCGCTGCTACATTCTTGGTTTCCGTAGAAACGGTATCGCTACAGCCGGCCAACGTACCGGTCAGCATGGCGATCAACAGCAGACAGGTGATCAGTTTTTTCTGCATGATGTGCTCCTTTTAACAAAAAATGATTTGCAAGCCCTCTTATTATACCATATTGTACGGGAAATGTCAAGCATGATTTTGGCAAACAACTGAAAAAATCGCCCATTTTCTCTATAAAATCTTAAGAAAATTCTCAAAGAATTCCAATGAAAGAATGCAGATTTATTCACGTTTTTGCGGTATCCTATAGGTGTAAAAAAAGCAAAGGATGTGGCGCACATGGGAAGCAAGCAATGGACAAAGCGGAAAAAGAAAATATTGGTCATCGGCGGCGTACTGTTGTTCCTTGCGCTGATGCTTGTGACGGCCTGGTGCATAGGACGACCGATGTTAAAACTGGCTGGGGATGCAGATGCCTTCCAGAAATGGCTGGACACCAAAGGCTGGTATGGCTGGATCTTATTTGTACTGATGCTGATCGTGCAGGTGTTTGCCGCCGTGATCCCCGGTGAACCGCTGGAAATTGCCGCCGGGTACGTCTTTGGTGCCGTGCGTGGAACGATCCTGTGCCTGCTGGGTGAGGCCATCGGTGGAATCCTGGTGTTTCTGTTCGTGAAGCGTTTTGGAATGCAGGTGGTGGAGACCTTCTTTCCCGTGGAAAAGATCCGCTCGCTCCGGTTCCTGCACGGGTCGAAGAAGCGAGATGCCCTGCTTGCGCTGTTGTTTTTCCTGCCCGGTACACCCAAGGATCTGCTGTGCTACTTCGCCGGTCTGACGGATATTGCACTGGTGCGCTGGTGCCTGATCCAGACCGTGGGTCGCCTGCCGTCCATTTTGACCTCCACCATAGGCGGCCATGCACTGGGCACATCCCAATACGCTGCCGCCGTGATCATCCTGGTGGCAACGGCCTGTGTCAGCGGTGGCGGACTCTGGCTCTACCATCGGATCAGCCAAAAACGAAATGCCGAACAGCTGCATACAAACGAAAAGACCGATACAGGTGCGTGACTTGTATCGGTCTTTCTTACTGCCAAAAATATGTTTACTGCTGCAGCTCCGAAAGGTCTTCGATAAACTTGTCCAGAGCGGTGGCAGCGGTCGTTTCCTTGGAGGCCAGGGTAGAGGCGATTTTGTCCGCAGAACGCAGCCCCATGATGGCCGTACGGATGGAACCGGTGTCAAAAATGATACCAAGGTCGAAGTTTCTGGTGTTCAGGATCAGCTCGATCATGGGCTCGGATTCTTCGTCACGTGTGGACTTGCCGATCAGGGTCTGGGTGTAGTAGGCTGGCGTCAGCGAATACTTGGACAGGTTTGCCATAGCATCCATGATGTCCCCGACTGTCTCCGGATCCGATACAGTGGTGGGAATGGCGTACACCGTGAAGTTGCCGTAGCTGTAGCTGGAATAATACCGATCCTGCGCTTCATTGTACTTGGGCGCCGGCAGTACGCCAAAGGCCGTATCAAAGTCCCGGAACCAGGTGATGTTGATCATACCGGCGTAGTAGAACAGTGCCTTGCCGTTGGCAAACTGCTTTTCTCTCGTAGCACCTTCGCCCATACCACCGCCGGTCACATTGGACTTGGAGCCCATGTTGGTGTAGTCCGCATACTGGACCTCCATGACCTTGGTCAGCGCATCCAGAGACGCCTCACTGTTGTAGGTGTAGTAGGGGTTTCCATCGGCGTCATTGTCCATGATCTTGAAGCCACAGCAGGACCACAGCGCCAGATTGTTGTAATCCTCTGTCAGGTAACCGTAGGTATCCGCTTCCGTCCACTTGCCGTCGCCATCGGTGTCGTTCAGTGCCACCTGGGCCATTTCGTCCATCTTGTCCAGGGTCCATTTGCCGTCGTTCACCAGGTCATAGGGGCTTTCCAGACCGTGGTCGTTTATGATGTCCTTGTTGAACAGCATACACCAGGTGCCCTTGTTGTCCATGATGGAAATGTCGCCGGTCATAAAGAAGGAGCGCCCCAGAATGGTGCTGTCTTTGTATAGCTGCTGGTCCCAGTAATCCTCTTCTGCGTGTACCGTAGAGATGTTGCGGTAGTCCAGCAGGATGTTGCTGGTGACCAGGGGAGACACGGTGTTCAGGCCATCCGTGATGGTGTCATATTCGTCGGAGCCGGCCAGCACAGCCTTTTTCAACATATCCGCCGGACCGCTGACCCGTACCTCGGTGACGATGATGTTCATGTTTTCTTCCATGGTGTTGTTCCGGTTGTACACCGCATCGTTGATGGCTTCACCGGTGATCTCCTCCGCATACACGTCCATGGTCAGCCAGTCGCCGGTGTCTCTGTCGCCGATCCGGAAGTCGTATCCGCCGTAGTCTCTGTCCTTGTAGGATTGTGCTACGGATTCAAAGGTGACCTCCGGCTCTGTTTCCACCGGTGCGGTCGTGGAGGCCGTATCCACGGTGGTCTCGCTATTTTCTGCAGCATTGCCGCAGCCAACTGCACTGAGCGTCAACAGCGCCGCCAGCAGCAGTGTCAAAACGGATCTGCGATTAAGAATGTGTCTCTGAGACATAAAAAAGTCCTCCGCAAAGCAGATTGAAGTTGTCTATAGTATACTACATATTCCACAAAAATGTGTGAACAAATTGCGTTAAAATGTAAATATAAAATGAACAAAAACCGTGTAGACCCACCTGGGAGACAAGTTCTCAGGTGAGTCCACACGGTCGTGGCGTTATTCGTTCTGCAGGAGCCGCAGCACATCCGGGAAGGGTTCCAGACTGCGTGCCAGGATCCCGTGCATCTGGGCAATGGCGATGCCGTAGTTCACCATAGGCACACCGGCCACTTTGGCAACTTCCATCCGATGGGTCATTTCCGCTTCGTTCAGCATACAGCCGCCGCAGTGGATCACCACCTTGTAGTCGGACAGATCCGCCGCAGTAGCCGGAAATTCGCCGCCGGAGGTGAAGGTGTACGCCGGTTTTACGCCTGTGTATTTTTCGAGCCACATGGGCAGCTTCACGGTACCAATGTCGCCGCACTGCCGGTGGTGTGTACAGCCTTCAGCGATCAGCACCTTGTCGCCTTCTTGGATGGTAGACAGGGCAGCCGCACCTTGTACCAGCGTAGCCAGATCCCCTTTGTACCGGGCAAACAAAATGGAGAAGGAGGTCAGCGGCACATCCGCCGGCACATCCTTCGCCACCCGCCCAAAGGCCTGGGAGTCCGTGATCACCAGCCGTGGCTTCTTCGAGAGCATGGCCAGCGTCTGGGGTAGCTCCGTATCCTGACAGCAGATCACGGAACCGTGGCTGTCCAGGATATCCCGCAGCGTCTGCTGTTGGGGCAGGATCAGTCGTCCCTTGGGAGCAGCCGCATCGATGGGGATCACCAGCACCACCAGGTCACCGGGTGCGAGCAGATCGGACACCAGCTGCCGCTTGTTTTCGGTACGCTTGGCAAGACTGCCCAATTTTTCCTTCAGTGCCGTGATCCCGATTTTTTTGTCGGCACTGACATACAGCACGTCTTCGGTAGAGAAGGGTGTGCTTTCCAAAAGATCTGCTTTGTTGTACACCGTGATGCAGGGGATCTTGCGTTCCCCAAAGATGGCAAGCAGCTCCTTTTCCGTGTCGCCCATGCCCAATGTGGCATCCACCACCAGCACCGCAATATCGGTCTTGGCAAGGATCGCAGCCGTTTTTTCCACACGCAGCTTGCCCAGTGCTCCGGTGTCGTCATAGCCGGGCGTATCGATGATCACCACAGGCCCAATGGGCAGTAACTCCATGGCCTTTTGCACCGGGTCGGTGGTGGTGCCCTGTACGTCGGAGACCACAGAAAGCGCCTGTCCCGTCACCGCATTGACCAGCGAGGATTTGCCTGCATTTCGTCTGCCGAAAAAGCCAATGTGTACCCGTTCGGCAGATACCGTATCGTTCAGTCCCATAGAGGCTCACCTCAGAACCGGAAGTCCCGGCGATTGGAATTCTTGATGGCTTCGATGTTCTCTTTTGCGATATTGCGTACCTTTTCCTTGGGGATCCGGTTCAGCTCGTCCTCCACCATCTTAAAGCCCACTTCCTTGGTTTTGTCGGAGGCATAGTCCACCAGATACTCCGTCAGGGTCATCAGCGCATTGGGATGGCAGCAGTTCAAAATCTGCCCGGACTTACATAGGCTCATGAACCGGTCACCGGTACGGCCTTCCCGATAGCAAGCGGTGCAGAAGGACGGAATATGTCCGTTTTCCATCAGCCAACGCACCACCTCGTCCAGAGAACGCTGGTCGGATACGTCGAACTGTTCGGTGTCGTGAGGACGTTCTTCTTCCGTGTAGCCACCGACAGAGGTACGGGAACCACCGCTGACCTGAGAAACACCGCAGTTCAGCAGCTTGCCACGAACGGTCTCGTTTTCTCTGGTGGAGATGATGATGCCGGTGTAGGGAACTGCCAGACGGATGCAGGCTGTGATCTTGGCAAAGGTGTCGTCGTCGATGCCGTTGTCGAAGGTATCCGGGTCGATGTCGTCTGCTCTCTTCAGTCTGGGTACGCTGATGGTGTGGGGACCAACACCGTGTACCGCTTCCAGATGCTCTGCGTGCATGATCAGCCCGGCAAATTCATACTTGTACAGCTCCAGCCCAAAGAGCACGCCCAGCCCAACGTCGTCGATACCGCCGTCCATAGCTCTGTCCATGGCTTCGGTGTGGTAGTCGTAGTCGTGCTTGGGACCGGTGGGATGCAGCTCCAGATAGCTCTGCTTGTGGTAGGTCTCCTGGAACAGAATGTAGGTACCAATGCCCGCTTCCTTCAGCTTCCGGTAGTTTTCTACAGTGGTAGCCGCAATGTTCACGTTGACTCTGCGAATGTCACCGTTCTTGTGGTGTACGCTGTAGATGGTCTTGATGCAGTCCAGAATATATTCGATGGGGTTGTTCACCGGGTCTTCACCGGCTTCGATGGCCAGCCGCTTGTGCCCCATATCCTGCAGGGCAATGACCTCTGCCTTGACCTCTTCCTGGGTCAGCTTCTTCCGGCAGATGTGCTTGTTCTTCAGGTGGTAGGGACAGTACACACAGCCGTTGACGCAGTAGTTGGACAGATACAGCGGCGCAAAGATGACGATACGGTTACCGTAGAACGCCAGCTTGATCTCCTCGGCGATCTCGAAGATCTTCTCGATCTTGTCCGGCAGGTCACAGGCCAAAAGCACCGATGCCTCCTTGTGGGTCAGCCCGGCACATACCGTACCGTTTTCGGTCTTGCGGGGACGTGCCTTTTCCAGGATCTGGTCGATCAGCTCCACATTGTGTTTGTTGGCTTCCGCATAGGCGAGGGTCTCCAGGATCTCCCCGTCGTTGATGAATTCTTCCGCTTTTCTGGATTTGGGATCGTAGATTGCCATAGGTATATTCCTTTCTTTTGGGTCAGATGTACGTCAAGTGTGACACAGGTCTTTCCCGTTAGATACATTATTGACTGAAATAGATTTATTTGATGATGTCTCCCCGTGCCACCGCAATACGGCAGCCGATACGTTCCATGCGTTCCCGGAGACTGGCCAGCGCCTGTGCCGATTCCGCACCGTCGGAGAGCTTATTGTCGTATAGCATATACTTGCGCCGCACCGCCGTGGGAGACAGATTGGGCATGACCACATTGGCACCGGCCAGGATCCCTTTTTCTCTGCCGTTTTCGGAGAGCGTCCCCAAAGCCGTGGTAGCCGGCAGCAGCAGTGGAGGTTGGATCAAACGTAGGATCGAGAGCAGGTAGCAGGTCAGCTCTACGTCCCCGGCAGGAAAGTCCCGGAATGGGGTGTCCTTGTGGGGGATAAAGGGACCGATGCCACACATATCCGGCCGGAAGGTCTCGATGAATTTCAGATCCTTCGCCAGCATTTCGGTGGTCTGGTAAGGAGAGCCCACCATGAACCCACAGCCCACCTGGTAGCCAAGCGTCTTCAAGTTTCGCAGACACTGCATCCGATTCTCCAAGGACAAAGACTATGTAGGGGGCGAGCAAAGGTGGTTATT
>CAZLED010000037.1:0-23006 GCA_964558485.1 uncultured Ruminococcus sp. | reverse complement strand
TTCTGGATGGACATATTCAGGCCCTTTCCAAATGTCTGGAAGCGGCGGACCGGGTGGCAGACATCGAAGGAGAGCTGGCTGCCCGGATAGGTCCCCTGGAACGAGACGCTGCCAAGGCAAGAAAATACCTGGAGCTGTACGAACAGAAAAAATGCACCGATGTGGCACTGTGGCTGTACGATGCCGATGTGTACACGGACAACATCCAGAAGGCCGAACGGGACGTGAAGATGTCAGCCCACGAATTGGAGATGGCAGAGGATTCCCGGAAGCAGACCGAGGAACGCATCGATCGATTGTACGAACAGTCCCGTGCCAATAAGGAAGCATCCCAGCACACCCACGAATCCTACAGCATGGCCAGCCAACAGAAAGCGGAGCTGGAAGGGGAAGTGCAGGTGGCGATCACCGAAAAGAAGCACAAGACCGACCAGATCCTGGTGGAAGAATCGACCATCGCAGCGGCACTTTCCGAGGAAAGGTCAGCGCAGTCTCGCTTGGAGGAGCTGCACCGAAGAGAGGCCGAGATCGGGGAAGCGTACCGGTCTGCCGAAGAAGACGCAGAAGCAGCCAGGACAGCCGTAGAGCGCTGCACCGCCGATCGTCATGCTGCCCATGAAAACTCCGAGGCGCTGCTGGTATCGCAAAAGCAAATGGAAGCCACCCGGACGGATCTGCTGGTGCGCCGCAACGTGTTGGAGCAAACCGCATCCGGTCGCACAGAACGCCAAAAGGATATCGATGACGAGATCGCCAAATACCAAAAGGAAGAAGCCGCATACGACCACACCATCGCCACGTGTGACGAGACCATCGGTGCCTACCAGCGAGAACTGGAAGCGCTGACGGCGACTTTGGCAGAATCGGATGCTACAGCTGCCCAGATGGCGCAGAGTATACAAAACCTGCAGAGCCAGCTCAATGCCTTGTCGGGGCAACGAGAAGGCATTGTCAGCCGCATGGGTGCCATGAAGCGTATGCAGGAACATTTCGATGGCTACAATACCAGTATCAAATTCGTCATGAACCAGGCAGCAAGCGGCAGACTGCAGGGCATCCACGGACCGGTGTCCTACCTGATCAAGGTGCAGCCGGCGTATGTGATCGCCATCGAGACCGCTCTGGGCAGTGCGCTGCAAAACATCATCACCGAGGACGAAAACGCCGCCAAAGCTGCCATCGCTGCCTTAAAGCAAAACGGCGCCGGACGAGCCACCTTTTACCCCATCACCACCATCCGACCCATGGAGCGTGGCAGAGAGTTCGATGGCGTGGAGCAAGGTATCGGCTTCCTTGGCTACGCCGATGCACTGGTGGAATGCGACGA
Source organism: uncultured Ruminococcus sp. (assembly GCA_964558485.1). Taxonomy (GTDB): domain Bacteria; phylum Bacillota; class Clostridia; order Oscillospirales; family CAG-272; genus UMGS1696. The sequence continues at coordinate 21,679 of CAZLED010000037.1, read as the reverse complement.
CCGATATCGCAATATCATCCGTTCCCAGTTGGCCCGCACTGCCGTGTTCGATACCCTGGATCACGCCACCGACATGGCAAGACGCAAAAACTGGCGGATCCGTGCGGTCACATTGGACGGACAGATCATCAACGCCGGCGGTTCCTTTACCGGTGGACAGGCGAAAAGGGAAAGCGGCATTTTGACCCGTTCGACCCAGATCGACCAGCTGGAAGGGGAACTGACCAAGCTGGACGCCAGTCTGACAAAAGGCAAGACTGCGCTGGCAGAGCTGCAACAAAAAGCAGAAGCATCGGCGGCACTGGAGAAAAACGACAAAGAAAAACGTTCCATGCTGCAGACACTTCTGCAAGCGGAACAGTCCTGCCGCAACGAGACCCAGGCAAAAAAAGAATTCATCACGGGACTCATCACCAATCTGCGGCGAGACCAACAAGAGCTTGCCGAAAACGAAAAGCAGTGTGCCGTGGATCTGGCTGCATTGACAGAGCGCATCACCAACATCGAAGGAGAGATCGCCGCCATCGTGTCCAAACGAGAAGCACTTGCCCTGACCATGCACGACATGGAGGATACGCTGGAAAGCTGGCAGGATCGCTGGCAGGAATGCCGGATCCAGTTGGCTGCACTGGCACGGGACAAAGAAAACGTGGAAAACCTTCTGGCCGATGGACAGGCACGTCTGGACACGATCCGGGAAAATCTCCAAAGCAGCCGGACACAGATCCAGACCTATCAAGAGGAAATCCGATCCCTGGATATGCGGATCACCGAAAAAACAGCGGCGCAGACGGCCCTGGCAGACAGCTTAGCGGCACTACAGGAAAAGAAGCAGGAGCTGCTGCTCTCCGGGGATGCACTGGATAAGGAAATGGCAGAGCTGCAAACCAAGCTGAAAGGGCAGAGCAGCACCATCGAGATCGTGTCGGTGTCCCACAACAAAAACGAAACAAAGCTGGCAAACCTGCAGGCTGAGTACGACAAAATGACGGCAAAACTGTGGGACGAATACGAGCTGACCTACGCCACAGCCCAGAGCTGGATGCAGGAAGCGGAACTTGCACCGATCGGGAAGGAAGAACGCATGGCGGCTCTTGCCAAGCAAAATACCCTGAAGATCGAGCTGCGGTCCCTGGGGCACGTGAACGTGGACGCCATCCAGGAGTACACCGAGGTCAAGACACGGTACGATTATATCAAGGCGCAAATGGACGACCTGAATCGTGCCAAGGAGGAGCTGGAAAAGATCCTGGCCGGTATCGAGCAGGAGATGCGTGAGATCTTCCTTTCCGCCTTTGCCAAGATCAATACCTATTTTGGTCAGGTGTTCCGGGAGCTGTTTGGGGGTGGCAATGCAGAAGTGGTGCTGACCGATCCGGAAAATCCGCTGACCTGTGGCATTGATATCAACGCAGCACCGCCGGGCAAGACCATCAAGAACCTGAACCTGCTGTCCGGTGGAGAACAGGCCTTCATCGCCATCGCCTTGCTGTTTGCGCTGATCAAGGTCAACCCGTCCCCGTTCTGCATCTTTGACGAGATCGAAGCGGCATTGGACGAGACCAATGTGGCACGAGTGGGACGGTACGTGAAGAAATACACCAGCGAAATGCAGATCATAATGATCTCCCACCGCCGGGGTACCATGGAGATCGCCGACACCCTATACGGCGTGACCATGCCCCAGCCGGGCGTGTCCAAGGTGACGACGGTGGATCTGACGATGGATAAAGAAGCACTATTACAATAACAAAGTGAGGAAGTATATGGGATTTTTTGACAAACTGAAGGCCGGACTGGAAAAGACCAAAAACGCCGTGTTCGGACAGGTCAACGAAGTGGTCAAGTCCTTCCGCAAGGTGGACGAGGAGCTGCTGGAAGAATTGGAAGAGATCATGATCTGTGCCGATATGGGTATGACCACCACCGAACGGATCCTGGACGAACTGCGGGACCGGATCAAATCAGAAAAGATCAAGGATGCCGACGATGTCAAGGTGGCACTGGCCGAGATCCTGCGGGATATGGTCGGCGAAGGAGAACCGTTGCACCTGGACACCACACCGTCTGTGATCCTGGTGATCGGCGTCAATGGGGTAGGGAAGACCACCTCCATCGGGAAGATCGCCCATCACCTGAAGGAACAGGGTAAGACCGTCGTGGTTGCTGCTGCCGATACCTTCCGTGCCGCCGCCATCGAACAGCTTGCCGTGTGGTGTGACAGAGCCGGTGTAGAGCTGGTGAAGCAAAGCGAAGGCTCCGACCCGGCGTCCGTGGTGTTCGATGCCATCGCCGCTGCCAACAAACGGAAGGCCGATGTGCTGATCGTAGATACCGCCGGACGACTGCACAATAAGGTGGGTCTGATGGATGAGCTGGCCAAGATCAACCGGATCATCGCACGAGAGCTGCCGAATGCGTCCCGGGAGACCCTGCTGGTACTGGATGCCACCACCGGTCAGAACGCTGTGATGCAGGCACAGAAATTCAAGGAAGCTGCGGATATCACCGGCCTGATCTTGACCAAGCTGGATGGAACTGCCAAAGGTGGCGCCATTTTCTCCATCAAGGAAGAGGTGGACATTCCCGTAAAGTACATTGGCGTAGGCGAACAGATCGACGATATGCAGCCCTTCGATGCACAGATGTTTGCGGATGCGTTGCTGGCTGAGGATACCCGTTTGACAAAAGAAACAGAAGATGGTGAAGAATGATGCTGGAATTTGTGCTTGCTTCCAATAATAGGAAGAAAATTGCAGAATTTGGAACAATCCTGTCGTCTCTTTCGTCTGACTGTACGATACATACCTTACGGGATATCGGTTATACGGACGATATCGAGGAGAACGGCACGAGCTTTGCAGAAAATTCACTGATCAAAGCATTGGTGCCTGCCGGTATGGGAAAGATTGGTATGGCCGACGACTCCGGTCTGACGGTGGATGCACTGGACGGTGCGCCGGGGATCTACTCCGCACGCTACGCCGGAGAGCACGGTGACGACGCTGCCAACCGAGCCCTGCTGCTGCAGAACCTGCAGGACGTGCCAGACGACAAACGAGGCGCCGCCTTTGTGTGCGTGATCACCGTGGTGTTCCCGAAAAGCCTTGGTCTTGTGGTACCGGAGCCGTATCGGATTGACAAAGATCTGGCTGCCAGATACGGTGTGGATCCGGCGTGCGTGCTGTCCGTCCGTGGAGAAAGCCGTGGCACCATTGGACACAGCGAACAGGGCGACGGCGGCTTTGGCTATGACAATTTGTTCCGCTGCCCCAGCTACGAGGACCGCACCTTTGCCCAGATCACCCAAGACGAAAAGAACGCCGTCAGCCACCGAGGACACGCCGTGGAGCTTCTGACGAAAGCGCTGACAGAGATGAAAATAGGAGAATAAAAACCATGCTAAACAGCAAACAAAGAGCCCAACTGCGCAGCATCGCTTCCCAGACCGATGCCATTTTCCAGATCGGCAAAGGTGGTATCGGCGATGCCATGTGCAAGTCCCTGACCGATGCCCTGGAAGCCAGAGAGCTGATCAAGATCAGTGTGCTGGAAAACGCCGCCGAATCTGCCCGAGACTTTGCAGACCAGGTCGCCGAAGCCACAGCCTCTGAGGTGGTCGCCGTGATCGGTCGCAAGATCGTACTCTATAAGAAAGCCGAAAAGCCGGAGCATCAAAAGATCTCCGCACAGCTGTAAACGGATCCGGAAACAACAGGAAGAAAGGAAGGTGCCTATGGAAAAGATCGGACTGTATGGCGGCACATTTGCTCCACCGCACCGGGGACATATCCACGCCGTGCACGCCTTTCTGGCACACGTTCCCGTGGATGAATTGTTGGTGATGCCCACGTTTGTGCCACCCCATAAGGTGCAGGCTGCCGGAGATACCCCAGCACTGCGACTGGAAATGTGCCACGCTGCCTTCGATGGGATTGACCGTGTGACCGTGTCTTCCTATGAGATCGACCGGGGTGACGTGAGCTATACGGTGCAGACCCTGCGTCACCTGACAAAACCGGCGCATGAGATTTATCTGCTCTGCGGTACCGATATGTTTCTGACCCTGGAACGGTGGTACCAAGCGGCCGAGATATTTCGGCTGGCAAAGATCGTGTGCGTGTCCCGAACGGTGGAAATGCAAAAGACCATCGAGGAGACCGCCGTACGATACCGACAGGTCCATGGTGCCACCTGTATCCTATTGCCGGATGCACCGCTGGAAATTTCTTCCACACAAATTCGAGAAGCCATCCAGACCGGAGAATCTCTGACCGCACTGGTGCCCCCAGAAGTCGAGGCGATCCTGCGTCGGGAAAATGTATACAAAGGAAATACGCTATGATCACAGAAGAAATGGTAGAAGCACTGCGTGAACGGGTTCGACCGAGACTGACCGAAAAGCGCTACGGGCATACGCTGGCGGTAGAAGCCAAGGCTGTCGAGCTGGGGCAGATGTTTTTGCCGGAGAAGATCCGGGAACTGCGTGCCGCTGCACTGCTCCACGATATCACCAAAAAGGACGAGCTTGCCACCCAGCTGCAGTACTGTGAAGCATTTGGTCTGCCGGTGCAGGAAACGGACACCTATGCGCCCAAGACCTTCCACGCCATGACCGCCGCTGCTATGGTACAGCGAGACTTTCCGGCCTACGCCACCGAGGATGTGGTAAACGGCGTTCGCTGGCACACCACAGGCCACACCCATATGACGCTGTTTGAATACCTGGTGTATCTGGCGGACTATATTGAGGATACCCGTACCTTTGCCGACTGCGTGACGCTGCGGGAATACTTTGCAGAACAAATGGCGAAGGCAACGACCGAACCGGAAAAGCAGGACGCCCTGCACCGGACCCTGCTGCTCTCCTTTGATATGACCATCCGTGGGCTCATAGAGGAAGGCGGCCCCATTGGAAAAGACACCTTGGATGCCAGAAACGAACTGATCTATACACTGAAATCCCCCAGTGTCTGCCGCTGACAAGTAAAACTGTGACATACGGATGCGGCAGACAAGCTGACAGAGAAAGGTACCTGAAATGTCCAATAAACCCTCGAAAGACAAAGAAGAAGTAGGCACGGCGCAGATCTCACCGGCGGTCGATGACGATATTGCCCAATATTATCCCGATGGCGATTATGCCAGCATGGCCGACGACGATGAAGACTATGAAGCACTTCTCAAGAAAAAGCAAAAGCTGCGCCGCAAACGGGGACGTATGACCAGAGCCCAACGTGCGCTGATCACCGGGATCTTTGTGGTGTACGCCGTCGTGCTGTGCGCTGCGGCCTGGATGATCTTCTATCGTCCGGATGCCGGCAGCAACGAGACCCAGATCCCCTTTGACACCAATCCGGTACAGCAGGAGCAGGAAACAACGGCTGCAGAGACCGATGGAGCGGCCACCACAGAGGTCGAGGAGAAAGCGCCTATCGGTGGCGAATATCGGGTGCAGGACGGGATCTACAATATCCTGGTGGTGGGACATGACAGAGCCGCTTCCTTGGCAGACGTGGTGATGCTGGTCAACTGTGACACCGCCAACGGGGACGTGACCGTCATGCAGCTTCCCAGAGACACCTGCGTGGAGAACTTTACCACCAACAAGATCAACGCCGCTTTTTCTACCTATTACAACGCTGCTCTGAAGGAATATCGGGATGACGATTCCGTGGATCCCTATAAGGCAGCGGCGGACGATTTTGCCTCGCTGCTGGAACAGAACCTGTGTATCCAGATCCACCATACCGCCGTGCTGAACTTAGACGGTCTGGTGAACATCGTGGATGCCCTTGGTGGCGTGGAGCTGTACGTGCCCCAGTCCATGGTGTACAGCGACCCGGAGCAGGATCTGTATATCAACATTCCGGAAGGCTACCAGACCTTGAACGGTGCCCAGGCCGAGTGCTTTGTCCGGTTCCGTTCCGGCTACGTGCAGGCCGACCTTGGCAGAGTGAACGCCCAAAAGATATTTATGACGGCACTGATGCAAAAGATCAAGAGCAGCTTTACTATTTCCAATACCGCAATGCTGACCAAAGTGGCAGAGGAAGTGTTCAAGAATCTGCACACCGATATGAAGGTATCGGACATCCTGTTCTATGCCAAATTCCTGCTGCAGGTGGATCTGGCCAACATGAATATGCTGACCATTCCCGGTAACGCCGCCTACGACAGCCGGGGACACTCGTATTATGTGATCAACCGAGCTGCAACGCTGGCTGCCATCAACCAGTACTACAACATCTACGACACGGAGATCACCGACGGCATTTTCGACCGGAACACCATCTTCTGCCTGGACGATTATCTGCTGGAGCCGTATTACTACGCCGATGCCGAGACCACACTGGATGGCACCTACAATGCCCAGGATGTGAACGACAATTCCATCTATATCCCGAATCTTTCGTAAGGAGGATAGAATCATGAAGCGAATCTGTTGTCTGTTGCTATTGGCACTACTGTTGACCGGCTGCACATCCAACGAAGACCTCGGTATCATCGGTGGCGCAGATGGACCGACAGCGATCGTTGTGGGCAAAACCGACGGCGATGCGGTCATCCAATACGATGCGATCCCGTCCCTGGATGGCGTACCGACACCACCGGGTGACTTCGATACCGGCTGGAAATACGCAGAAATGAACTCCACCAATATCCGTATGAAGAACGTGACCCTCCAGGACTACAAAACCTATACGGAGGAGACGTTGCCGGACATGGGCTATCCTGCCATGGAAAGCGCCGTCCAGTCGGATGTGGAGACCCAGCTGTACGCCCAGCACACCGGGGACAAATACCTACTGCAGCTGGTCTACGACATGAACACCAGCGAATTGATGGTGACAGCCCTGGAGCAATAAGATAAAATTGTGCAAATTACCCCATTGACAAACGCCTGAAAATGTGGTACACTAACCCTATAGTATCAAATGCGATCACAGGGAAACGGAACGGAGCTACGCCGCCAAGAGAACTGCCGGAGGGTGCGAGGCAGAGGCAGAACCCGATTCCTCTGGTCCCTCAGCAGCCGACCCGAACATAGCTGCATAGCTTCAATAGGGTCTGCCGGATGCTCCACCGTTATCGGGAGACGGCATCACAGTCGTGCCGGAGTGGGTGTTTTTGCACCAACCAGAGTGGTACCACGGGAGCTATTGCCCTCGTCTCTGTCGGAGATCGATGGAGACGGGGCTTTTTATACGTGTACGAAAATACTATAAAGAAAAACGAAAGGAATGATACGATGGATATGGAAAACAATATGCAGTTTACTACAGAAAACGGTATGCAGAACACGGTGGAACCGGAAAAGACCATCACAGCGGAAGACGTAGCTACGCCGGAAGCCTTGGCAAAATATATCGTACAGGTGCTGGACAATAAGAAGGCAAAGGATATCAAGCTGCTGCACGTAGAAAAGCAGACCGTCATCGCCGACTATTTTGTCATCTGCACCGGTAACTCTCGCACCCAGATCAAATCGCTGGCCGATGAGGTGGAATATAAGCTGTCCTTGGTGGGGATCGATCCCATGCACACCGAAGGCGCCGACACCGGCATCTGGGTGCTGCAGGACTTTGGCAACGTGATCGTCCACATCTTCAATCGAGACGCACGGGACTTCTACAAGCTGGATAAGCTGTACATGGACACCACCGAGCAGGACATCTCCGCACTGCTGACGGAAAATTAAGTCAACGCCGATTGGGTAAGTTCATTCGCATTCACATAAGAAAACGCATAAAAACTGAATCATATAAAGAAGGACATAAACATGAAATACGATTTTGCAAGTATTGAAAAGAAGTGGCAGGATCGGTGGGAAGAAGCCGGTATCTTCCATGCAAAAGAAGACCACACCAAGCCCAAGTTCTACGGCCTGGTTGAATTCCCCTATCCCAGTGGCGCCGGTATGCACGTAGGTCACATCAAAGCTTACTCCGGCCTGGAAGTGGTATCCCGGAAGAGACGAATGGAAGGCTACAACGTGCTGTTCCCCATCGGATTTGACGCATACGGCCTGCCCACCGAAAACTCTGCCATCAAGTTCAACACCCATCCCCGGATCCTGACCGACCGGAATATCGAAAAGTTCTCCTCTCAGCTGAAGCGTGTGGGCTTCTCCTTTGACTGGACGAGAGTGATCGACACCACCGACGAAGGCTACTACAAGTGGACCCAGTGGATCTTCCGGAAGATGTTCGACGCCGGGCTTGTGTTCCGTGCCACCACACTGGTCAACTACTGTCCCCATTGCAAGGTCGTGCTGTCCAACGAGGACTCCCAGGGTGGCAAGTGCGATATCTGCCACAGCGACATCGTGCAAAAGTCCAAGGACGTTTGGTATCTGCGCATCACCGAATACGCCGACAAGCTGCTGCAGGGTCTGGAGACCGTGGACTATCTGCCCAACGTGAAGCTCCAGCAGGAAAACTGGATCGGCCGCTCTGAGGGTGCCTTTGTCAACTTTGCATTGGCCATCGATGGTCAGAACGATTGCGACGACACGCTGCGGATCTACACCACCCGCTGCGACACCATGTTCGGCGTTACCTTCATGGTTATCGCTCCAGAACATCCCATTATCGAAAAGTACGCAGACCGCATCTCCAACATGGATGCCCTGAACGCATACAAGGAAGAATGCGCTAAGAAGACCGAATTCGAGCGTACCCAGCTGGTGAAGGATAAGACCGGTGTGCGTATCGAAGGCATCCGTGCCATCAACCCGGCCAACGGCAAGGAGATCCCGATCTTCATTTCCGACTACGTCATGATGGGCTACGGTACCGGTGCGATCATGGCTGTGCCTGCCCACGACGAACGGGACTACGACTTTGCTAAGAAGTTCGGTATCGATATCATCGAAGTCATCAAAGGCGGCAACATCGCAGAAGCAGCCTACACCGGCGACGGCGAAATGGTGAACTCCGAATTTCTCAACGGCATTGCCACCAAGAAGGAAGCCATCGCCAAGATGCTGGAATACTTAGGCGAGAAGGGTATCGGTGAAAAGGGCGTGCAGTACAAGATGAAGGACTGGGCGTTCAACCGGCAGCGGTACTGGGGCGAACCGATCCCGATCATCCATTGTCCCCACTGCGGCATGGTGGGCGTTCCCTACGAAGAACTGCCACTGCGCCTGCCCGATATGGAAAAGTTTGAACCCGGCGAAGGCGGCGAAAGTCCGCTGGCCCGGATCGAATCCTTTGTCAATTGCACCTGCCCCAAGTGCGGTGGTCCTGCCAAGCGGGAGACCGATACCATGCCCCAGTGGGCAGGCTCCTCCTGGTACTTCCTGCGTTACACCGATCCGCACAACACCGAAGCCCTGGCCGATCCGGAGAACCTGAAGTACTGGCTCCCCGTAGACTGGTATAACGGCGGTATGGAGCACGTGACCCGGCATATGATCTACTCCCGGTTCTGGCACCGCTTCCTGTATGACATCGGCGTGGTACCTACGGCAGAGCCCTACGCCAAGCGGACGGCACAGGGTCTGATCCTGGGTCCCGACGGCGAAAAGATGTCCAAGTCCAAGGGCAACGTGGTGGACCCCAACGAAGTGGTAGACGAATACGGCGCAGACGTGCTGCGTGTGTACATCCTGTTCATGGGTGACTATGCCTCTGCCGCACCGTGGAGCGAAAACAGCGTGAAGGGCTGCAAGCGGTTCTTAGACCGTGTGGCCTCTCTGCCGGATATGGTCAAGGGCGAAGGCGAGACGCCCAAGCTGGCATCCTCCTTCCACAAGACCATCAAGAAGGTCAGCCAGGACATCGAAGAAATGAAGTTCAACACCGCCATCGCCGCCATGATGTCTCTGGTGAACGACATTGCCGAAGTGGGCTCTCTGACCAAGGACGAACTTGTTTCCTTTATCTCCATCCTGTGTCCCTTTGCACCGCACCTGTGCGAAGAGATCTGGGAAAGCGTAGGCGGCAAGGGCTTCCTGTCCATGGCTGCATGGCCCAAGTGGGACGAAGCAAAGACCGTGGACAGCGAAGTGGAGATCGCCGTGCAGATCTGTGGGAAGCTGAGAGGTACCATCACCATCGCCATCGATGCCGATAAGGATACCGTTATTGCCGCAGCCAAAGCAGACCCGAAGATCGCCGCCGCACTGGAAGGCAAGCAGATCGTCAAGGAGATCTACATCCCCGGCAAGATCGTGAACATCGTGGCAAAGTAATCAAGCGTGTGAACGATGGGAAGAAAATTGCAGATTTCTGCAAAGAAATTTGCAAATCCTATTGACAAAACGGGAAAAATCCTGTATAATATATAAGAGGTAATTCCGTTGGGGGTTCCTCAGTCGCCGCATGCGAAGGGAGGGAAAACGGATGGCAGAAGTAAGAGTTAAGGAAAATGAATCTCTCGATAGTGCGCTTCGTCGTTTCAAGAGACAGTGCCAGAGATCGGGCATTCAGGCTGAACTTCGCAAGAGAGAATGCTATGAGAAGCCCAGCGTAAAGAGAAAGAAGAAGTCCGAAGCAGCCAGAAAGCGTAAGTATAAGTAATTTTCTGTAAGCTTACATGAGGAGATCGGTTCGATGCAAGTCGTCCTGGTCTCCTTTTTCCGTATTTGCGCATAAGAGAAAGCACTGCCCGATCCACCAAAACGCACTCTTGGTAGACAGGCAGTGCTTTCTACTGTTCTATGAAGATTTCAAGTGGATCGCCTTTTCGGATCCGCATGGTTCCCGTCAACCGAATCCGTGGCGTTTTTGCGTTAGTCAAATACGCCAGTAGACAAATACCGTTCGCCTGTATCCGGCAGCAGGGCTACGATCATCTTGCCACGGTTTTCCGGACGTGCAGCCAATACAGCGGCGGCGTGTACTGCTGCACCGGCAGAGATGCCCACCAGCAGCCCTTCCGTCTTGGCCAACGCTTTGGTGGCGGCATAGGCATCCTCATTGGCAACCGGCAGGATCTCGTCCAGCAGGTCACGATCCAGAATGTCCGGCACGAAGTTGGCGCCAATGCCCTGGATCTTGTGGGGTCCAGCCTTGCCAGCGGACAGCAGCGGCGACGTCTCCGGCTCTACTGCCACGATCTGCACGGCCGGGTTCTGCTCCTTCAGGTACCGTCCCACGCCGGTCACCGTGCCACCAGTGCCCACACCGGCTACAAAAATGTCCACCTTGCCATCCGTATCTTCCCAGATCTCCGGACCCGTGGTGCGGTAGTGTGCATCCGGATTGGCGGGATTTACAAACTGCCCGGGAATGAAGCTGTGCGGCGTTTCCTTTGCCAGCTCTTCCGCTTTTGCCACAGCACCGGCCATTCCCAGTTTCCCATCGGTCAACACGATCTGGGCACCATAGGCAGCCAGCAGCATCCGTCTTTCGGCGCTCATGGTATCCGGCATGGTCAGGATCACCTTGTAGCCCTTCACCGCAGCCGCCATTGCCAGGCCGATCCCGGTGTTGCCGCTGGTGGGCTCGATGATCACGCTTCCCGGCTGCAGGAGACCTGCCTTTTCCGCTTCCTCTACCATGGCCAGTCCCACACGATCCTTCACACTGCCGGCCGGATTGGCTCGTTCCACCTTGGCAAGCACCACCGCATCCAGATCTTTCCCATATCGACCCAGCTGCACCAAAGGTGTCTTGCCCACCAGTTCCGTCACAGATCCATAAATACGCATATCTTTTTGCCTCCTGTATTTCCTATTGAGTATGTAGGAATTATACCACATCTACGCAGCTTTGTCAATAGGTTTGGCAGAAATTCTTTGCAAAAAATGGCAGGGCTTTCCGTGTAGGCCTATTGACAAATGGCACAAAATCCGGTATACTGTAACCAGAGAGAGAGCAATCTATGCAAAGGAGAATCACCATGTCCGATTTGCTTGTAAAACTGTACGATCTGCCCGATATCACGCCTTACGTCCAAAAGGTGCAGGAACAGGGGATTACCCTCCGTCGTCCCATTGGCCCGGAGAACTACGCCGTCATCCAATGGATCCGGGATCACTTTGGCGCCGGCTGGGCAGGAGAGGCCGAGAACGCCTTCTTCCGTTCGCCTAAGGGGATCTATATCGCTCTGCGAGAGACCGACGAAGGTTCCCGGATGCTGGGCTTTGCCTGCTACGATGCCACCGTCAAAGGCTTCTTTGGTCCCACCGGCGTGGACAAAGCCGAACGAGGGAAGGGCATCGGTGCGGCGTTGCTGCTGCTGTGTCTCCACGCCATGTGGGAGGAAGGCTACGGCTACGGTATCATCGGTTCCGCAGGCCCCGTGGACTTCTACAAAAAGATCTGTGGCGCCACCGTTATCGAAGGCTCGTCCCCGGGCGTGTACAAGGGGATGCTGAAATGAATGGGACGTCGTGTTTGGTATGTGTCGATGAAACTATGAAAAACAGCGAAAAACATTTTGATACGAAACAAAAACAGGCATGACGTAAAAATCATGCCTGTTTTCATATGGTGATACCGACACAATGGTGCCGGTTTTTATTTGCCGAAACTTACTGTACCTGTACAGAGTAGTTGGGTGCTTCCTTGGTGATGCTGATGTCGTGGGGATGGGATTCACGCAGACCGTTGCCGGTGATCTTCACGAACTTGCCGTTTTCCTTCAGCAGCTGTACAGTCTTGGTGCCGCAGTAGCCCATACCGGAACGCAGACCGCCAACCAGCTGATAGATGGTGTCGGACACAGCGCCCTTGAAGGGAACACGACCTTCTACCCCTTCGGGAACCAGCTTCTTCTGGTTTTCCTGGAAGTACCGGTCCTTGGAGCCCTTTTCCATTGCGGCCAGAGAACCCATGCCTCTGTACACCTTGAACTTACGACCCTGGTAGATCTCGGTGTCTCCGGGGGATTCTTCGCAGCCAGCCAGCAGGGAACCGATCATGACTACGTCTGCACCGGCAGCGATAGCCTTGGTCAGGTCGCCGGAGTACTTGATACCACCGTCGGCGATCACCGGGATACCAGCCTTGGCAGCCACTTCGTAGGCGTTCATGATAGCGGAGACCTGGGGCACACCGATACCGGCAACGATACGGGTGGTGCAGATGGAACCGGGGCCGATACCCACCTTGATGGCGTCTGCACCGGCTGCGATCAGGTCAGCGGCAGCTTCGGTGGTAGCGATGTTACCGGCGATGAGCTGGCAATCCGGGAAGGCTTCCTTGACCTTGCCTACGCACTTGATGATGTTCTGGGAGTGACCATGGGCAGAGTCCAGTACCAGGAAGTCTGCACCGGCCTTCAGCAGCGCACCGGCTCTTTCGACCACGTCAGCGGTCACACCAATGGCAGCACCGCAGAGCAGACGGCCCTGTGCGTCCTTGGCAGAGTTGGGATACCGTTCAGCCTTCTCGATGTCCTTGATGGTGATCAGACCCTTCAGACGGTTGTCCTTGTCCACGATGGGCAGCTTCTCGATCTTGTGGTGACGCAGGATATCACGGGCTTCGTCCAGAGTCGTGCCCACGGGAACAGTGATCAGGTTTTCCTTGGTCATCACGTCCTTGATCGGCACGTTGAAATCGTCCATGAACCGCAGGTCACGGTTGGTGATGATACCGATGAGCTTGCCGTCGTTGTCGCAGATCGGCACACCGGAGATCTTGTACTTGCCCATGAGCTCGTCGGCTTCGTACACATAGTTGTCGGCACCCAGGAAGAAAGGATCGGTGATAACGCCATTTTCACTGCGCTTTACCCGTTCCACCTGGTCACACTGGGCCTCCACGGACATATTTTTGTGGATGGTACCTGCGCCGCCTTCTCTAGCCATAGCGATCGCCAGAGCGGACTCCGTGACCGTATCCATAGCCGCACTCATCAGTGGGATGTTCAGGGTGATCTTCTTTGTCAGTTGCGTTTTCAGACAGATGTCCCGGGGCAGGACGTCGCTCTTTTGGGGGATCAGCAGCACGTCGTCGAACGTCAATCCTTCGTAAGCGATCTTGCTTGCCATAACGCTGTTTTGCATGGTTTTGACCTCACCTTTTCTTATAGATTTTTTTATGATTACAGATACTGTAAACGTAGTATAAAACGAGCCGCAGTGTTACGCTAAGCTGCTACGTCACGCTAAGTGGTTGATGATATCCATCAGATACGCTCTGGCGTGTAGGATATCCTTGGTCTGCTGCTCACCGTCGATCTCTCGTTCAATGGTAATTGCACCGTCGTAGCCCAGCTTCTTCAGACCGGCTAGCACACCGTGGAAGTCCACCTTGCCATCGCCGATCCGTGCCTCTGCGCCCAGATGGGTACCATCCGTGGGATAGAAGCCGTCCTTGGCGTGGAGATTGCGGACATACTTGCCGATCACATCCAGCGCATCCACCGGGTTTGCCTTGCCGTACAGGATCAGGTTGGCGGTATCCAGATTCACGCCCAGATTGTCCGTGCCCACCGTCTCAAAGCACCGTAGCATGGCAACCGGCGTTTCCTGCCCCGTCTCGAACAGCAGATACTGTCCATTCTGCTGCAGGTGCAGTGCCAAAGTCCGTACCGCATCGCAGAAGGGCAAAAACACAGGATCGTTGGGGTCTTCCGGGATAAAGCCCATGTGGGTGATCACGTCGGTCAGTCCCAGCCAGTGGGCAAAATCCGCACCGTCACAGAGATTCTGCAGCCGCTCAGCCCGATATGCTTCCGGTACCAGACCCAAGGTCTTCGGGCCTTCCGTAAAGTTCCAGACCGCCGGACCACCCCAGCCGCACCAAAAGGCAGAAGGCTGCACATGATATGCATCCAGCAATGCTCGAACCTTAGCCGCATTCTCCTTCGTCCACAAAGCCGGCGCAAAGGAAAGGAGCTGACAGGAGGTAAAACCATGGGCCTGCAGTGCGGCCAGCTGCTCTGCAAAACCGTCCAGTCCATTCAGGTGGACGCATACACCGATTTCCATAAAAACCTCTTTCTCGCCAGCCTCCGGGCTTTTTCCGTATAACAGGAAACACTACCCATTAGATAGAAATTATACAGAAAAAAGCAGCTTTTGTCAATGGCTATAGCGCACAATCTCACAGGGTCGTCCATCCGATTTTTTGGTGGGAAACGGAACGAATGCCTGTATATGTACATATTGTGCGGTTCTGACACAACAGAATGGGAAATACACGGAGGCTGAAATGATCGTATGAATATGAAAGGAATAAAGTGCACCACAGCCCCGGCACATCGCAAAGGAGACACACCGGGGAACCATGGTAATAAAAGAACAACCCACATTTCTGTAGGTTGTTCCAGCCGTATCGCTATGCGCAGACATAGCACGGCGTGCAGACAAAATTAGTCAGCAAACTTGATCTCAACTTCGTGACCGCAAGCGGCAGACTTGTTGATACCATCGATGATGGCCTGGTTGTACAGGATCTGAGAAGTGGGAACCGGTGCGGGACCATTTGTCTTGATGGCATCCAGGAAGGAACGGATCTTCTTGTCGAACAGACCAGCGCCCTTGTTTTCCAGGATCGGAATCACGGTGTCGAATCTCTGACCAGCGATGTCGTGGTACAGAGTCATAGCGCCACCAACGGAGCCATTCCAGCAGTCGGTAGAAGGAATACGCAGAGCGCCTTCGGTACCGAAGATGATGGTGTCACCGGGGGTATTTACGTGCATAGCCCAAGCAATACGGAAGTCCAGGATGATGTCGCCTTCCAGACGAACGAATGCAGCAGCAAAGTCGTCAACGGAGAAACGAGCAGCATCAGCACCATTGTACTTGGGGTTCTTGCCGAAGAAGTCGGAGGTGTAACCGGAAACGGTCAGCGGCTTCGGATAACCGATAGCGTTCAGAACCATATCCAGAGAGTAGCAACCGATGTCACCCAGAGCACCGATACCACCAGTGGACTTTTCGATGAAGGTAGATCCCGGGATACCACGACGACGGCCACCACCGGTCTGGATGTAGTAGATCTTACCCAGAACGCCGGAGTCCACGATCTTCTTGATCATCTGCATATTGGCATCGAAACGGGGCTGGAAGCCAACGGAAATGAAGGCGGTAGAAGCCTTTTCAGCAGCGCAAACGGCTTCAGCTTCTTCCAGGGTTACGGTGAAGGGCTTTTCCAGCAGAACGGGGATGTTGTGCTCCATAGCGTAGATGGCGGGAGCTGCGTGCTGGGTGTTGTAGGTACAGATGGAGATACCATCCAGATCGGGTTCGTTGTCGATCAGTTCCTTGTGGCTGGGATAGAAACGAACGCCTTCTACGCCGAATCTTTCCATGAACTTTTCAGCCTTGCCGGGGATCAGGTCAGCGGCAGCAACGATCTCAACGTCGGGCTGGTTCTTGTAGCTCTGGATGTGAGATTCTGCGATCCAACCGGTACCGATGATAGCGATCTTAAACTTGTGATCGGTGTCGTAAACCTTTTCTTCTGTGGTAGCCTGCTTGAACTGGCTCAGTACTGCATCAGACATTGTAATGTCCACCTTTCGTGTGTTATGTATGTTCCTTACCGGGAGCATCTTCCCGGATCAAAGACGATTTGATAAAATGGTAGGGGCTTTGGTCTTACCAACCAACGGAGGCCAGATTTTCTCTTGCCTTGGCAATGCATTCCATTCTGGACAGATCCATAGAGGGCTCATCCTGTTCTACGACCACCCAGGAAGCACCGGCGTCTACGGAGGCATCCAGAATGGCCTTCATATCCTGCATACCGGAGCCAAAGGGCCGGAACTCGAACGTGGATTCTTCTTCTTCCTTTTCCTCTTCATCCAGACCGATCAGCGCATACAGATGGCTGGGCAGCTTGCCGCTCATGAAGAAGTCCTTCAGGTGTACAACAGGGGCACGACCGGTGTACTTGCGTACATAGGCGGCCGGTTCTTCGCCACCAACGTTGACCCAGCAGGTATCCAGCTCGGTCTGCAGATAATCGGCAGGCACTCTCTTGTACAGGATGTCCAGACCGTATTCGCCCTCCACCTTCTTGAATTCGAAGTCGTGGTTGTGGTAGAGCAGGGTCAGACCCATTTCATGTGCCATCTTGCCGATCTTGGCGATGACTTCGATGGTCTCTTCGAACTTTTCAGCACCCGGACGGCGTTCTTCGGTTACATAGGGAACGACCACGAACTTGCATCCGATTTCTTTGTATGCAGAAAGTGTGCCTTCCGTGTCGGCGATCATATCGACCAGCGGTACATGGGCAGAGATGGGAGTCAGACCCAGCTCAGCGCACCATGCCTTGATGTCGGCCGGCTTGTTGCCATACAGACCAGCGAATTCCACACCGGCATAGCCAAGCTCCTTGACCTTGGTCAGAGCAGCCTTCATGTCGGCTTCCACGCTGTCTCGGATAGAATATAGCTGTACAGCTACTGGTAATGCCATAATATATCCTCCAATGTTTCAGGGTATTCATGTTTGTAAAGGGTCACAGGGACGGCGGCATTCCGATCCAGTCACGGAGCGCGATCCAACCTCGACCTGCGACACATTAATTATAGCGTACTTGTCCGATAAAATCAAGAGCTTTTGAACAGTTTTTTTGCGTTTTTTTGAGAATTTTTTGTGTCCGACCGCTTTTTGCCAGATTCTGCCAGCAAAACCCACGAGAAAGCCGGTGAATATAACATATTAAAATTCGGCAAAGAAAAAGTATAGAGAGCGATACAACGAAAAAGAAAACGATTCGCAAACTATGCCGCAAAAATATTTGCAAAAATTCCGAAGAAATTTCCAAAAACCCCTTGACAAGGAGATCCGAAAGTGCTATAATATACACGTTCTCAGAAATGAGTTCACGAAGAGAGCACGGAGGCATAGCTCAGCTGGTTAGAGCGTTCGGTTCACATCCGAGAGGTCTTGGGTTCGAGTCCCCATGTCTCCATAAAGCAGTCATCCAATTTGGTGGCTGCTTTTGTTTTTTGCACGAAGGAGAAAACTTATGGTACGAGAGATCAATCGGGACGTGATCCTGCTTGGGCGTTCTTCCGCAATGGCAACAGAAGCAGACCTATCCATTGGCGAAGACCTGCGGGATACCCTGGAAGCACACAAAGACGGCTGTGTGGGTATGGCCGCCAACATGATCGGGCAGCTGAAGCGGATCATCGCCTTCTATGACGGAGATACGATCTGCGTTTTCTATAATCCCATTTTATTAAAGAAGGAAGGTCCCTATGACACCGAAGAAGGCTGCCTGTCGCTGGACGGTGTACGAGGTACCAAGCGATACAAACGGATCAAGGTGCAGTACCAGAACGAACGAATGCAGATCCGGCAGAAGACCTACACCGGCTGGACAGCGCAGATCATCCAGCACGAAATGGATCATTTGGACGGGATCCTGATCTAAACCAAAAATACCGGGAAACGGAGATGCAGACCTCCGAGATCCCGGTATTTTTTGTATGTTCAGCCCAAGAAGTTCACGCCTAAGATCACCACGCCCAGCACGATCAGGATCACACCGGTGACCCGATTCAGCACGATGGGCGTAGAACGATTGGCAATGACCGCACCGATCCGGGCCCAGAGCAGGGTAAAGAGAATACATAGCACCAAAACCGAAATGTCCGGCATCCCACCAATGACGATGTGGGAAATGGAACCGGTCAGCGCCGTGAACGCCATGATGAACACCGAAGTGCCTACAGCCGTTTTCAGCTCATAGCCCAGCACCGAGGTCAGTACCAGCAGCATCATGATTCCACCACCGGCGCCCACAAAGCCACAAATGAAGCCCACCATAGCACCGGACAGGATCGACCGGATCAGCTTCTTTTTCGGGTCTGCGGCGTCCATGGCTTCCTTGGTGGTCATGACCGGCTTCACCAGGAATTTGACGCCCATGATCATGGTCATGAATACGGAGAAGTTCCCCATGGTGGTGTTGGGGACCAGACTGGAAACATAGCTGCCCACCGTGGTGAACAGCAGCACCGTCACCATCATGACAAGGCCGTTCTTTACATCCAGATTGCCATTCTTTTTATAGGTTATGGCAGAGACAAGACTGGCCAGCACATCCGATGCCAAAGCGATCCCAATGGCCTGGTAGGTGGGGATATCCAAAAAAGTCACCAGCATAGGCGTGATCACTGCCGCCGCACTCATCCCGGCAAACCCCGTCCCCAGTCCGGCACCAACACCGGCCAAAAACGTAACGACAATCTCAACAATCGACATACATTCACCTCAAAAAGCAAAATTCCATTTTACATAAGCAATGTAACTATAAAAGTATACCAGAAAAATGTGACTCACCTGTGGCAGAAATCGCAGGATTTTGTAATTTTTTGTTGGCCATCAAGTCAGGCGGTAAAGCCCACTGTAATATGGATGAATATCATACGCAACGTGCACCACCAAAGTTTTCCCAATGCGTATCGCTGCATAGATTTTTGGAACTGGGATAATTACATTTATTTATTCAAAAGAAAAATCGACGATTTGACCAAATCTGTCGATGAGAAGAAATATAGAATGCATCTGACGGCAGAAAATGCTTTACAAAACTGTGTGGATTTGCAAAAACAGACTAAAAATAGCAAAAAGTTATTGACGAATATGCGCAAAAGTGCTATAATAAACACAAATAAACGTGTGGAGAAATACAGATATGGACGATATTTCGGTAGAATTGAAGTCGGTGGCAGCCAAGAGCGATCGTGAACATGGAACGGATTGGCTCCCCTTTTGGATGCATTCTCTCGACACCGCAGGGATCATCCAGCACCTTGTACAAGAATGGCTGCCGGAGCACGTGTGTGCCTACTTGCAGGATGCTTGCGGTGGCGAAAAACGCACATATGCCATACTCACATTTTGTGCCCTTGCGCATGACATCGGCAAGATCACCTACTGCTTCCAATCGAACATTGCGCAGAGTATTGTAGATGCACCATTTCGCACATATGTGCAGCTGGGCAAAGCATTGAAAGGCAGTACTCCCCATACCTTAGCTGGCGAAATGATCCTGTTGAAGTACGGTTGTCGTTGCGGTATTGCTTCAATAGCTGGTGCGCACCACGGAAAACCAACCTGTACTATTGATAATATGGATTTCTGTTCCCATGGCGAGGATCTTCTGGGGTCTAAGAAATACGAACCATTTTTTGAAGAGCTGTGGCAGGAATGGATCGACTTTGCGCTGGCAGAGGCAGGACTTTCCTCAATGCAGGAGATACCGGAGATCTCCATTCCGGTGCAGGTGCTGATCTGTGCGCTCCTCATTATGGCAGATTGGATCGCCAGCAACACACACTATTTTCCATTAATACCACTGGATACAAACGGCAGCATGGACGACTATCCGGCAAGGGTAACGTATGCGTGGGAAAAGCTGCAGCTGCCAAGTCCGTGGGAAACCAGCGCCAAATTTGGACTGGATGCACAAGGATTTGCAGAGCGTTTTCATTTTTCGCCGAACCAAACGCAGACAGAAATACTCGATATCGTCAACGATCTGGATGCGCCGGGCATACTCATTTTGGAAGCACCGATGGGACTGGGCAAAACCGAAGCGGCACTTGCCATGGCGGAAGTCCTTGCTGCCAAAACCCATGCTGGTGGCGTATATTTTGGAATGCCCACACAAGCGACCTCCAACGGCATTTTTCCCCGACTGGAAGCCTGGGCCTCCTCGCTTGCGGCGGATGAAGGTACGCTCCACGCTATTCGTCTTGCCCATGGAGCAGCTGCACTGAACGAAGAATATCGGGAACTATTGGAAGGGTATAGCACGCTGGCTGAAGACACCGATGCTGGTGGAAAAAACCTATTTGTGCATGATTGGTTTTCCGGTCGAAAGCTGGCATTGCTGGCAGAATTCGTCATTGGCACCATCGACCAGATGCTTATGGCAGCACTAAAGCAAAAGCACGTGATGCTAAGGCATATTGGATTGGCCGGAAAAGTTGTTGTGATCGATGAATGCCATGCGTACGATGCCTACATGAGCCAATACCTGGATCGAGTGCTCCAGTGGTTGGGAACGTATAAAGTGCCTGTCGTGATCCTTTCAGCCACACTGACGACTACGAGACGAACCAAATTGATCGATGCCTATTTGGGTGGAAAAGCAGCGGAGGGCAAGTGGCAGCGTAGTTTGTCCTATCCTGCGCTCACCTACACAGATGGCAGTACCGTAAAGCAAAACCAACTCAGCTTTGCAGGTGAAAACAAAAATGTATCGATTTGCAAGATCACAGAAGACAGGATCGAGAATATCGTAAGCGATGTGATGTCGGCTGGCGGTTGCGTAGGCGTGATCGTGAATACCGTGAAAAAAGCGCAGGAGCTCGCCAGTACATTACGAGAGAGATTTTCGGATTGTCGTGTCCTTACTCTGCACGCACAGTACATCATGACAGATCGTGCAAAGCGAGAGAAGGAGATTCTCAAAGCGGTGGGCAAGCATTCCAGCGAAGCAGATCGGCAGAAATTGATCGTGGTAGGCACGCAGGTGCTGGAGCAATCCCTGGATCTGGACTTTGACTGCATGATCACTGAACTGTGCCCCATGGATCTGCTGCTGCAGCGCATGGGACGACTACACCGCCACGACCGTCCACGTCCCACCGGATTTGCAAATCCCGGATTTGCCAACCCCCGATGTTATGTAGTCGATGAAGAAGATGAAGGAAGTGTTGCCGTATATGGCAAATGGCTGCTGAAAAGGACTCACAAACTGCTGCCCGATACCGTAAAGATCCCACAGGACATCCCCCA
>CAZLED010000036.1:7052-23226 GCA_964558485.1 uncultured Ruminococcus sp. | reverse complement strand
ACACGATTTCCAGTCGTGCGCCTTAGACCAGCTCAGCCACCTTTGCATCTGTGGTTTTGCCCGTCTATCGAAATTTTGTATTTCGCTGACGAAACTCGGTTTCGCCTGACAGTTCCTATATTATACCACGCTCGCCCCCATTTGTCAACCCCTTTTTCAAAATTTCTCAAATTTTTTTCCAACACAGCACAGGAGAGCGCAAAGTCTAAGTCAGATGTCAGATGTCAGATGTCAGATACTACAACAAGTCGAACGTCAAAAGACGAACACACCATGCAATCTATATGCAACACCGTTGCACTAAAACGTTTTTCTGACTTCTGACATCTAACGTCTGACTTTCCCCAACGGGTGGCTACCGCACGGAACGGTCAAGTGCACATTGTATGTGCTGTTCCCCACAGTATTGGGGTGATACGGCAATCGCACGGAACGGTCAAGTGCATATTGTATGTGCGGTTCCCCACAGTGGTGGGGTGAACAGCTGCCGCACGGAACGGTCAAGTGCACATGAATGTGCGGTTCCCTACAGGAATAAAGTGACACCTGCCCCAACGGGTGGCTGCCGCACGGAAACGGTCAAATGCATATATATGCAGTAATAAAGTCACTTTTACCCTCTTGTGCTATCTTCCTAATTCAAACCAACCACAATATATTGTGCCGTTGCCGATTCGTTTTCCGCCAAAAAAGCCCCTGCCATATGTGGCAGGGGTGTATGTTTCCAAGGATGGCTTATTCGGCTTTTTCCGGGAGAATGAGGCCGTAGCTGCCGTCGTCACGCTTGTAGACCACATTCGTCTCGTTGGTGTCGGCGTCGGCGTACACAAAGAAGCTGTGCCCCAGCAGGTTCATCTGCAGGATGGCTTCCTCGGCCGTCATGGGCTTCAGGGTGAACCGCTTGGTACGTACCCGGAAGGCCTCGGTATCTTCCGCAATGTCGCCCGGTTCCGGAGAAACGAAGGCCGTGCGCATCCGCTTTTCCAGACGGGTCTTGTTTTTGCGGATCTGTCCTTCGATCACATCGATGCAGCGGGTCAGTGCAATGCTGTACTTTTCTGCCTGCTCCTCGGCCCGGAACAGCGTATTCCCAACTGAGATGGTGATCTCCATACATTCGTTGTCACGGATCTTCCGGAAGGTCACCGTAGCTTCGGCGTGTTCCGGGAAGTACCGGTCGAATTTGGCAAGTTTCTTTTCCACAAGCTGCTTCTGGTCTTCGTACACGTTCACTTGTCTGCCAATATACGTAATGTTCATGATCGTACCACCTTTTTCAGAAATCAGACCCCACAGAGGCTTTCGCACCGGAAGCCCGGCACCGGACCTCTCTGGTTTCTGTATAGCTATTATACCATATTCGGGTGCGGTTTGTAAAGACATTTTGTGAAATTTTCTTATATTTTTTTCAAAAACCAGGAAAAAGGGAAAGGAAGAAGTGACTTTAATCCTGTAGGGAACGGTCAAGCGCACATATATGTACGTTTGCCCGTTCGTGCGATTGCAATTCACCCCATCACTGTAGGGAACGGTCTTGACCGTTCCGTGCGGCAGCAATTGTTGGGGAAAGTCAAATGTCAGATGTCACCCTATTATTGCATATATGTGCGGTTCCCTACAGTGGTGTGGTGAACCTGCCCCTACAGTGGTGTGGTGACTTCTGACATCTGCCCTCTGACCTCTGACATCTGACATCTGCCCTCTTCCTTCTGCCTTTCCTCCTACCTTTTCCAATATATTTACAATCACCCTCTTGCTTTTCCCGGTTTTTATGGTATAATATATCCGACAGAGTTTATCTAATCTGAAAAAGGAAGTTTATCTATATGAAAAATATTGCTGCATGGAAGAAGCTGTTTCAGGATGGCGAAATGGATGCGACCCTGACCGAGGCCCTTTCTGTGACCGAAGCCAATGTGCCCGGCCAGAGAATTCGGTATGCCACTGCGCTGGATGCCTTTGCAAACCTGTATGGAGACGGGGACATCTCTGTGTTCTCCGTAGGTGGACGGAGCGAGATCTCCGGCAACCACACCGACCACAACCACGGTCGTGTCATCGCTGCCAGCGTGAATCTGGACATCCTGGCCATCGCCAAGCCCACCGACAACGGCGTGATCCGGATCCAGTCCGAAGGCTTCCCGGAAGACGTAGTGGCGCCTGCTGCCATCGATGCACCGGACAAGGACAAGTTCTTCACCTCCGCTGCCATCATCGCCGGTATGGAAAAGGCCTTCCTGAACGCCGGTTACCAGGTGGGTGGCTTTGATGCATACACCACCTCCAACGTGCTGAAGGGCTCCGGTATCTCCTCCTCTGCGGCCTTCGAGGTCATGGTGGGCAACATCCTGAACTACCTGTACAACGACGGCAAGGTCTCCAACGTAGAGATCGCCAAGATGGCACAGTATGCGGAAAACGAATATTTCGGCAAGCCCTGTGGCCTCATGGACCAGACGGCCTGTGCCGTAGGTGGCTTTATCACCATCGACTTTGCAGACCCCAAGAATCCCATCATTGAGAAGATGGATTTCGACCTGGGCAAGGCCGGCTATGCCCTGTGCATCGTGAACACCGGCGGCAACCACGCAGACCTGAACGAGGACTATGCCTCTGTTCCGGCAGAAATGAAGGCCGTGGCGGCAGTGCTGGGCGTATCTGTCCTGCGGGAGACCACGGAAGAAGAGCTGATCGCCAACATCGGCAAGGTGCGTGAGACCTGCGGTGACCGTGCTCTCATGCGTGCTATGCACTTCTTTGCGGAAAACCGTCGGGTGGCAGCCCAGGTAGAGGCACTGCGAAACGGCGACATGGAAGGCTTCAAGGCAGGTGTCGTGGCAAGCGGCAACTCCAGCTTCAAGTATCTGCAGAACGTATACACCACCAAGAACGTAGCCGAACAGGGTCTGTCTCTGGCACTGTGCCTGACCGAAGCCTACCTGGCCGGAACCGGTGCTGTTTGCCGTGTTCACGGCGGTGGCTTTGCCGGGACGATCCAGGCATTCGTACCCCTCTGCAAGGTAGCAGACTATGCGGCCTACATGGATTCCATTTTTGGCGAACACGCCTGCCACGTGCTGTCCGTCCGTCGTGACGGCGCTATGCGGTTCTAAGCGATGGAGCCTGCAAAAGCGAAAAGGGTCGTCCGGAAGCTGTGCCTGCTGCTGCTGAACTTTGTGCTCAGCTACGGCCTGCTCCGGGTGATCATCACCTTAGGCGAACGGCTGCAGAATCCGTATATCTATTACGTAGGCTCGTCGGTGTACATGATCGCACTGGCGGTGCTGGTGATCTTGTTCTTCTACTGGAACGGCGGCACCTTTGACACCAAGCTCCCGGCAGCAGAGGACTTGCCGGAGGAATGGGACTGGAAGGAAAAGCAGTCGTACATCGCGCGCCGCAAAACGGACATCGCCAAGGCCAGAAAGCTCCTGTACATCCTGCTGCCCCTTTTGGTAACGATAGGCATCAGCTACATTGAGCTGTGGTTCTTCAGCTGAAGGGAATGGGGCAAGGGATGTTCCCCTTAACCTAACCCCCATTGGTTTCAAACTGCGTTTGGGCTGGTACCAATGGGGGTAACCCCATTTGCCCTGGGTTTCTTCCAACTGCGTTGGGTGCACACCAATTTATTTTTCCCGAAGATTTCGGGAAGGATGCCCTACGCGGGCGGCGCCCAAAGAGTAGGAAGGGGAAGATTAAACTTCCTCGGCAGTTTATTCCCCTTCCTACCCTCTGGGGACTCCCACCAACCCTATTAATCGCCTCGAAAAGCACAGCTTGCAGCTTACCACCAATTCTCCCTGGAAGCGTGACCTTTGGCAGTAAATCACGAACGGTTTAAGAATCCCGTTTTTGATTAAGCTGCCGCAGGCTTACGGGGTGCAGAACGTACGGGTTCTGGTGGGTGCGAAGTGCATTTTTTGACATATGTTTGGCTTCACGCAAGACGTTCGGAGTAGTGGCTGACGTATAGAAAAAGCAAAAACGTTCCAGAGTCTATATTATTTTCGATTGCGGTATGGGTATTAGACACTCTACATTACCCGTCGAATGATTTGGTGTTCTATATCGAAACAACCAAAACAACCGTCACGCACCAAACGAAATTCTTAGCCATGCCCAACCGTCCTAATGCGGTTAGCCCAATCAAAAAGTGGATTCTTCAACTGAACGAGATTTACTGCGTTATGCCCTGCTTCCAGGGTATAAATCGGTCAACTTCAGTGTTGCTT
The DNA here is from genome assembly GCA_964558485.1 of uncultured Ruminococcus sp. Classification (GTDB taxonomy): domain Bacteria; phylum Bacillota; class Clostridia; order Oscillospirales; family CAG-272; genus UMGS1696. The sequence continues at coordinate 18,991 of CAZLED010000036.1, read as the reverse complement.
TTCGAGTCGATTAAGAGGGGATGGGAGGTCTCGGAGGGTAACCAACTTCGCTATAGCGAAGTTGAGGAGACAAAACTGACGAGGAAGTTTGATCCTCCCCTTACCCTCTGAGTACTGCCTGTACAAGGCAGTCATTCCGAAACTTTTCGGAAAATAAACCGGGTGTGCAGTCCAACGCAGTTGGAAGAAAAAACAAGGCAATGGAGTAACTCCATGGAATCACACGCCCAACGCCAGTTGAAAGAAAGAGTCCACACATGAAAACGAAGATCATTTCCCTTGGTGGGACCACCGAAAAGGGGTATGCCGACCTATGTCGGGAATATTATAAGCGCATGGGGGACGTGACCGAATGCGACCTGAAGCCGGAGCCGCTGCCCAATGATCCGTCGGCGGCCCAGATCCAGGCGGCACTGGAAAAGGAAGCCGACCGCATTTTTGCCGAGATCCCCAGGCAATCCTTTGTGATCGCTCTGTGCGTCGAAGGAAAAACGCCGTCCTCCGAGGAGCTGTCTGCCCTGCTCCAAAAAGCAGTGACCGGCGGCAAAAGCGCTGTGACCTGCATCATCGGTTCCTCCTATGGCCTGTCTGACAGAGTCAAGCAGGCGGCGGATTATAAGCTGTCTCTCTCCCGGCTGACACTGCCCCACAAGCTGGCACGCCTGGTGCTGGCAGAAGCGCTGTATCGGGCCGGTGAGATCGCCAAAGGCAGCAAATACCACAAGTAAAGTCAGAAGTCAGATGTCAGACGTCAGAAGTAGGATGTAAGAAATCAGAAGTAAGAAGGCAGACGACCCAACAGATGGGCAAGCAAAAACCTTCCTGCCTCTTTCCTCTTTCAGTAATAAGAATGCGTTATTTTTTCACGAAATTCCGGACACGGCTGCGGCGGATCGGGACCATGGTGCTGGTGTTCGGTGGGGCCGGTCTGGTGCTGGCCTATTTCCTTGGCTTCTACGATATCGCCTTTCTGGATCGTGCCAAGCTGCTCAGCGCCATCGCTACCCCTACCCATACCGCCGCCGATACCGTTGACACAGGATCGCTCCTGCCAGCGGACACCGATACAGCAGCTGTCGATACAGCTATCGATACAGCCGATATATCGGATGAAGACGATCCTACCGGCGAAGACGAGCTGCCGGAGAACGTGCCCACCGGGAACCAATCGGGTTCGTCTCCCATTGCCGGGAACCAGATGACCACGGTGCAGACCCCACAAAAGCAGGCCAAGTCCGTGTGCCATGTGGTGGATCCGGCGCTGCTCTCCGACAACGTCAAGTCCTACAGCACGATAAAATCGCTGACCGACAAGGGCTACAGCTTCACCACCGGCGACTGGCAAAACGGCACCACGAAGCTTGCCAAAATGCGCTTTACCTATGCCCTGCCAAAGGACTATTCGGTGAGCGACCGCACCGTGTCCAAGCTCAGCTACGTGTATCCGGAGAACTTCACCGAATATTACGCCGCCTATACCGATGTGACCGAAGCACGTCCTGCTATCGAATTGTACATGGGCTACATCCTGTACGACAACGGCAAGCAGATCGTACTCATCGACCACGACGGCAATATCCTGCAGGGGCTGGACGACACTGTCACGGTGCCGGCCTACGAACGGGACAAAAACGGTCTGCCGCTGTTCTACCGGCTGAGCTGGGTGGACGGCGCCTATGAGAAGGTGTACTACCGGCTGTCCGACGACGGCAAGAGCTTTGTGCTCTCCGACTACGACCCGGTGCTGGACAGCAGAGGTCTGACCTTTGATTATCCGGCCAGCTATGGTACGCCCGACACAACAGCGCCGATCCGGGTCCAGGAAGGCAAGGAAGCGGTGACGGCTCGTCTGGAAGCAGAAGCCACACGGATCGCAGCCCTGACGGCAGAAGAACGACAGGCCGAGGAAGAGCGTCTGAAACGGGAAAAGGCCGTGCTCTTCAACGCCTACGAAAATGCCCGTGTGGGATATACGATCAACGGCGTGGAGCTGACCGGGTACAAATTCCGGCAGGCCTTTGGGTTCCGGAATGGATACGCCGCCGTGGTCGGAGATGAAAACCGGCAGGAGCTGTACTTCATAGGTACCAACGGCCGCAAGGCATTGTCCGGGTACAAAAACTATCTGAAGCAGGACTACGAGCGGTACGTCATTGAATCCTGGCGACTGCCGGCGTCCTATGGCATCGAGTCCATTGGGTCACTGTATTTTGACCATGGCTGGGTACGGGTCCGGCGGCAGATCATCGACAACTGGGCCTACACCATGTACAACAATGAATATGTGATCAGCGACACCGAGATATTGATCAATGCCACCGGCGAAGAATTCCCGATCCCCTCCGGCTACAACCTGCAGGGCTACAGCTGTGGGATGCTGCTGCTGGAGAAGGATGGCAAATACGGCTTCATGGACTACACGGGAGCCTGGATCGCCCAGCCCGTGTACCAGAGCGCCACACCCTTTGTGTCGGGTCTTGCCACACTGACGACCCCAGACGGCCGAGTCGGCATGATCGATACCGAGGGCAACATCGTCTTGGCCTTTGCCTACGAAGCAGTGACCCCATGCTCCTCAGGCCTTGTCGCCGCCTACCACGAGGAAACCGGCTGGGCCGTGTACCAGGTGGTAGGGAAATAAAGGGAAAAGGGTTTACGGCAACCCTTTATGGAGTCTGCTACAGAATCGTTTTTGTACGCCGAAAGCCGTCGAACGCACCGTTTTGTTATATTGGTATTGTACCAATATACATTTTGGTTCGTGGATTTTGCATATCCGATACCACCATAGCGTACGGTTTGACACGTTCGACGGTGGGATGAACGTGCAAACAATATCCATAACGTGTATGCAAAAATATAGACGGCGGGATGTCGTCACCTGAGGTCGATGAGAATACCAAGGGTAGGTCATCCCGTCCTACTACGACGTTCGTTTGGCTTCACGCAAAACGGTCGGAGTGGTGGCTGACGAAGGGGAAAGTGGCATTCCTTTATGGGTGCCGCTACAGAATCGTTTTTGTACGCCGAAAGTAGGGCGGGATGACAACTACTTAACTGTACTAAAAATTGGGTATTCAACATCCCGCCGCCGAACAAATTGGTATTCCCCATGGGCATCCATCCAAACGAACATTCCGCCCATACTTTCGTTTTCCTTAAATCGATACCGCATCAGACCGCCACAACGCCAGTTGAAAACAAAAAGTCCCCACCGCAGTGGGAAAAAATATGCGTTCCCTGCAAAAGGGTTAGGGAAAGGGATATGCCCTTGCCCCACATACGTCCACAAAAAAATCTATATAAAAGAAAAGGAAACATCACCATGGCTATTTTTGGTAAGAAGATTCCCGGCGCACAGGATGGCGAACCGGAAAACACGCCCGTAGAAAACGAAAATGCAGCTCCTGCCGCTGCCAACGATGACTTTGACTTCAATCGGTACTTCCTGGCAGAAAGACGCATTGCGCTGGAAAATATCTCCTATGAGACCACCAAGCCTGCCCAGTCCGATTCCGGCTATAAGCTCACCGGTCGGGACACCGTTGTGGCACAGGTCGTTGGTACCAGCGGCGTGAAGGTCACCTACAACCGTACCCTGAAGTTCGATCCCGATGGACCCTTCACCCTGTCCGTGTCCTATGCCGTTATGCTGGTCTTCAATCCCGGCACCCGTGAAGAAGTAGATTGGTCCACCATCGATGTGGCTGCTCAGTTCCGGAAGCACTGCGCTCCCATCTGCGCCAACATCTCTTCTCGTATCTCTCTGCTGGTTGCTGAGATCACCTCTGCTTCCGGCCAGCCCCCGATGATCCTGAGCATGATCCCCCAGCAGGGCAGATAAGCTAAGTTAGAATTCAGAAGTCAGAAGTTATGCTGCGCAAAGTCAGAAATAAGAAATCAGAAGTCAGAAGTAAGAGATAAAATACGATTGACCTCTGACCTCTGACATCTGACTTGTTAGGACCCCCAACTTGTTGGGATGTCTGACCTCTGACTTCAAACTTCTGACCTTTCAAAAGAGCATTTTTATCCAAACAAAGGAGTTATTTATTATGGCTAAGATCAAAGTTGGTGTGATTGGATGCGGTACCATTGCCAATTCCGCACACATTCCTTCCTACATGAATTGTCCCGATGCAGAGATCAAGTATTTCTGCGACATCATTCCCGAAAGAGCCGAAGCGGCTGTTGCCAAGTATGGCTGCGGTATCGCTGTGACCGACTACCACGACGTGCTGGCTGACCCGGAGATCACTGCGGTTTCCGTCTGCACCCCCAACAAGATGCACCCCATCATCTCCATCGATGCCCTGAAGGCCGGCAAGCACGTGCTGTGTGAAAAGCCCGCTGCCCGTACCTATGCCGAAGCGCTGACCATGCAGCAGGCCCAGCACGAGACCGGCCTGACCCTGAACATCGGTGTGGTAAACCGTTTCAACACCGCTGTCAACGAGATCAAGAAGCTGATCGACGCCGGTGAGCTGGGCGAAGTGTACCACGTATATGTATCCTTCCGTGCCCATCGTTCCATCCCGGGTCTGGGCGGCGCATTCACCACCAAGGACATTGCAGGCGGCGGCGCACTGATCGACTGGGGCGTACACTACCTGGACATCGTGATGTACTGCACCGGCGACCCGGCACCGCTGACCGTATCCGGTAAGGCCTTCTGCAAGCTGGGTGTGGATATGCCCAACTATGTATACGAAGGTATGTGGGCGGAGAACACCAAGAACCTGAACGGTACCTACGACGTAGACGACTCCGTAACGGCATTCGTTCGCACCGAAGGCCCCACCATCACCCTGAACGGCGCATGGGCCCAGAACATCGGCGTATCCGAGACCTACATCGACTTCTTGGGCACCAAGGCCGGTGTTCGTCTGCAGTACGGTGGAGACTTTGTGGTGTACGGCACCAAGGACGGCAAGCTGCACAGCTACACCCCCGAATACACCGCAACGCCCATGTTCCAGAACGAGATCAACGCCTTTGTGGCCTGTGTCCAGAGCGGTGAAAAGCTGCCCTCCCACATCGACCGCAACATCCTGACCTCCAAGCTGATGCAGGGCATCTACGACTCCGACGCCCAGAACAAGGAAGTTTCCTTCGTCGACTAAACGAAACCACATCCGAACCACGTCCGAACCACATCCGTGGGGGCATGGGGGCTCATCCCCCGTGTCCCCCTTTTTTGGTTCAAACTGGCGTTTGGGCGTGTGATTTTTGTTTCCAACTGCGTTGGGTGCGTTTCCGGTTTTGTTTTCCGATTACTATCGGAAGGAATGCCTTGCGCAGTAAATCTTGTTCGGCTTGCAAATCCCGTTTTTGATTGGGCTAACCGCAGGGCTACGGGGTGCAGGACGTACGGGTTCTGGTGGGTGCGACGTTGGTCTATGATGTTCGTTTGGCTTCACGCAGAACGTTCGGAGTAGTGGCTGACATATAGGAAAACGAAATCGGTCCCAACGCCGAATATTATTTTCGATTGCGGTATGGGTATCGACCGTTCTGCATTACCCGTCAAATGATTTGGTATTCTATATCGAAACAACTGAAACGTACATCCAGCACCAAACGAAATTCCTAATGTAGCCCAACCGTCTTAATGCGGTAGCCCAATCAAAAACGGGACTACCAAGCCGAACGAAATTTACTGCGAAAGGCTCTGTTTCCAGAGAAACCGTCTGTTAGGCGTAAGTGGTGCTTTTCGAGTCGATCGTGAGGGTTGGTGGGAGTCCCCAGAGGGTAGGAAGGGAGAAAAACTGACGAGGAAGTTTTCCTTCTCCCTTCCTACCCTTTGGGCGCCGCCTGCGCAAGGCATCCTTCCCGAAATTTTCGGGAAAACAAACCGGAGACGCACCCAACGCAGTTGGAAGAAAATGAAGGTATCGGAAAAACAACACGTCTATACGCTGTACGCCAGTACAAAAGCCCCACGTGGGTTCCGCAGAAAGGGAGTCATACTCCCTTACCTCTTTCCCTTCCCCTCTTGCATATTCCACCCATTTGTGGTACAATAACCTTACAAGATCATATAATGGAGAGAATTTGCAAAATGACCCTTGGTGAAACTTTTCTGCCGGTGACCGCCGAAGAACTGGACGGGAGACAACCGGATTTCGTATACGTGAACGGCGACGCCTACGTGGATCACCCCAGCTTCGGGGCCGCCATCATTACCCGTGTGCTGGAGGACGCAGGCTTTACCTGTGCGATGCTGGCACAACCGGACTATAAGTCCTGCGACGATTTCAAACGGTTCGGCAAGCCACGGCTGGGCTTCCTTGTCTCCGCCGGGAACATCGACTCCATGGTGGCCCACTACACCGCCGCCAAAAAACGCCGCAGCGAAGACTACTATTCCCCCGGCTGCGTGGCTGGCAAACGTCCCGACCGGGCCGTCATCGTGTACTGCAACCGGATCCGGGAAGCCTATGGAGACGTGCCCATCCTCATCGGCGGCCTGGAAGCTTCTCTGCGCCGGTTCGCCCACTACGACTACTGGGACAACAAGGTGCGCCGGTCCGTGCTCATCGATTCCCGTGCCGATATCCTCATGTACGGCATGGGCGAACACGCCATCGTGCGTCTGGCAAAGCTGCTGGACAAGGGCGTGCCCGTGAAGAAAATCCGGGACGTCCGGGGTACGGCATGGCTGGGCAAGGTGGGAGACGAGATCCCCTTCCCGGTGGCCGGCGGCTACAGACATCTGCCGGAGCCTGCTGCCACGGACGACACCGACAAACCCACGCCCACCTATCCCGGCTACGATTACGATACCTTAAAGACCGATAAAACCGCCTATGCTGACGCCTTCCGGGTGCAGTATTTCAACAACGACGCCATCATCGGCAAGGCGCTGGTGGAGTATTACGGCGACCGGATGCTGGTGATCAATCCACCACAGCCACCGCTGGAGACCGAAGAGCTGGACAAGGTCTATGCCCTGCCCTACACCCGTACCTGGCACCCCATGTATGCGGCAGAAGGCGGCGTGCCTGCCATCACCGAGGTGCGCTTTTCCATCACCCACAACCGGGGCTGCTTCGGTGGCTGTAACTTCTGCGCACTGGCCTTCCACCAGGGACGAGCCGTCCGCAGCCGTAGCATCGCATCGGTGGTCGAAGAAGCCAAGCTGCTGACCACCCTGCCGGACTTCAAAGGCTACATCCACGACATCGGCGGTCCCACTGCCAACTTCCGTCGTCCGGCCTGCGACAAACAGCTGAAAGACGGCGTATGCCCCAATAAGCGCTGCCTGTTCCCCAAGCCCTGCCCCAACCTGATCGCCGACCACAGCGAATATGTGGAGCTGCTACGACAGGTAGAAAAGCTGCCCGGCGTGAAGAAGGTCTTCATCCGTTCCGGCATCCGCTTCGATTATCTGCTGGCCGACAAGGACGACACCTTCTTCCGGAAGCTGGTACAGGACCACATCAGCGGTCAGCTCAAGGTGGCACCGGAGCACTGTGCACCCAATGTGCTGTCCCATATGGGCAAACCCACCATCCAGACCTACGACCGGTTCCGGGAAAAATACGAACGACTGAACAAGCAATACGGCAAGAACCAGTTCCTGGTGCCGTATCTCATGTCGTCCCATCCGGGCAGTACCATGGACGACGCGGCCGAGCTGGCCTTGTACACCAAGCGGATCGGCCTTGCCCCGGAGCAGGTGCAGGACTTCTACCCCACACCGGGCACCGCATCCACCGTCATGTACTATACCGGCATCGACCCCTTCACCGGCAACCCCATCTACACCGCCACGGACTATCGGGAAAAGCAGCTCCAGCGAGCCCTGCTGCAGTGGCGCAAACCGGAGAACCGCCGCATGATCTACGAAGCCATGCACTACTGCACCGACGTAGGCAAGGTCATGCTGGAAGAACTGGTAGGTAAACCAACAAAATCTGTAGGGAACGGTCTTGACCGTTCCGCCACCGCAGGCAAACCCGGGAAACCTGTAGGGAACGGTCTTGACCGTTCCGCCAGCGCAGGCAAATCCGGAAAACCTGTAGGGAACGGTCTTGACCGTTCCGCCGGCGCAGGCAAATCCGGAAAACCTGTAGGGAACGGTCTTGACCGTTCCGCCACCGCAGGCAAATCCGGAAAATCTGGAAACAATAGACGCACGGACAACGAAAGACGTAACGCAAACCACAACACCAACAAACCCAAACAGAATCATAAATATAACAGTGGCAGTAAACCAAAAGGCAAAGGATAACCCAAATTCCCAAACCCGACATCTGCCTTCTGACCTCTGACTTCTGACTTTCCCAAGGGGGTACACATGAATATTCTAATGGTCACCATGCAAATGGATATCGGTGGTGCGGAGACCCATATTCTGGAGCTGTGCCGGGCACTGGCTCGTATGGGACACCACATCACCCTGGTTTCCAACGGCGGCGTGTATGCCGAAATGCTGTCCTCCGATGGGGTACGGCACGTCACATTGCCGCTGCACACCAAATCGCCACTGTCCGTGCTCACCGCCAAGGCCGGGCTGGACAAATGCATCCGGGAAGGCGCACGGACACAAGACGGCACCTTCCTGGGCGACTACCACATCGTCCACGCCCACGCCCGGATCCCAGCCTGGATCTGCGGTCTCCTGTGGGACAAATACAAAAAGCATCCCCTGACCCGGGACGGCAAGACCGTGCCGCTGTTTCGCTTTGTCACCACGGCCCACCTGAACTTCTCCATCAATCCTCTGTGGCGGCGGATTTCCCGTTGGGGTGAGCGCACCATGTCCGTCAGCGAGGACATCGTGGAGTATCTGGTGGACGAATACGGCATTCCCCGGAATCACATCCAGACCACCATCAATGGCATCGATATGGAAAAGTTCTCCCCGGATGCGGACTTCACGCCCATTCTCACGGAGTTTGGACTGGACAAAAACCACCGCCGCCTGGTGTACATGAGCCGCCTGGACGAGGACAGAGCCGCCTACGCCTACACCATGGCTCGGATCGCACCGACCCTGGCCCAGCGCTTCCCCGACCTGGATATCCTGATCGTCGGCGGCGGTACAGAGGAGAGTGCCATTCGTGCCCTGGCCGACAAAGCCAATGCAGAAGCCGGCAGAAAGATCGTCACCATGACAGGCGGTCGTGCGGATACCCACCGGTTCTGCGCCGCTGCCGATGTGTTCGTAGGCGTGTCCCGGTCGGCACTGGAAGCCATGTCCGCCGCCAAGCCCGTCATCGTGGCAGGCAACCAGGGTGCGCTGGGCATCTTTGACGAAAGCAAGCTGACCGTCGCCGTGGACACCAACTTCTGCTGTCGTGGCTGTGGTCTGCTGACCGACACGGAACTGTGTGACCAGATCACCACACTGCTGTCGGAGCCTGACGAAAGGCGGCTGCAGAGAGGGCAATATTGTCAGCGCATCATCCGGGAATACTACACCGCCGACCGGATGGCAAGGGACTACGTGTCCCTGTACGAAAACGCCCTGGCAGCCCCGGTGTATGCCCGACACGCCAAGGCACAGGAGAGGACCGGCGTGCTGCTGTCCGGCTACTATGGCTTTGGCAATATGGGGGACGAAAGCCTCCTTGCCACCATTTCCGCATCCTTGGCCGAAGCGATCCCCGGCGTTCAGATCACAGCCCTGACCCGGCATCCCCAAAAGGACAGCGTGCGAACGGGACTGCACTGCGTGAACCGGATGGGGTTCTGGCAGGTCTGGCGAGAGATGGGGCGCACCAGGCTGTTTTTGTCCGGCGGCGGTTCTCTGCTGCAGGACGTGACCAGCGGCAAGAGCCTGCAATACTACACGGCACTGTTGTCTCTGGCCAAGCGTTGCGGCATGACCACCGTGGTGTACGCCAACGGGATCGGTCCCATCCGCCGGGAAAAGAACAAACGGCTGGTGGCCCGTACCCTGCAGGACTGCGATGCCATCAGCGTCCGGGATGCCGATTCGTACCGACTGCTCCAGGAAATGGGCGTGGCAGAGGACAAGCTGCAGCTCCGTGCAGACCCGGCGTTTTTGCTGCAGATGCCACCGGAAAGCGAACAGACCAAGACCCGGAACCGCTTGGGTCTGTCCGAGCTGGCGCCGGGGTCCTATGTGGTGCTGTCTCTGCGGCGGCTGCACCGGAAGCGTGACAAGGCAGAAGACAACCGATTGGCTGGGGAAATGGCAAAGGTGTGTGCCGGACTGTACACGAAGTACGGCCTGACCACGGTGCTGGTCCCCATGCAGCAGCAAAACGACCGACCGCTGGCACTGCAGGTATCCGAGAAAATGACTGCCATGGGTATTGCCGATGCCGTGCGGATCGTGGAACCGGAGAGTGCCGGGGAAATGCTGTCGGTGCTGGCCGGTGCCAAGCTGACCATTGGGATGCGGCTCCACTGCCTGATCTATGCAGCCGTAGCCGGGGTGCCCATGATCGGCCTGTCCTACGACCCCAAGATCGATGCCCTGCTCCGGTCTTTGCAGCAGTCGCAGCAGTCACGACTGCACTTGTACAACGCCGCCGAGGTGCAGGCCGATACACTGCTTACCGGTGTGGCAGAGGTACTGCAAAACGAAGACGCCATCCGCCACTCTCTCCGGGAAGCCACGGCCGAGATGCGCAAACGGTGCGAAGAAGACGTGCGATCGGTGGCGTCCCGGCTGTGATCGACACTTGTGCTTACTTTGAAGTGGGTAGCAAATACAATATATTGTGTTGGTGTGACCTGAACCAAGAAATGCAAAGAAAAAAGGACCTGTTGCAGGTGAAAAAGTTTTGATCCAACTTTTTCAAAAGTTGGCAGGGGTTGAGGGGACAGCGTCCCTCATCGACCTCCGCAGAGGTCGAAATACCCAGGACATCGCTTCTTTAGCAGTACTGCGTAATGCGCTCCTCGCTAAAGGAGAAAAAGAAGAGAATAACACTATGATATAAAAATGAGGCTGTTGCATTTTTGGCATTTCTTCCTTCGTGCGACAGCCCCCCATTTTGGCTCACCCACGCCGTGGCATACACAACAGCAGGATCACGATGACCACAGCCGCCAACAACAGAATAAACAACAGCCACCCCCAGGAGAAGCCGCTCTGTTCCGCATTGTCGGCAGATATATCTGCTGCAGATGTATCTGTCGCAGAATTTTCTGCTGCAGACCGACCGATACGCCCATCGCCGTCCTTGTCCCCTAAGGTACCATGGTCGTTGCCATTTTTGCCACCATTATTTGGTTCACCATCGTGAGGGTCCGTATCTGGCGTGGTATTCTGACCGGGAATGGTGGTGTTATATCCATCCGGCTGTTGCTCATCTGTGGTGACATTGTCATCTACAGTGACTTTGTCATCCACGGTGACTTTGTCACCCACAGTGGCCCCACCTTCCGGAGAGATACCGCTGTTTGCATTGGCGCCGGGGTCGATGCTGTTGGCATACAGGGGCAAGGTGGCAAAAAACAGGGTCAGCGCCCATAGCAGGACGAGCACGGCCCAGATACTTTTCCGATTTTGCATGATGAAATATCCTTTCTGAATCAAAGAAATTACCGAGACAATCTGTCTGTAGTCAGTATGTCCGTCCTATGGATGGGATATACACCCAAAAGGAGACCTATGGAAACAAAACGATTTACCAAAAACGACAGCGGTTTTGTGTGCGCAGCCTGTGGCAGAGAGGTACCGCCGCTGGGCTACACGTCCCGGAACCACTGTCCCTATTGCCTGTCGTCCCTGCACGTAGACGTGAATCCGGGCGACAGAGCGGCAGACTGTGGTGGGATACTGGACCCGATCCGCACCGAGCCGGACCCGAAGAAGGGCTTTGTGGTGATCCACCGGTGCCGCAAATGTGGAGCGATCCGCCGCAACAAAGCCGCCGCTGACGACGACCGGGATCTGCTGATTCGATTGACGGCCGGTCGAGCGGGGATATAGTAAGCTGGAAAAGGAGAGCGAA
>CAZLED010000036.1:0-6952 GCA_964558485.1 uncultured Ruminococcus sp. | reverse complement strand
CATCCCCCGCTCCTGGAAATTTCCCTGACGGAAAATTTCCCAAAGGAATATCTGTCCCGATAGACGGGGATATAGTAAGCTGGAAAAGGAGAGCGAACATCCCCCGCTCCTGGAAATTTCCCTGACGGAAAATTTCCCAAAGGAATATCTGTTCCGATAGATGGGGATAGCGTAAGCTGAGAACATAGAAAATTCATATTTCCCCACTTGAAGTGATGCACCGATATGGGGTATACTAAAAGGTATCAGAAAAAATCGCATTGTACATAGAAGGAGAACAAACCCATATGATGAAAAAAAGCATTGCCTTAGGCCTGGTGATCATGGCGCTGGCGTTGACCGGCTGCAGTGGAGATACCGAAGCACCCACAGGCTATAAGACCGCATCCGGCGAGGCCGCAGACTACACATTTTTCGTACCGGAGGAATGGACGGTAGACCTGTCCACCGGCGCCACCAGTGCGTACTGCTCCCCGGAGGATCCGTCCAGTGTATCGGTGATGGCCTGGGAGCTGCCCCACACCGACACGACCCTGGACGAATGGTGGGAGATGAATCTGGAGGATATATCCTTGGTGTTCCAGAACGTGGTGGTAGAGGAGCCGGAGAACGTGACCATGGACGGGGTATACGGCAAGAAGTACACCTACACCGCCGACCTTGGCGAATTCTCGTACAAGATCCAGCAGACCGCAGCCATCCGCAGTGGTTCGGTCTACCTGGTGACCTACACCTCCTTGGCCGACACCTTTGACACGCACCTGGAAGAGGTAGGCAATATGCTGTCGTTCTTCCGCTGGTGATGAGGGGCACCTAACCCTCACTGGTTTTGTACTGGCGTTGGGCTGACGTGTGGGAAAACGTGGTTATGTTCATGGGTGTCGCTACGATATCGATCTAAGTAAAACGAAAGTAGGGCGGGATGACCTACATTCGGCGTACGATATCGTTCTTGTAGCGATCCCCATAAAGGAATTCAACTTTCCCATACAGTAACCACTACCCCATCAATGTGCGCCCAACGCCAGTTGAAGAAATCCAAGGGTTAGGTAAAGGGATACGCCCTTGCCCCTTGCCATACCCCCATGACGACCAACCCCCAAACGTAGTTTGAAAAAGGAGTGTTCACTCTATACCATGATCTATTTTGATTCCGCCGCTACCACCTTTCCTTCCGATGCCGCTATGGCCGGGATGCAGGCGGCGGCTGCGTTTCCTGCCAATCCGTCTTCGACCCACTGCGCCGGGATGGAGGCCGCTCGCTTTCTTTCCCTTTGCCGGGACAAGGTGGCCTCTTCCCTGGGACTGCGGCGTCTGGGTGCGGACAGGCTCATCTTTACGGCCAGCGGTACCGAAGCCAACTGCCTGTCCCTCCTTGGCTCTGCCTATGCCAAAAACCGCAAAATGATAAACGGCTATTATGGTACCATCCTTCTCTCCGACGGGGAGCATCCGTCTATGGAAATGCCGGCTCGGCGACTGGCGGAAAACGGCTATCGGCTGGTCCATATCCCCACGAAGGACGGCGTTTTGGACCTTGCGTTCCTGTCGCAGTTTCTTGGTGAAAACAAAGCGGCTGGAGAAGCACCGGTGGTCTATGCCGGGTGTATGCTGGTCAACAACGAGACCGGTGCCCTGTACGACGTGAAGACCCTGTTCCGCATGGTCAAGGCCGCCTATCCCGATGCCCTGTGCCACTGCGATGCGGTGCAAGGCTATATGAAGACACGCTTTACGCCATCCTCCTTGGGCTGCGATACCCTGACCGTCAGCGCCCATAAGATCCACGGGACCCGTGGCGCCGGTGCCTTGTACATCTCAGCCGACGTGGTGAAGAAAAAGCAGATCGTCCCCATCGCACCCGGTGGCGGTCAGGAATTTGGCTACCGCAGCGGCACGGAGAATCTGTTTGCCATTGGTGCCTTTGCCTGGGCAGCAGAGGACGAAGCGGCGCATTTTGCCGAAAACCGGGAGAAGGAAGCAGCACTGCGTACCCTGCTGGAAGAAAAGCTGACACCGGTGTACGAAGCCGGTGCCGTGCCCCATATACCGGTGAACCATGTGCCGGGCGTGCTGAACCTGTCCATACCGGGCATCCGCAGTGAGATCCTGCTCAACGCCCTGTCGGGACGAGGGATCTGTGTGTCTGCCGGCTCGGCCTGTTCCGCACACGCCAAAAAGGAAAGCGCTGCGTTAAAAGCCTTTGGTGCCACGCCCACCGAAATGGACACCGCCATCCGCATCAGCTTTGGCTACACCAACACAGCCGAAGAGGTGGCGCTGCTGTGTCAGGCGATCGAGGAAGAAATGGGCAAGTTGGCGCACACACGGGGGTGACCATCTATACACAAAACTTGCATAGGAGGGATCGATATGGAAGAAAACAAAAGAAAAACCATCGAGCAGGATGCGGAAGAGGAGTTTGGCTGCTGCGCCATGAAGCCAGAGGGGATCGGTGTTCCGACGCTGGTGTTCAAAACGAAGGAAGAATATGAAACATTTCGAAAGGCTGTACAGGGTCCCGGCAGAGCGTACTACAAGGAACGCTCCAAACGGGTAAAATGGGATGTGAATTATGATCCGAATAAATGAAAGATTGGGACAGGATATTCCCTTGTATAGCTGCCGACTGGATGCTGTGACCGTCCGTAAGCTAAAAGATTTTTCCTGTGGCAATGATACACTGGATACATTCTTTCGGGAGAAAGCGGTATCCAGTGAGCAGGAGGTCACATACATATTTATCGATACAGAAAAAGATCGGGTAGCGGCAGCAGCTTCCATCGCTTGTTCTGCGATAGAAATCGGGGATGGCCAGCGAATTACCAGTTCTGTCCCTGCGGTTGAGATCACCTATTTTGCCGTGGACAAACGGTATCAAAAGCTCCCGTATTCTGAAGAAAAAGAAGCAGGATATTTCAGCGATTTGATCATGGATTCTGTGCTGCAGATCATATGTGACTTTTCTCTGCACATTTGTGGAGCGACCCATGTTTTGCTATACGCCACACCGGATGCTGTCCACTTTTATGAACGGAACCGCTTTGTACAGTCTGACATTGCGTGGGTGATGCCACGGGGCAATTGGTATTTGGATGGCTGTACACTGATGTATCAAGGGCTGTAGCAGTAGGAGAGAAGATACAGATTCACATGAAAAAACGCCAAAACCTAATACGCTATTTCACCATCGGGATCCTGTTCTGTGCCGTGTCCCTGGTGTATCTGGGACGGCTGGTGTACCTGCAGGTGGCCGGGCAGGACTACTATACCCAGACCCCACCCATCTCCTACGTGACCCGTACCGTGCCCATCCAGGCCTGCCGTGGTGAGATCTACGACCGCAGCGGCGTAGCCCTTGTCACCAACCACTACACCTATGACCTGCAGCTGGACTATGGCTCCTTCCCCAAAACCGAAGCGGAGAAAAACGAGCTGATCTATGCCCTGCTCACAGCCGCCAAGCGACACGAGAAAACACCGGAACCATATAGCTCCCTGCCCTTTACCATCGAAGACACCGGCAGTGGCATCACCGTGGCCTTCCGCAGCGACTTCTTTGCCGGTGGTGCCCGGTACCGTCGGTTTGCTGCCCTGATCGAAGGGTTGTACGTGGACAACGATACCCGTGGCACCACCGGTACTTCTCTGGTGCGGGCCGGTGTCACGATCCCCTATTCCGGTACCGATCCGGACGGCGAGCTGACCGAGATCATCCGGAGCCGCCTTGCTGAAATGCCATCAGCCGACCGCTGTACCCAAGCACTGCTGGAACGGTATGGGCTCATCACCTATGCGGACAAGGAGGACACCCAGGGCACGCTGGTCTATTCCATCGAGGACACGGTGACCCTGCTCAGTCGCCGGCTGGATATGGAGCTTGCCGACTTCAGCACCGCCGCACCCTATACCCTCTTCTCCGACGTGACCACCGCTTTTCTGGCACACGCCGAGGAGTCCTTTTCCCGTGGCATCCGGGTCCACACCAATGCCGAACGACAGTATGCCTATCCGGGCTATGCCTCCCATATCCTGGGCACCGTGGGCAAGATCGATGGGGACGAGCTGGCATACTATACGGAAAAGGGCTACGCTATGGACGCCATCGTGGGCAAAAGCGGCGTGGAGGCAGCCTTTGAAGAATACCTCCGTGGGGTAGACGGCGTGCTGACCATCACCGAGGACGACCAGCAGAACATCATCCGCACCGAGGTCACCACCGAACCCATCGCCGGGCATAACGTATACCTGACCATCGACATCGGGATGCAGATGGCCGCCGAGATCGCTCTGGCAGAAAACGTACAGCAGATCCGGGACGAGGCCGACTTCGATAAGCCCCACACCGGCGAAGACGCATCCTCCGGGGCCCTGGTGGCTGTGGAAGTGGAGACCGGTGCGGTGCTGGCCATGGCGTCCTATCCCACCTACAATCTGGCGACCCTGCGGCAGGACATCACGCTTCTGAACCAGGACGAGACCAGACCCCTGTACAACCGGGCCCTGCAGGGTACCTATGCGCCGGGTTCTACGTTCAAGGTGGGCGTAGCCGTAGCGGCACTGGAGAACAGCATCATCGACAAGGACACCATCATCGATGCCCAAGGCACCTACACCGTGTACGACGACTACCAGCCCAACTGCTGGATCGTGGCATACGGTGGCGTCCATGGGAAGATCAACGTGGTGGAGGCCATCCAGGAATCCTGCAACTATTTCTTCTTTGAAGTGGGCAGACTGCTGACCATCGAGAACATCAACAAGCGCATGTCCACCTTTGGTCTGGGTCAGCCCACCGGCATCGAGCTGTACGAAAAGACGGGGATCTTGGCCGGTCCCGACTATCGGGACGAAAACGGCCTTGGCAAATGGAGCCCCGGTGACACGCTGCAGGCCGCTATTGGCCAGTCGGACAACCTGTTCACGCCATTGCAGATCTGTATGTACACCACGACCCTGATCAACCAGGGAGTGCGATACAGTGCGCATCTGCTGGACAGGGTATCGGAATACGGGGGAGAGACGGTGTTCCAGTCCACGAAGCAAATTCTGGCAGACGAGCCCATATCGGATGAGAACTATGCGCTGATCCGGGAAGGCATGAAGAACGTTATGGACAACGGTTCGGCAGCGAGAATTTTCGCCGGCTATCCGATCACGGTCGGCGGCAAGACGGGGACAGCGCAGGTGTATTCGACCAAGTCGGACAATGCGATCATGACGGCCTTTGCGCCCTACGAGGATCCGCAGATCGCCGTGACCTGTGTGATCGAGCAAGGCTACTCCGGCACCAAGGCCGGCTACTCCATCAAGGACGTGTTCGACTATTACTTTGCGGTGGAGTGAGGCAAGGGTTTGGCAACCCTTCATGGGGACCCGGCCTTTGGTTTTCCAACTGGCGTTGGGTGCGTCTCCATTTTATTTTCCGATAAGTATCGGAATGACTGCCTTGTACAGGCAGTACTCAGAGGGTAAGGGGCGATTCAAACTTCCTCGTCAGTTTTGTCTCCTCAACTTCGCTATAGCGAAGTTGGTTACCCTCCGAGACCTCCCATCCCCTCTTAATCGACTCGAAAAGCACTACTTCAGTTGATCGATTCTTTCTCTGGAAGCGTGACATTCGGCAGTAAATCTCGTTCGGCTGAAACTACCACTTTTTGATCAGGCTGCCGCAAGGTTACGGGGTGCGAATCGTACGGGTTCTGGTGGGTGCAACGTGGGTCTATGATGTTCGTTCAGCTTCACGCAAAACGTTCGGAGTGGTGGCTGACGTATGGGATAAACGTGGTTATGTTCATGGGTGTCGCTACAAAATGGTGATTGTACGCCGAATGTAGGGCGGGATGACCTACCCTTGGTATTCACATCGACCTCAGGTGACGACATCCCGCCGCCGAACAAATTGGTATTCCCCATGGGTATCCACCAAAACGGTCGTCCCGCCGTCGAACGTCCACGTCTGCATTGTATTGGCATGGTACAAACGCACATTTTGATACGTGAATATCGTGCACACAATACCCCATACCGTACGGCATATCACATTCGACGTACGATATCGTTTTTGTAGCGACACCCATAACGGAGTCAACCAGCCCAACCCCATGAAGAAAACCGAAACCTACATTTTGGAGAAAAAAGGAGCCTATGTATGCCGGACATTACGAAGATCCACGAAATTTTGCAAAGGGCCTACCCGGACGCTGTGTGTTCCCTGACCTGGGACGGGGACCCGTGGCGGCTGCTGGTCATGGGGATGCTGTCGGCGCAGTGTACGGACGAACGGGTCAACAAGGTCTGTCCGGCTTTGTTCGGGCACTTCCCCACGGTCCACGACATGACCACCGGAGAGCGCACACAAACCATCGCCGTGGTGGCAGAGGACATACGCTCCTGCGGCTTCTGGCGTGTGAAGTCGGAGAACATCGTAGCGTGTGCCCATCGCATTGTGGCGGACTATGGTGGCGCAGTGCCTTCGACCATGGAAGCGCTGTTGACTCTGCCGGGGGTGGGCCGCAAGATCGCCAATCTGGTATTGGGAGACGCCTTCGGGCAGCCGGGTATCGTAGCGGACACCCACTGCATTAGGATCAATGGTCGCCTTGGTTTTTATCCGGAGACCTTAAAGGACCCGGCCAAGGTGGAGCGGCTCTTAGATGCAGTCGTCCCCAAGGCAGAGCAGGCGGCCTATTGTCACCGCATGGTATTGTTTGGCAGAGAATATTGCACAGCAAGGACGCCACGCTGCGAAGCCTGTCCGCTCCGGGGAGAATGTGCAAAGGGTTCGGTGTGAACCCTTTTTTTATGGATCCCACACGTGGGGGTTGACAAGGGTGTATCCCTTTCCCGAATCCCCACAGGTTTCAACTGGCGTTGGGCGTGTTCCAATTTCTGTTTCCGATTGGTATCGGAAGGAACGCCCTGCGCGGGCAGCGCCCAAGGATAGGGGTGT
>CAZLED010000035.1:0-24086 GCA_964558485.1 uncultured Ruminococcus sp. | reverse complement strand
TGCCGCTGGTATCCCTGCTGGCGAACATCGTCAAGCTGATCTGGCCCACGGCAGCGGAGCGGGAAAATGTCATCGCCTTTTTTGACGGTACCGTGCCGGATTCGCTTCTGGATACCGCTGTGCGTGTGTTTGACGAGATGGTGTCGCCGTCTGCCATGTCCGTGCTGTCGATCTCTGCGGTGTTCATCTGGTGGAGCGCAGCCAAAGGGGTAGGCGCCATTCGGGAAGGCGTACAGACGGTGTACGAAGCGCCTCGTGTCCGTGGGTATCTGCGGAAGATGTGCAGCTCCGTGGCGTACACGCTGGTGTTCGTGGTGCTGATCCTGTCGGTGATCGGACTGCTGCTCTTCGGTGAGTTTCTCTTTACGCTGCTGCGGACACACCTGCCCCATTTGTCGGATATTTGGGATCGGTTGCTGTACTTCAAAGCGCCCATCTTTTTGGTGGTGCTGTCGCTGGTGTTCACGGTCCTGTACACCGCCGTGTCCCGCCGCAGCGCTGTGGTGAGCCATCACTTCAAGGATCACGTGATCGGTGCGGTGTTGGCGGCACTGGGCTGGCTGGTGTTTTCCTGGGCCTATTCCTTCTACATGACCCACGCCAGTCGTCCGGCCCTGCTGTACGGAAACCTGACCGCTCTGTGCCTGATCATGCTGTGGCTGTATGCCTGTATGATCATTTTGCTGTGCGGCGCAGAGGTGAACAAAATGCTGTGCAGTCGGCGCCGGAAAGGGTGATCGCACATGAACGAGACATATAAGAAAGGAAAGGAACATGGATACGATAGATACTTTTGATAAAGAGACCCTGGCGGCTATGGCAGAGGCGATGTTTCTTTTGCCGAACAGACTGCCGGATGGGATCGGAGGAGAGCTGGTCACCCTGCGGCGTATGCTGGAAAAAGCGGTACAGGGCGTAGAGAATGCTGTGCCCCAACCGCCAGCCTACGGCAAGATCGCCACGCCAGCCGCATCCGTTGCTGACACAGAGCAGGAAGACAACAATATACTGCCGCTGCGTGCCGATGTGGCTGTTGCGGAGACGGAAAGGCTGATCGAATTGTCTCCCAGACGAGACGGAGATTACGTTGCCGTACCCCGTGTGGTGGGCAGTGCACCCGATCCAGTCGCACAGCAAGGAGGTAATCATGCCTGAGAACAATATATGTCGGAGACAAACCATAGCACAAACCACACAGTCTCCTGTGGCGCTGACCGAACAGTGCCTGGCGAAGATCGAACAAGAGGAACCGCAGATCGGTGCGTTTCTGACCGTGTGCGCCAAGGAAGCCATGGAGCAGGCCCGCCAGCTTTCGACAGAAGACAGGGAAGCCATGCCGCTGTATGGGATCCCCTATGCCTGCAAGGACAATCTGGTGACCGCCGGGATCCGCACCACCTGTGCCTCTCGGATGCTGGCCGATTTTGTGCCGCCATATTCTGCGACCGTTGTAGAACGATTGGCAAAGGCAGGTGCCATCCTTGTGGGAAAGACGAACATGGATGAGTTCGCCATGGGTTCGGACTGTGCCCATTCGGCATTTGGACAAACAAAAAATCCACTAGACAAAACAAAATCACCCGGTGGCTCCTCCGGCGGTTCGGCAGCAGCGGTGGCATCCGGGGAAGCGTTCTTTGCGCTGGGTACGGACACCGGTGGTTCGGCACGACAGCCTGCGTCCTTCTGCGGATTGGTGGCGATGAAACCGACCTATGGCCTGGTCTCCCGGTATGGGCTGGTGGAGTTCGCCTCGTCCATGGACACCATTTGTCCCATGACCCGTACGGTGGAGGACAATCGCCGGGTGTTGTCGGTGCTGGCCGGACACGATCCCCGTGACATGACCTCACTGCACCTGCCGGACGCCTGGTATGCTGAGCTGCAAAATGCACCCTTGTTGGTGACACCCCAACGGATCGCCGTCATCCAAGGCTGGAACGTGCAGGTGGACGCAGCTACTGCCAACAATACCGCACGGGTGATCGAGCGACTGGAAGCAGCTGGGCACCTGGTGGAAGAGGTGGCACTGCCGGAGCATGCGTTGGAGGTCTATGTGATCCTGACGGCGGCAGAAGCTTCCTCCAATCTGGCACGATACGATGGGATCCGCTACGGTACGCCGGGGACAAATGGGGACAGCTATCGGACCATCGGCGCCGACGCACGTACCGCAGGCTTTGGCGATGAGGTGACCCGGCGGATCTTGACCGGCACCTATGCGCTGTCAAAGGCACACGGCGGGCAATATTTCCACAAGCTCAAAACGGTGCAGCAGGAGATCACCCGGTCGGTAGAGACGATCCTTGGTACCTACGATGCCATCCTCATGCCCACCACCGGTTCTGTGGCGTTTCCACAAGCCGAGGATGGGGAGCACGTGGATCGATACGACAGCGACCGATTCACGATCTACGCCAACCTGACAGGACTGCCGGCCATCCAGCTTCCTTCCGGTGGAGACGGACGCTTGCCTACGGGCGTATCCTTCCTGGGCAGACGCTATGGAGAATTGGCACTGTATCGGTTGGCTGCCTGGTTGGAGAACGTATTGGAAAAGGAAAACGAAACGGAGGTCCATCATGCCCTATAAAGGATACGAACCGGTGATCGGTGTAGAAGTGCACTGTGAGCTGAAAACGGCGTCCAAGGTCTTTTGCACCTGCTCAGCCGCCTTTGGACAAGCACCCAACACAGCCTGCTGTCCGGTGTGCATGGGACTGCCCGGTGCTCTGCCGCAGCTGAACGGAGAGGCCGTGCGCCTTACGGTACAGGCTGGACTGGCGCTGCACTGCGAGATCCACAGAGACACATGGTTCGATCGCAAAAATTATTTTTATCCCGATCTGCCCAAGGGGTACCAGATCACCCAGAACGACACACCCTTCTGCACCGGTGGCTACGTGCCGCTCCATAATAAGGAAGAAAAGTGCATTCCTCTGACACGGATCCATCTGGAAGAGGACGCCGGAAAGCTGCTGCATGGGGACGACGTGACCCTGGCCGACTACAATCGATGCGGCGTGGGACTGATCGAGATCGTGTCGGAGCCGGCCATCACCGATCCATCCGAGGTGAAGGATTACCTGACCAACCTGCGGCAGATCCTGCTGTTTGCCGGTGTGTCGGACTGCAGGATGAACGAAGGCTCCATGCGCTGCGAGGTGAATCTGTCGGTGCGGCCTGTGGGGACCACTACCCGTGGTGTTCGCTGCGAGATCAAAAATATTGGATCCATTCAGTTTGCGGCCAAAGCGGCAGAGGAAGAGTTCCATAGACAGGTGGATATTTTGGTGGCCGGTGGGCAGATCCAGCAGGAGACACGCCGCTTCAACGAGAACACCGGCAAGACCGAGACCATGCGGAAAAAAGAATCCGCTGTGGACTATCGATATTTTACTGAACCCAATATTCCCATGGTGCATCTGTCGGAAGAATGGCTGGAGAACGAAAAAAGACGAATGCCTAAATCCGTGGAAGCCTGGGATGAACAATTGACAAATGCCTTTGGACTTGGCGATGACGACAAAAAGCAAATTATGCAGTCGCCTAAATTTGTGCAGTATTACTGCGAAGCGGCGACGCTGTCCCGATACCCCAAGCTGGTCGCCAATTTGTTTATCGGGCAGGTGCTCCCTATTCTGGATGCCAATGACACATCGGATACGCCGATCCCACTGGCGGCAGCGCATCTGGCAGAAGCGGCCGATCTATCCGGAAACGGAGACGTCAGCAGCAACGTTGCCAAGCAGCTTTTGACGAGAGCCATGACGGAAGGGCAGAGTCCCAAAGCCATTGCCGAAGCAGAGGGACTGTTCCGGATCAAGTCTGCGGAGGTGCTGTTGCCCATGGTGCAGGAAGCCATCCGCAATGATCCCCGGTCGGTGCAGGACTTTTTGGGTGGCAAAGCAGCGGCGAAAAAACGACTGCTGGGCGGCGTCATCCGACAAAGCGGTGGACGTGCGGATCCGGCAGTCACAGAGCAGCTGTTGGACGAGGCATTGGCGGCACTACAGGCGTAGAGACACCGTATAAATATGCGGAAAAGGTGCGTTCCTGTCGAAAAAAGAGCGCACTTTTTTGATTCGTCTAAACGCACAAATTGTAAAATAACCGTGAAGTTTATCGAAATAATTTGCGAACTTCTGGACGGCTATATGCTGACGGATCCGGGGCAAAACGGAGATCTGTGTCGATACACGTGAGGTAAATGTGATTGACATTTTGC
This sequence comes from uncultured Ruminococcus sp., assembly GCA_964558485.1. GTDB lineage: Bacteria > Bacillota > Clostridia > Oscillospirales > CAG-272 > UMGS1696. The sequence continues at coordinate 19,861 of CAZLED010000035.1, read as the reverse complement.
GCCGATCGAACCGGAACGGGGAATCGGCAAAACCGGTGGAAAATGCGAAAAAACCATGAAAAAGCAGGTTTTCCTCGAAAAATACCATGGAAAATACTGGAAAATGGTAGAATGACGGCGAAACGTGGGAAGAAAGCATATAATTTAGTTGATATATTTTCGGAAAACCCCTTGTAATTTCTCTCAAGATATTATATAATAACAGGGAGTGGTAGAGAGTTCCATGCATTTCCACGGAATGGAGGTGATGACCGTGCTGATGGGAAAGTACAACCACGCACTGGACAGCAAGGGTCGGGTCATCATTCCGTCCAAAATCAAGGAGCAGCTGGGTCCGGTGATCACCGTGCTGAAGGGCAACGACAAATGCCTGCGTCTGTATTCGGCAGAGGAGTGGGCACTGTATGCGGAGAAGATCAGCGCACTGCCTGCGACCCAAAGCCGTGCCATCACCCGGTACCTCTACTCCAACGCCATTGAGGTCACGCCGGATGCACAGGGGCGTGTCACCCTGCCACAGGAAATGCTGGAGTTTGCCGGGATCACAAAGAACCTGGTCACGGCCGGCTGTGGTCGTTATGCGGAGATCTGGTCGGCAGAGCGCTGGGAAGCCTGTGCCCTGAACGACGAACCGGAAAACTTCACCGAAGAACTGGAAAAGCTGGGACTTTGATGTCTCATGAACGAGAAAGATACGAGAACAAAAATGGAATTTCATCATGTGTCCGTCATGGCACCGGAATGTATGCAGGCACTGGCACCGGAACGAGGCGGCATTTACGTGGACTGCACAGCCGGCGGTGGCGGTCACTCCTACGAGATCGCCAAGCGCTTGCCGGCAGGGTCCAGGATCATCAGCCTGGATCGGGACGACAACGCCATTGCAGCCTGCCGGAATCGACTGGCAGACTATGCCGATAAGCATACGATCGTAAAAACGAATTATGACCAGATCGATATGGTCCTGCGAGAGCTGGGTATCGACGGCATCGACGGGGTCATGTGGGATCTGGGGGTGTCGTCCCACCAATTGGACGAAGCGGAGCGTGGCTTTTCCTACACCGCCGAGGCACCGCTGGATATGCGCATGGACCAGACCTGCGGCATCACGGCCCAGGATGTGGTCAATACCTACGGCGAAGAGGATCTGAAACGGATCCTGTGGCTGTACGGGGAAGAGAAATTTTCCGGCCGCATCGCACACGCCATCGTGACAAAGCGAGCCGAAAAGCCCATCGAGACCACCACGGAGCTGGCCACCATCGTAGCCGGTGCGATCCCAGCTGCTGCCCGAGCCAAGGAATCCCAGCACCCGGCACGACGCAGCTTCCAGGCCATCCGCATCGAGGTCAACGGGGAGCTGGACTCCATCGCACCGTCCATTCGTGCGGCAACGTCGCTGCTGAAGCCCGGCGGACGGTTGGCGGTCATTACCTTCCATTCGCTGGAGGATCGCATCGTCAAGGAGACCTTCCGTGAGCTTGCCACCGGTTGCACCTGTCCACCGGAATTTCCGGTCTGTGTGTGCGGTGGAAAACCCAAGATCAGGCTGCTGTCGAAAAAGCCCATCCTGCCAAGCGAAGCGGAACTGGCGGAAAACCCTCGTTCCAGAAGCGCCAAGCTGCGGTGTGCTGAAAAACTTTGAGTTGTAAATAACGAGAAGCATAGATCGAACCAATACGAAAGGAGGACGTTGCGATGTACGGTGGATCCCAGGAAAGCCCCAGTCGGTTGGCGACCAAGCTGCGGCAGGAATACAGAAATCGTGGAGAAGATCTGCGTGGCATCGGTGCGTCTTCCACAGAGGAGCTCATGCGCCGGGCCCAAATGGGTCGAGATCCCCACGAAAACGTCTCCGAAGAGGCCTTTAGTGAAAGACTGCGGGATCGGCAAAACAGGGACGGCGCCTATCACGCCTACGCTTACACGGATCCCACACAGCGCCGAGAACCGAAACGACAGAGCGCCCATGCAAGTGGTACCGGCGGAACACAGACGCAAAATCCCCGGCGTGGCACAAAGACGGAAAAAGGCAAAAGCGCAAAGACGAAAAAGCAGCCGTTCTGGAAGGTGCCTCACGAAGGGGAAGTGCGGGTACAGGGACGCAGCTTTCCGGTAGGCTATCTGGCGATGCTGGCCGTGGTCACCATGATGATCATGGGCATCTTGATCAGCATTTCCCAGATCTACCAGACCACCGGCACCATCGCCGACTTGGAGGATGAGCTGGTGACCCTGCAGGCCGAGGTGGATAAGCTGGAGCTTGCCATCGAAGAGAAAAACGACATCCGTGTGATCGAACAGATCGCCACCGATCAGCTTGGCATGGTCAAGGAAGATTCGGTGCAGCGAAAGTACGTGTCTCTGTCGGACGGAGAACGGATCGATCTGATCGGAGAAGAAAACGAAGACAACATGGAAGAGGGGACTCTGGGCACCATGCTCTCCTCTTTGGCAGAGGCCTTTGCCGGATTTTTTGAAAGTCTGGGCGATTGAGAATGCCTACGCCGACACCGATGTGTCTGTCTATATTGCAGCGAGATCATGGGTTGTTTCACCAAAAGACCCGGCCGTGAGACAACCCGTTCCTTTTCTCAAAAAGTTCCTTTTTCAAAAGGTTCCTTTTGTGGAAGCTCCTTTTTCAAAGGGTGACATAATCTCGCCGCAGGGTGCATAGGATACTATTAAGAGCACAGGGAACCCAATTGCTGCCATAAAAATGGCAAAACAAAAGCGATACACAGAATGGGAGAAGTTTTATGAATCAAAGCAGAAACCGGATCGACAAAAGGACCTATACCCGGTACGTGGTGTCTTTCTGTGTGTTTTTGCTGATCGCATCGGCCATTGTGGGGAAGCTTGCCGGATACCAGCTCAAGGACTACGATACCTACCAATCCATCGTGCTGAACCAGGTGACCACTGAATACAGCGTCAATCCGGAGCGTGGCAGCATCACAGACCGCAACGGCAACATCCTGGCCACCAACATCACGGTGTACAACGTGATCCTCTCTCCCAAGGATATCTACGAACGGATGCAGGACGACGCCGAGACCTTGGTCGATGACGATCCGGAAAACGATGTGCTGTATGTGTACGACGACGATTCCGTGGGCATCCACTTCCGGGGAACGCAGCTGGACGAAATGATCGCCACGGTGCTGTCCATCTATCTGGAAGCCGATTACGACGCCATCATCGCCAAGGAAGCCAAGATCAACCGCCAATATGAGGTGGTCAAAAACAACGTGGACAACGACACAGCCCAGCCCATCCGGGATTTCATCGCTGCCTTCAGCCTGGGTGACGAGATCTACTTCAATGCTTCCTCCAAACGATATTATCCCAAAAGCGAGCTTGCTTCCCATGCCATCGGCTTTACCAACAGCGAAGGCGTGGGGATCTACGGCCTGGAACGGTATTACAACAACCTGCTGGAAGGGACCAGTGGCCGATACATTCTGGCGCAGGACGCCCGTGGTTCCGATATGCCCTTTGAATACGAGCGGTACATCGAGGCTTCCAACGGCTACAACATCACCACCACGCTGGATATGTACATCCAGTACGAGCTGGAAAATCAGCTGGAAAAAACCTTCCTGGAATCGGGTGCAGGCAACCGTGTCACCGGCATCGTCATGGATGTGAACGACGGCAGCATTCTGGGCATGGCGACCTACCCCAGCTTCGATCTGAACGATCCGTATACGCTGGACGAATTCTCCGCCGCAAAGCTGTACGGCATGGACCAGAGCTCCGATGCGTACAAAGAACAATACCGAACCTTGATGTACAATATGTGGAACAATAAGGCGACCACAGAGACCTACGAGCCCGGTTCCACCTTCAAGATCATCACCACCTCCATGGCGTTCGAGGAAGGCGTGGTCTCCGAAAACGAGATCTTCTACTGCCCCGGCTATTCCATGATCGAAGGTTGGTCGCAGCCCATCAGCTGTCACAAAAAAACCGGACACGGCAGTGTGACCTTCCGGGTCGGCCTGCAGCAATCCTGTAACCCGACGCTGATGTCCATTGCAGCCCGTGTGGGACGAGAAAAGTTTTATAACTACTTCCAGGCCTTTGGATACACCGGAAAGACCGGCATCGATCTGCCCGGTGAGGTGGCCGGCATCTATTCCAGCTACCAGGATTTCGGACCGGTGTCGCTGGCCGTATATTCCTTCGGACAGACCTTCAAGACCACTGCCATCCAGCAGATCCGTGCCATTGCCTCCATCGCCAACGGTGGGTATCTGGTGACACCGCATTTGCTGTCCAAGATCACCGACGACAACGGCAACGTGATCCAGAGCTACGAGACCGAAGTGGTAAGACAGGTGGTCTCCACCAATGTGTGCGAACGGATCACGGACATTCTGGAAGAAGGCGTGGCCGGAGACGGCGGTGCCAAGAATGCCTACGTCAAAGGCTACCGAGTGGCGGCCAAGACCGGTACCTCGGAGAAGCGTGACAAGGTGGACGAATACGGCGAGAAATCCTACCGGGTCGGGTCGTGCGTAGCGTATGCACCGGCCGATGATCCCCAGATCGCCGCCATCATCATCGTAGACGAACCTTCCATCGACAGCGTGTACGGCAGTGTCGTAGCGGCACCGTATATCTCCAATCTGCTTTCCTTCATCCTGCCGTATATCGGTGTGGAAGCCCAATATACCGAACAGGAGCTGGAGACCCAGAGCGTGACCCTGTCCAACTACGTGGGTGCTTCTGTGGAAAACTCCATCACCGACCTGAGCTGGCGCAGCTTTACCTATGAGATCCTGGGCGATGGCGATACCGTAACAGCCCAGATCCCGGCAGCCGGTTCCCAGATCTCGTCCACAGACGGACGGATCGTGCTGTACACCGGTTCGGAAGTGCCGGTGGAAAACATCGCCGTGCCGGATTTGACCGGTATGACCGCCTACAACGCCAACAAGATCCTGGTGCAAGCCGGACTGAACCCCGTATTCGAAGGTTCCCTGAACGGCAGCACCGCCACGGTGATCAGCCAGTCTCCGGCCGCCGGTACCATGGTGACCAAGGGAACGCTGGTGAACGTGGTCCTGCGCCACCTGGACTTGACAGACTAAAAACAAACCGCAAGCTTTCGTTGAAAAATACCGAATGAAAAAGCGTGACTTTTACGACAGAAAATTCCATTCGCTGTATTTTTCAAACGGAGGTTTGTATGGAGCTGACAGAGCTGCTGCAGGACGTGCCGGTCACAGAAGCCCGATGCACAAAGACCCATGTGTCCGGGATCACCTCGGATTCCAGGCGTGTGCAGGGTGGCGAGCTGCTCATCTGCATCCATGGCCTGCACCGGGATGGACACAGGTTCATCCCCGAAGGTGTGGCACGTGGGGCAGCGGTGGTGCTGGTGGAAACCAAAGAGGCACTGCCGCCGGACGTGGACTACATCCTGACGCCGGATACCCGTCTGGCAGAAGCGCTGGTGTGGAACAACCGCTACGGCCGTCCGGCAACGGCAGCGCACATGACCTGTATCGGCATCACCGGTACCAGTGGCAAAACCACAACGGCACTGCTGCTGCGGGACCTGTTGATGGCCGGTGGCAAGCACGTGGGTTCTCTGACCACCGTGGGTGGCTTTGTGGATCGGGATAGCATTCCCTTTCCCGATGGAGGCACCTCTGTCTCCGATACAGCCGCTGCCATGACCACACCGGACCCGGAGTATTTCTATGGCACCATCGCCGCTATGGCAAAGGCCGGCTGTGATACACTGGTCTACGAAGCCTCGTCTCAGGGACTGGCGCAGCGCAAGACCGATGCCATCGTGCCGGATTATGCCCTGTTCACCAACCTGACCCACGAGCATATGGATCAGCACGGCACCATGGAAAACTATCTAACAGCCAAAGCAAGACTGTTTGCCAAGGCGAAGACCGGTATTCTCCATGGGGACGATCCGTGGGCAAAAAAGCTGATGGAGCGTGTGCCTGCCTGTGCCTGGCTGACCTGCACCACCGATCCGGCAAAGTTCACCGAATGTGACGGCGCAGCCCTGCGGATCCGGGACCATGGCGAGGATGGGATGTCCTTTCTGTACTGCGGAAAGGAAGCGATCTTTCGGATCCGGACGCCGCTTGTGGGGATGTGCGCCGTTCAGAATCTGCTGCTGACGGTGACACTGGCACTGCACATGGGTATGGATCCTATCACCATCCAGAGGGCACTGCACACCGCACAACCGCCGGTGGGACGAATGCAGAAGCTGACACTGCCAAAGGTACCTTTTGCGGTGTACATCGATTATGCCCACACACCGGCTGCCCTGGAGATGACCCTGCAGACTGCCAGAGCCATGCATCCCGGCAAGCTGACGGTGCTGTTTGGTTGTGGCGGCGACCGGGATCCCACCAAACGACCGCTCATGGGACATATCGCCGAGACCTGGGCCGACCGTGTGGTGATCACCGACGACAATCCCAGGACCGAAGACCCGGCAGCGATCCGAGAGGATATCGTGGCCGGTATGGAAAAACCACCGTATGCCGTGATCCCCGATCGGCGTGCGGCCATCGAACAATGCATCGGGGAAGCCGAGGTGGGAGAAATGCTCCTGCTGTGCGGCAAAGGACACGAAAGCTGGCAGATCATCGGTCAGCAGAAATTGCCGTTTTCCGAAGAAGAGATCGTCCGGGAAGCGGTCCGAAAACGATTTAACGACAAACATATGCCGTAAGGCTATTGTATAGAAGAAGCATGGATTCCACAGAAGTAACAACATGGGGAATGTGTAAGAAAGGTGTGGCAGAGAACGAATGAGTGTTGAACTGAAATTGAAGACCCTGACGGCAGCGGAGATCGCTTCCGTGACAGGCGGCAGACTGGAAATATATAGTGGTGGTAAGGCAGACACTCCCCAAAACGGGTTGACTTCCAATTCCCGTGAAGCTGGCGAAGGCGTGATCTTTTGCGCCATCAAGGGCAGCCGGGTCGATGGCTGTGACTTTATCGCCGAAGCGGCAAAGCTGGGTTCTACCTGCTTCCTGTGCAGCCGTGTGCCGGACAACGCCAAGGAATGCGGACTGCCCTTCTGTGCCGTGGTGGTAGAGGATGTGGTGAAGTCCATGGGCACGCTGGCCGGTTGGTACCGTGGCTTCTCCAAGGCGACCTTCATTGCCATCACCGGCAGCGTAGGCAAGACCACCACCAAGGAATTCGTAGCGGCTGTGGCATCGGCAGCATTCCAGACCCACAAGACCAAGGGCAACCTGAACAACGAGCTGGGTCTGCCGCTGACCTTGTTCGATCTGTCTCCCGACGACCAGGTGTCCGTCATCGAAATGGGCATGAGCGCACTGGGGGAAATCGAATACATGACCAAGCTGGTGCGGCCGGATATCGCCATTGTCACCAACATCGGCACCTCGCACTTAGCTACGCTGGGAACGAGAGAGAATATCTGCCGTGCCAAAATGGAGATCCGGCTGGGTCTGTCCGACAACAGCAAGCTGATCCTGAATGCAGACGAACCACTGCTGTTCGACGAGTACGAGAAGCTGGACAAAAAGCCGAAGATCCTGAGCATCTACAACCGCAACGGCGATTTTCGTGCGGTCAACATCCGGCAGAAGCTGGACGGCATCGTGTACGATCTGATCTACGACAATAAAGCTGTGACAAATGTAGAGATTCCGGCACTGGGCAAGCACAACGTGTACAATTCGCTGGTGGCATATACGGTAGGCGTGATGCTGGGCATGGACGACGAGCAGATCCGCCGGGGACTGAAATCCTTTGTGGGTGCGGATATGCGGCAGAAGATCTACGAGGTCGGTGGCATCACCATCATCGATGACTGCTACAACGCCAGCCCCGAATCCATGCGCGCTGCCATCGATGTGCTGGTGTCCATCGCTTCCAAGAAGAACGCACGACCGGCGGCACTGCTGGGTGATATGCTGGAGCTGGGCGAATACTCTCGTCTGATGCACGACCAGCTGGGGCAGTATGCGGCGCAAATGCAGGTGCAAAAGCTGTTCTGCTACGGCATGATGGCAGATATCGTGGCAGAAGCGGCCATCAAAAAGGGCATTCGTGCCGACAACGTGCATGTGTCGCTGGACACCAGAGATGCCCAGACCATGGCAGATATGATCCTGACGGCACTGCATCCGGGAGATGTGCTGCTGGTCAAGGCAAGCCGTGCGGTACAGGCCGAGCGGATCATCGAATGCATGAAGAAGCGCCGGATGAAAAAGCCCGGTAAAAGATAAGATCATATAACAACAATAGAGGAATATCATGCTCACAAAAATCGTATTCGTTCTGACGATCGCACTGACTTTTGGTCTGACAGTCGCCATTTCCCGAAAGCTGATCCCCTTTTTGAAAAGCAAGAAAATGGGGCAGAAAATCCTGGACATCGGTCCCCGGTGGCACAAAAGCAAAGAGGGAACACCGACCATGGGTGGCTTTGCCTTCATCATCGCTTCGGTGGTGGTGGGACTGCTGGGCGCTGTCTACTTCGCCGTGACCGATGGACTGCGCACCACACTGCCGTTTATTCTGACCTTAGCACTGGGCGTGGCCGGTGGGCTCATTGGCTGCATCGACGACTCTGCCAAACTGCGCAAGGCACAGAACGAAGGCCTGACCGCCGGACAAAAGTACATATTGCAAGTGGTGGCAGCGGCGCTGTATCTGGTGGGCATGACCCTGACCTGCGGCGCACACACCACGGTGCATATCCCCTTCACCGACATCCAGTGGGATCTGGGCATTTTCTACTACGTATTGGCGATGCTCCTGTTGACCGGCGTGATCAACAGCGTGAACCTGACGGATGGCCTGGATGGACTGGCTGCCAGCGTGACTCTTTTGGTGGGTGTATTCTTTGCGGCCTCCGGTTTTCTCACCGGTATGGCAGAGCCGGACAGTGGTCTGGTGCTGCTGGGTGCGCTGCTCATCGGTGGCTGCGGCGGATTTCTGGTGTATAATTTCTATCCGGCCCGCGTATTTATGGGTGACACCGGTTCGCTGTTCCTGGGCGGATTGGTGGTCGGCGGTGCTTTCATGATGGAGGAGCCGCTTTTGGTGGTGATCTTTGGACTGTGGTACATCGTGGAGACCGCATCGGTGATCCTGCAGGTTGGTTACTTCAAGCTGACCCACGGCAAGCGCCTGTTCAAAATGGCACCCATCCATCACCATTTTGAAAAGTGCGGCATGAGCGAGGTGCAGATCGTCTGCATGGCCAGCGTCATCACATTGGTGACCTGCGTGATATCCTTGTTTGCATAAAATCGTTTACTTAAAAAATAACCGGAGGAGGTGGTCAGATGCCGGAGAATAGACAAAGCACCTATACCCATGCAAATGGACAGCCAAGGGCACACCGCCGTCCGGAAAATGTCAGTCGGGATACCCAGCCCAGAAACGGAAGCAATACCGGAAATACGAGCTATACCAGCGGACGACCACGCAGCGACCGTACCGGAGCTGGCAGCCAAAATGGCAGCCGAAGCTCCAATTATCGGTTTCAGGCAGAGCCGGGCAGAAATACACAGACCCGGCGTCCCGTGACCAGTGACCGTTCCCAGGCAGGTCGGCGTCCCCGGCTGGATCCCAAAGAGGCCAAAAAGCGCCAGAAGCAAAAGCAGAAGTCCGCTGCCAAGCAGGCGAAAAAAGAGCGGTACGATGCATCGGTGGCCGAATACAAGGTGCGCAAAAAGGACCGCAGTCTGGTACGGACGCAAAAAAAGAACGACAAGCTGCAAAGAGTGGAGTCGGCGTGGCAGAAGGACATCGTGCGTGTCTACGGCGGTGTGGATAAGGTCATGCTGGGACTGATCCTGACGCTGGTGTGTCTGGGGACCATCATGGTGTTCAGCGCCAGCTATCCCTCTGCCCTCAACGAAGGCCACGATATGTACTACTACAGCAAGCGTCAGATCGTCTTCGTCATCCTGGGGCTGATCGGTATGGTGGTGATCTCCCGGATCCCCTATACGGTGTATAAGACCGACTGGATCGTGATGACCGCCTATGTGGCTGTGTGCTTCCTCTTGATCCTGGTGCTGCTGATCGGTACTGCCGAAGGCGAGGCAAAGCGTTGGCTGAACTTGGGCTTTTGTACCATCCAGCCGTCAGAGTTTATGAAGGTCGTGCTGATTTTGATCGTGGCGTGGTACGTGGACAAATGGAAGCCGCAGATCGATGCCCGGCTGGACCGAAAGCAGAACTTTCTGTACGGTGCACTGTACCCCTGTATTTTCATCGGCGTTGCCTGCGTGCTGATCCTGCTGGAAAAGCATCTGTCCGGTACGTTGATCACCGGCGTTATCGGCCTGTCCGTTATGCTGGTGGGTGGCTGCCACTTGGGGTGGACCATGTCCCTGGTGGCGCCGGCTGGACTGGGAGCAGCTCTGGTGTTCCTTTTCACAAACGATTACGCTATGAAGCGGATCACATCCTTTTTGGATAAAAATGTTGACACCCTGTCAGACGGCTACCAGACCATCCAAGGCATCTATGCCATTGGTTCCGGCGGCCTGTTCGGGTTGGGTCTGGGACACAGCCGGCAAAAGTACAGCTATGTGGCAGCGGCCCACACCGACTTTATTTTCTCCATCTGGTGTGAAGAAATGGGCTTTATCGGTGCGGTGTTCCTGGTGGCACTGTATCTGGCCTTTGTGATCCGGGGGTACACCATTGCCTCTCGTGCGCCGGATACCTTTTCGTCGCTGGTGGCCTATGGGATCAGTACCCACGTAGGCGTGCAGGCCCTGATGAATATCTGCGTGGTGACAAAGCTGTTCCCCAATACGGGCGTATCGCTGCCGTTCTTTTCCTACGGCGGTACCTCACTGGTGGTGCTGCTGTGTGAAATGGGCATCCTGCTTTCCATATCCAGGCAGTATTATATGAAACGAAAAGACCTGGAAGAGCTGCGCCGCAGTATGTGACAATTGCAATCCTGAATGGGAGAATGAGTACTATGAAAGTTTTAATGACTGGCGGCGGTACCGGCGGACACGTGAATCCGGCACTGGCCATTGCCAATACCATCAAGCAAAACGACCCGGAAGCTGTGATCGCCTATGTGGGTACCAGCCATGGGATCGAGAATAAGCTGGTTCCGAAAGCCGGGTATCCACTGTACCATGTGGAGATCCAGGGGATCCGGCGCAGTCTGTCTCTGTCCAATCTGAAAACGGCCTGGCTGGCTGTGACCTCCGTGGGCAAGGCAAAAAAGATCGTGAAGGAATTCCAGCCGGATCTGGTGGTGGGCACCGGCGGATATGTGTGCTGGCCCGTCATGAAGGCCGCCGCAGACCTTGGCATTCCCACTGCACTGCACGAATCCAATGCCATTGCCGGGGTAGCCGTGAAGATGCTGCAAAAGGCCGTGGACCGGATCTACCTGAACTTCGAGCGTACCGGTGAGACCCTGACCTGCGACCGGGCAAAGCTCATGGTGGTGGGCAACCCGGTCATGAGCTCCTTCAAGGCCATCTCCCGGGAAGAGGCCAGAGAAAAGCTTGGCATCCCGGAAAAGTACAAATACATCCTGCTTTCCTACGGCGGTAGCATGGGTGCGGAAAAGGTCAACGATGCGGTGCTGTATCTCATGCGGGACTTTACCGCCAAGCACCCGGAGGTACTGCATATGCACGCCACCGGTTCCATCGAATGGGAAGAATGCAGCGCCAAGTTCCGGGATATGGGACTGGACAAATACGAAAATATCCAACTTTCCGAATATATCTTCGATATGCCTTTGCGGATGGCGGCAGCGGACATGACCGTGAACAGAGCCGGTGCCATGACGGTGACGGAGCTGGCTACCACCGGCAAATGCGCCATCTTCATTCCGTCTCCCAACGTGGCAGAGAACCACCAATACAAAAATGCCAAGGTGCTGGTGGACGACGGTGCCGCACTGTTATTTGAAGAAAAGGATCTGAACGACTGCGAAGCCGCTCCATTGACCCAAGCGGTGTCCGAGCTGCTCTCACCGACCGGAGACGCAAAGCGGCAGGAAATGGGGGAGCGGATCCGGAAATTTGCGCTGCCCGATGTGAACAAGCGGATCTATACGGATCTGACGGCGCTTGTGGCAAATAAAAAGAAAAAGTAAGATACAATTTCCCAAAAAAGGATGTGATCTTGGTTGTATACGTCTCAACAAAACGCAACACAAACCCATATGGAAAACCCAACGCTGTACGTGTATGATCAGGTACGCACAAAAGGGGAAATGCAAAGTCGCATGGCACGGGCACCAATGGACACCGGACGCAAAGACCTTTCCGGTGCCTACAAGACACAGGCCCACATCCAAAAACAGGTCGAAGGCAATTTGCGTGATTTCTACAATAGTAGTAAGTATGTTGCCAAACGTCCACGGCATATGGGCATGGTAGAGGACGCCAGTGCCCATCGACCCACGTCGGCACCCAAAGCGCAGCCGAACCAAAATCCCAATGGATCGCAAAAGAATCATACGCAGACGAATACATCGTCGGCGAATACATCGCACACGAATGCAACATCGTCGCATACCCAAAGCTTCCAAAAGGTGTACAGACACGCTGCCAAAACGGCCGGGCAGAGCAGCACGTACCAGGCAAAGCACGCCGAGACCGTGGTGTTCCATAGTCCCCATCGTGCCGAAGGTGGTGCCGCAGCCAAGACCCGGCGTGGACCACTGGATGGGCTGTTCGATTTCTTTGACGCCGTTGACACCCGATTGGGCTGGCAGCGAGATGTGGACGCCGCCCGAAAGCAAGCGGTTTTGCACAAGAAGCTGCAGGAGCATCGACACGGACTGACCCTGGCTCTGCTGATCTTCCTGATCTTTGGCGTGTGCTGCTTCGGGATCTACCAGCTGCTCTTTGTGGTGCGCAGTGTGGAGGTCACCGGTTCCAGCCTGTACACAGCAGACGAGATCGTGGCGGTCACCGGACTGAACGAGAACGTGCATCTGTACGACTTCACCGAGCAGGAGATCGCCGACCGGATCACCTTCTATTGTCCCTACATACGTTCCGCAGCGCTGTCCCGGCGTATGCCCACCACGGTGCAGGTGGCGCTGGAGGACGACGAGATCCGGTATTGTGCCAACATATTCGGTCAGGTGGTGGGGCTCTCTCCCAGTCTCCGGGTGCTGGGTACGCTTACCACCGAAGAAGCGGCGGACTATATCCTGCTCCGGCTGCCGGCGGTATCGGAAGCGGTGGCAGGACGTGGCGTGACCTTTGCGGATACACGAAATGAGCGATACATCCAACAGGTGCTGGAGGAGATCACGGACTCCACCTTTGCAAATCGGATCTCCTACATCGATCTGCGAGATGCGCACAACCTGATCCTGTACTGCGATGGTCTGTACGAGCTGCAGCTGGGCAACACGGCCGACATCCCCATCAAGCTGCGTATGGCAGACAAGGCGCTGAACGATGTGCTGTTTCCGCAGAACACCCCGGCCAAGGTGGATCTGCACGTCGTGGGTTACGCCAGTGTCATGGCAGACCTGCGATTGGATCTGACGGTGACCCCGTGATGCACCCGTTATGGGTAAAAAACGGATGAAGCGGTGCTTGCGAAAAAAATTAACAGAATGAATTTCGCAAAAGCTATTGCAAAATCCGCCGTTTTGGTATATTATATAAGGTAGGAGTAAACTGCCCATAATATAAAAAACAAGGACATCCTATGGTGCAGACAAAACTGCATCTCAGGGAACAAAAACGAAGCGAGGAGGGCAAAGGGAAATGCCATTTGAACTTGACGATTATACGTATGAAAGCGGTGTGAATATAAAGGTCATCGGTGTTGGCGGCGGCGGTAATAACGCAGTCAACAAGATGATCACGGACGATGTGCGTGGGGTAGACTTCATTGCCATCAACACGGATATGCAGGCACTGGTGCATTCCAGCGTCACCAAGAAGATCACCATCGGTGAGAAGATCACCAAGGGTCACGGCGCCGGCTCCAATCCGGAGATCGGTGCAAAGGCCGCCGAAGAGAGCATCGAGGAGATCCAGAGCGCCATCGAAGGAGCAGACATGGTGTTTGTCACGGCCGGCATGGGTGGTGGTACCGGTACCGGTGCTGCGCCGATCGTGGCTCGTGTGGCAAGAGAAATGGGGATCCTGACCGTGGGTATCGTGACCAAGCCTTTCCTGTTTGAAGGCAAGCGTCGTATGGCCCAGGCCGAAGCAGGCATCGCCAATCTGCAGGAATATGTGGATGCACTGATCATCATCCCCAACGAACGGCTGAAGCAGGTGGGCGAAAAGATCACCATGATGAACGCCTTCCAGGTATCCGACGATGTGCTGCGCCGTGGTGTGCAGTCCATCACCGAGCTGATCAACGTGCCCGGCTACATCAATCTGGACTTTGCCGACGTGACCTCCATCATGAAGGACGCCGGATATGCCCATATGGGTGTGGGTGAAGCTACCGGTAAGGACAAGGCAGAGGAAGCGGCTCGTATGGCCATCTCCTCTCCGCTGCTGGAGACCTCGATCAGTGGCTCCCACGGTATCATCATCAGCATCACCGCATCTCCCGACATCGGTATGGACGAAGTGGACGCTGCCTCTACCCTGGTACAGCAGGAAGCCCACGAAGACGCCAACATCATCTTTGGTGTGGCCTTTGACTCCGAGCTGGAAGACACCATGAAGGTCACCATCATCGCCACCGGCTTTGAGAACAAAAGCGAGGCTGCCATAAATTTCGGTAAGGCTGCTATGCCCGACAATCTGCGGATGGTAGCAGCCGGTAAGATCGAAAAGGGACAGGTTGTGCGTAAGGAATCTGTGATCGAGAATAAGGCCTCCACAGCTACAGCTGAACCGGCTGCTGCCAAGGAAGAAGCAGAGGACGACAGTCCCATTTCCGATGAAGATTTCAACGAGATCATCACCATGCTGAAAAAAGGCAGAAACAACCAGAACGGCGGCAACACCAACAACGGTGCCCCCAGACGGTATTGATTTGTAAATAGGAAATATAGGGTACAGGCCAAATACGCTTGTGCCCTTATTTTTTGTGTGCAGCGCTATCCAAATGGTTCCCCAAAAGTGGTAGCCACCATGCCAGAAGCTTGTCAAGCCCTTTTGCGAAAAAAAGTGAAAAACGGCATTATCCATAAATCCGAGGCGAGAAATTTGGCGCTTATTATTCCAAACAGGTCTTGACAAAAAAGGCTTTATCGTTTATAATATACAACGAAATGACGACGAAAAACCACGCACCATAATATGTTGTGGTGTTTTTATTGGAATGGGACGAGGGGCTGTGACGTGACGAATTTCAAACATTAATTCGGCACAAATAGTCCGGCTCTGTCTGGTACTGAGGAGGAGATTGTATGTTGACCAAGATACGCAAACGGGACGGCCGTGAGGTCCCCTTTGCCATAGAGAAGATCGCAAGCGCTATCTTTCGAGCGGCGCAGGCAGTGGGTGGCAGTGACCAAGAGGAAGCCATGGCACTTGCCAAAGAGGTGTCGGCCAAGCTGGCAGCGGAGCACACAGACGAGAACGACATCCCGTCGGTGGAAGCCATCCAGGACGCCGTGGAGTGGGTGCTGGTGAAGCATGGCCACGTGCGCACCGCCAAGGAGTTTATCCTGTTTCGGGCTGAGCGTACCCGTGTCCGGGAGATGAATACCCGGCTCATGAAGACCTACGAGGATCTGACCTTCCGCTCTGCCCTGGAAAGCGATATCAAGCGAGAGAACGCCAACATCGACGGGGACACCGCCATGGGTACCATGCTGAAATACGGCTCCGAGGGTGCCAAGCAGTTCTATGACCTGTACGTACTGGATCCTGTACACGCCAAGGCGCACAAGGACGGCGACATCCATATCCACGACTTGGACTTCTATGGTCTGACCACCACCTGCTGCCAGATCGACCTGATTAAGCTGTTCGACGGCGGTTTTGCCACAGGACAGAGCCAGAACATCCGGGAACCCAATGACATCATGTCCTATGCCGCTTTGGCTTGCATCGCCATCCAGGCCAACCAAAACGACCAGCACGGCGGCCAGTCCATTCCCAATTTTGAATACGCTATGGCCATCGGTGTCCGCAAGACCTACTATCGGCACCTGGTCCGCAATATCGCAAAGGCGCTCTCCTTCGCAGACGTAGCCTACAACGGTGCTACAGACGAAGACGCAGCCAAGGCACTGCTTGCCCATGTGGAAGAGACCTACGGTGTAAAGCCCGTTATGGCAGATGCAGAAGCCATGCAGGACGCACTGACCAAGGAGCTGACCACGCTGCTGGGCGAAGGCGGCAAGAGAGAAGCGGCGGTCATCATGAAATATACCGATCGAGAGATCGAGCGCAGCGTCCACCAGGCCATGGAAGCACTGATCCACAACCTGAACACCATGCATTCTCGTGCCGGTGCCCAGATCCCGTTCTCCTCCTTGAACTACGGCACCGATACCACACCGGAAGGACGGCTGGTGATCCGGGCGCTGCTGGATGCCACGGATGCCGGCATGGGCAACGGCGAGACACCCATCTTCCCCATCCAGATCTTCAAGGTCAAGGAAGGCGTGAACTATACTCCCGGCGACCCCAACTACGACCTGTTCCAGCAGGCGTGCCGTGTGTCTGCCAAGAGATTGTTCCCCAACTTCAGCTTCTTGGATGCACCCTACAATGCACAGTATTATAAGCCGGGCAGACCGGAGACCGAAGTGGCCTACATGGGCTGTCGGACCCGTGTCATTGCCAATATCGATAAGGACAACGAGATCGTCAACGGCAGAGGCAACCTGAGCTTCACCTCCATCAACCTGCCTCGCATCGCCATCAACGCCAAAGGGGACGTGGACTGGTTCTTCGAGGAGCTGGAGAAAAAGGTGGATCTGGTGATCGACCAGCTGCTGGAACGGTTCCGGGTACAGGCCGCCAGACGGGTGCGGAACTATCCTTTTCTCATGGGTGAAGGCGTGTGGCTGGGCTCGGAGAAGCTGGGCAAGGACGACTATGTGGGTGAGGTCCTGAAGCATGGTACGCTGACCGTGGGTTTCATCGGATTGGCAGAGTGCCTGAAAGCTCTGACCGGCTACCACCACGGCGAAAGCGCAACCTCCCAGAAGCTGGGCTTGGAGATCGTTGGCTTCATGCGCCAGAAAATGGACAAGGCCACCGAACAGTATCACCTGAACTTCTCCTTGATCGGCACACCGGCAGAAGGACTGTCCGGACGGTTCGTGCGGATCGATAAGCAAAAGTACGGCGTGATCCCCGGCATCACCGACCGGGAATACTACACCAACTCCTTCCATGTGCCGGTGTACTACGACATCTCGGCCTACGACAAGATCCGTCTGGAAGCACCCTATCATGAGCTGACCAACGGCGGACATATCACCTACATCGAGTTGGACGGCGATCCGCTGCAGAATCTGGAAGCCTTTGAGGACATCGTGCGGTGCATGAAGGAAAGCGGCATCGGCTATGGTGCCATCAACCACCCGGTGGACCACGACCCGGTCTGTGGCTATAACGGCATCATCGGCAACACCTGCCCCGGCTGCGGTCGAGAAGAAACGGCTGAGGCTCCCTTCGAGCGGATCCGTCGCATCACCGGCTATCTGGTGGGCACACTGGATCACTTCAACGATGCCAAGCGTGCCGAAGAACGGGACCGTGTGAAGCACAGCGTCCGCAGTGAAATGGAAATGATCTGAGTTGAAAATGGGTACAGAATCACCGTCTGTGCCCATTTTTTGTACACAAAAAAGCCTGCCGTCTTGGCAAGCTTTTTCTGTTTCCTGTTTTAATCTAACCAAAGATCGTTCCGTGCCATCAGCGCCGCACAGTCCTCGATCCGCTTGGTCGCCAGGTCGGATTCGGTTTCGTACAACGCCGGATCCAGTAGAGCCATGGTGCCTCGTTCGTATACGGAATAGTTGGCAAGCAGATTGTTGTGGGGCCTTTTGAAAAATACCGTGTCGGAGATAAAGGAGCCAATGGACATATGGGTCTGCTCACATACAAAGCCTTCGGTGGCCGTCAGCAGATTCTGCCCGAACATGACAGTCTGTACCTCATTGATGCCCAAGAGACACAGCAACGTAGGCAGTGCATCGATGTGGCCGCCGGCGGTTTCGATGGTCTCGGTCACGCCACTGCCGGGGATGTGCATGAGCATGGGCACGTTGAACACGTCGTAAATGGTGTAGCTGCGTCCCAGCATGGACGAGACCTGCCCGGCGATCTGCGCATCGGTGTTGGTCAGGGCATAGTGGTCGCCGTACAATACGAAAATGGAATTGTCGTACAACCCGTTTTCTTTGAGCTGCTCCAGCCATTCGCCCAACACCGTGTCCACATAGTTCACCGCTTGGATGTACAGACCAAACAGCGTCCCCTCGTCCTCCGGCTTCAGCGTGATCCCACGATCCTTCAGGGGAATGGCGTACGGATGGTGGGAGGAAACGGTGATAAAGAAGGTGTAGAAGGGCTCTTCATAGGAAAGCAGATAGTCCATGGATTGGGAGAACAGCTCCCGGTCGGAGATGCCCATGGGGAAGGGATCGATCAGCTCCAGATCCTCCAGCCCCACAAAGCTGTCGAAGCCTTGGTTGGGGTAGGCCACTTCTCGGTTCCAGAAATCCTTGGTGTAGTTGTGGAACACATGGGCGCCGCTGTAGCCATTGTCCTTCAGCAGCCAGGGCAGACCGTGGTAGTGGTTGTCCTTGTACTGCACATAGGCCGCCTGGGATTCCGGGGCGAACAGGGAATTGTTCACGGCGAATTCCGCATCTGCTGTGTTGCCACCGCCGATCTGGTAGTAGTAATTGGGGAAGTACAGCGTGTCCGTCTGCAGCAGCGCATTGAGATTGGGCGTCAGCACCTGCCCTTCGTAGGAGGCGCCAATGACGAAATTCTGCAGCGCTTCGATCTGTAAAACGAACACATTGCGTCCTTCGGCAAGCCCGAACCATTCGGAGTCGCTGTCGTCCCGCAAGGTATATTGGGACTTATCCACCGGTGCATCGCTGGCGGCATCCCACAAGGTTTCCACAATATCCACCGTGTGGTAGCAGAACAGCTCGTTGATGCAGTATTCCGGTCGGAAGGAACCAAACAGTGTCCAGCCAGTGAGCACCAGCGCACAGCAGCCGGCACAGGACAGCATTGCCGTGACCTGCTTTTTTTTGCCCCAGAAGGACGTGCCACACTCCCGTTTTCTGCGGTTTACGAAATAGAGGAACCACAGGGGAAAGTCCAAGATCATGGCGATGTGCTTCCAGTTGATCAGCTTCAGTACCGTGTCGGACACGCCGCCGATCTGCCACGCCATAGTGATCTGCGCCATACTGGGCAGCTTGGCCACATAGGCATAATACACGCTGTCCACGGACATATAGAAGCCGGCTAAAAAGTAGAGGATCCCGAAGCCGATCTTGGCTGCCCTTGGAGAAATAAGCCGCAGCAGTCCGCAGACCAACGTGACGATGCATAGCGTCCCGATACTAAAAGCAAGCTCCAACCCGGCCAAATGGATCTGGCTATAAAAGATGTATGTTTTCCAAAAGAGCAGCCCACCGGCCAATAGGAATAGTCCGTACTGCTGCAGGATCATCCTGATCTGCTGCAGGAAGGCAGCTGCTCGTGATCGTGTTTTCATGATGTGTCACCTGTGTATCTATGTTTTTGCTGCGGATAAGACCGCATATTCCATTGTACCACAAATGCAAACGTGGGAAAAGTGGGAAAATGTTAAATGTGGTCGGAAAACGGCGAAAATGTACACCGGTGACAAAACTGTACAAGAACGACTGCTCAGTTCTTTTCTACGGAGAAGGTCTCTGCGCCATAGTCCA
>CAZLED010000034.1:0-24230 GCA_964558485.1 uncultured Ruminococcus sp. | reverse complement strand
TCCATAGTCCCTATTATACCACATTTTGCTGAATTTGAAAATTGATTTCCGTGACAGATTTGAATAGGTGTCCATGCATATTCCCACAAAACCTACCCATACTAATGGCAACCCCCAAAAAAGGAGAACTGCCATGCCCGTTACCGACCTGCACACCGCCGATTTTGCCGCCTTTGCCCATGCCGACACGCCCGTGCTGGTGGATTTTTATGCCCAGAACAGCGCACCCTGCCAGCGTATGGCACAGGTACTGGACACCGTTGCCGCCGCTCGTCCCACACTGCCCATCGGTCAAGTGGATGTGGACACCGAGAAGGCCCTTGCCAACGCATGGGTCGTGCGGCAGACACCCACGCTGCTGCTTTTACAACAGGGAGAGCTGACCCACCGCTGGACCGGTGAGACCCCGGTCGATGCCATTCTCACCGCCGTAGACACCGCCAGCCTTGCACCCACCGCAGAAAATGCCGAGGTCACAAACGCCGTCCCCACCGCCACGCCGCCGACACCGCCGCTGTTCTGGAACGGTACGCTTTCGCCACATCTGTACAACGCCGCCATCCCCGATCTGCCCGACGGCTCGTCCCCCGTGTCCCCGGAATGGCCTATGTGGTAAGGATGAAATCATGTCCAGAGAAAATGCCTGTCGGTAGCTTCCATAACACTACCGCAGGCATTCTCTATTTTGTCATTTAGTGATCATCCGGCACGATCGCCGTAAGCTCCGTTTCGTGGCTGCCTTCGATCACGTAAATGTGTACCCAATTCTCCCCGTCCTTACCGAAGTATCCCTTCCATTCCTGCAAGATTTGCACCAGCTGTGTCTGCATACCCGGCAGTGCTTCTCCTAAGTGCCGCAGTCCTCGGATCTCCACCGTGATCCCATCCATGCCTGCAATATCTGTCATGCAGTCCCAAAAGGCATCCCAGTTTTCTCCGTAATACGCCGGAAAATCAAAGGCTTTTTTCAGGATCTGATGCACGTCAGCGTAATATCGTACATCAGAAAAATCAAGTACTACATTTTTATCGAACGAATACATAGCCCTCTCCCATTCCTTCTTTTACGCATATTCTACCATGCTCCGGGAAGGTTGTCAAGCCCCTCTCACTTTCCACCCACCTGTACCATGGGAGATGCACGCTTGTCTCCGATCCATACACCGGCGGCACGAACCCATTTGCCATCCTTTGCCACGTATAAATTCGACTGGGCCACCGCCAGAGCACCGCTGTCCGTCCAAGGGGAAGTGGCTTTTTTGCTGTTGACGGCGCACACCCGATAGGTCACGCTTGTGGCAGCAGTGGGCAGCGTATCCCGGAACTGGGTGGAAGTGCCACTGTACAGACTGGTGTAGGCACCGCCGTTCACGCTTCGTTCCAGCCGATAGCCCGATATGGTGTTCAGCGGATCCGCCACAGCAGGCCAGCCAACGGTCACCTTGCCACCGGCCAGCAGCAGCGATGTGGTCAGACCCGTAGGACCAAGCGGTACGGCAGCATCCCGGCTCACGGTCTGCCAGGGCGTCACGTACCGGTTCCGGGTCACAAATTCTTCCAGATCTTCCCCATCCCATGTCACCGGATAGGTGCGATATTCCAGCACCATGCAGACCTCCTTGCCCACCATGGTGCTGTCCGTTTTCAGCGTGTAGGACATATGCAGGGCATCCGTAAACAGTGCCGTTTCGGTTTCGGTGGCAGATCCCGGCGTCCGTATCCGCAGAGCCAGCGCAGTGACCCAGCCATTGCGGCCGTCTCCACTGGTCAGCGTCCAACGAAGCCGGTGGCTGTAGCTGCCATACAGGGGCGGCGGCGTAAAGGTCATCTGGGGCTGTGTGCTGTAGTCCCCAACGGAAAACACGAACCGGGAAAGCATATCGCTGTTGTAGGTCATAGTTGCCCGATTCTGCGGCACCAGCGCATACAGGGGCGTGACCGGTTCATTTTCGTCTGTCACGGAAGGCGCCACATAGGGCAGCACACACACCGGATCCGTCCAGTCGGCCAAGGTGGCAAAGCTGTACAGCGTCCCGTTCAGCGTACAGCCCAGCAGCTGTCTCAGGTCCCCAGGCGCCGTTGTACCGGAAGACCAGTTTGCCGTAACATAAAGCGTATCCTCCGTGCCATTGCGATAGACCGCATACTGAATAGACGTGCCCTCCAGCCGCAGTCGGTTACCCATGTAGCGACCCACACAGGTCATGGCAGTGCTTGTACGATCCTGCATCGATCACGCCTCCTCTGCCAACAGAATAAAGAGCTCCCCGTCCTCCATAGACGAAGGCAGTGCGGTACCGTAGCGAATGTTGCGGACAGCCGGCGCACCGGTGGTGTCGTTTTTGGCGACCAGTGTACCGGTCATGGTACCGCCGGCCTTGGTCACCAGCGCACTGCCCGCCACACCACCAATGGAACCAGCCGTTGCCGCATAGGACACAGCGTCCAGTCCATCGATGGGCGAATTTACCGCACCACACACCGTGCCGTCCGTACGCTTGTCCTGGATCATGGCACTGGTCACCACCACCGCACCGGTAGGCACCGTGACAATGGCCAGAAGCAGATCCCAGAGGGTCTCGCTGCGTGTGATGGCATTTTGGTCTTCCAAGAAGCACAGGGTGAATTTGCCGTCTGCCTTGTGGAGCCGCATGGTCACCAGGTAGCTGTGTCCTGCTTCCACATAGGCGGAGGTGTTCTCGGTGACCAGACCCATGTGGCCATCGATCCAGCCGCAGCCGGGCGTGACCTGCAACCGCATTCCGTCTCCGGGCAGCACCTGCAAATGGCCATCCCCGGGACGCACCACGCCATCGGAATAGAAGCACTGCAGCATCTTGGCAAAGAACGCCGCATCCACCGCTTTATTTCCTTTGGGGAAACCATCCACGGTTTCCACCACCGTCGTGGAATCAAACATTCCACCTAAAATATCGATCGTAGTCTGCATATAAATTTTCTCCTTTTTTAAATTTTTTCATCAAACTGGCGTTTGGGCTTGTGACTCCATAGGGTTTCCCCATCGGCCCCGGTTTTGGTTTGTACTGGCGTACGGCATATGGACGTGTTGTTTTCCGATACGTATCGGAATGACTGACCTGTACGGTCAGTACTCAGAGGGTAAGGGGAGGATCAAACTTCCTCGTCAGTTTGTCTCCCCTTACCCTCCGAGACCTCCCATCCCCTCTTAATCGACTCGAAAAGCTACACTTCAGCTGACCGATTTTTACCCTGGAAGCAGACCACTTCGCAGTAAATCTCGTTCGCCTTATGACACCCGTTTTTGATCAGGCTGCCGCATTAAGACGGTTGGGCAAGGTTAAGATTTTCGTTTGGTGCAGAGCGTACGTTTTAGTTGTTTCAATATGGAATACAAAATCATTTGATTGGTAATGTAGTGCGCATGATACCCCATACCGAATATCGAAAACAATATAGACGGTAAGACCGATTTTGTTTTCCCGTACGTCTTGCACCCCGTACCCCTGCGGCAGCCTGATCAAAAAGTGGTAGTTTCAACCAATCGATATTTACTGCCGAGGGTCACGCTTCCAGGGGAAACGGTTGTAAACTGCGGTTGTGCTTTTCGAGTCGATCGTGATGGGGATGGGAGTCCCCAGAGGGTAAGGGGAAGAAAAACTGACGAGGAAGTTTTCCTTCTTCCCCTTACCCTTTGGGCGCCGCCTGCGCAAGGCAATCTACCGATATTCATCGGAAAATGAATCCGTCCATAAGCCCAACGCCAGTTGATAGACATCGCATAAGCGGCGGAACGGTCAAGACCGTTCCCTACAGTTTTTGGATTGAAGTATCACCGATAGCTATATGCCCAACGCCAGTTGAAACCAATGGGGGTTAGGTAAAGGGGAACACCCCTTACCAAAGTACCGTGCGGAGCCGGTCCACCGTGCCACCGAAGTAGGGGTATAGCTTCACGGTGCCGCCTTCGTAGACCACGTCCACTGCCGTCAGCCGCAGGGCACAGCGTACACCCAAGGTGTCACTTTGCACCTCGCATATGTCCCCCAAACGATAGTCCACCCCATATTCCGGCGTGGCTGCGTATTCGCCAATGCAGGTCAACCGCTGCAGCGCCCGGTGCTTGTGGAGCAGCTCTGTGCCACGCTTCCGCAGCGCTGCCTGGTACAATGCCGTGGTCGTGAACTGCCCCGGTCGTATATCCGTCGCCTTCACATACCCTTCCCTGCGCCAAACCGTTTGTGCATCAACCGTAGTTGCGTCAACTACAGTTGATAAATCAACTACAACCATCGTCCCGTCGCTGCCTTCTACGTACAGCCGATCCCATACGTCCTCTCGATACAGCTCCGTTTCCAGGCCGGCCACGTTGCCAAATTCTTCGCTGAAGATCGCACGGCTCACCCCATCGGCGCCATCCAGACTCCGGTCTACACCCACATATACCCCAAAGGTCAACGTGCCCTCGTTCGTCAGCGTGATGGTGTATCCGGCACCCATTGGCGCCAGCAGCCCCGTCAGCCACTTGCCAAGTCGTTCTCCACGTTCCATGGTCACCTGCACCGCATCCGTTCCCAGCGGCAACGCAGGCGGCATCGTCAGTGGCAATTCCCCTGCCCAGTCCTCTATGGCCGCACGGATCACCTGCTCCAGTGTCCCACTGTACACCGTATCGGCGCTGGCGACCCGGTCGTACAACAGACATTCCAGCAGCCTGCCACCGATGTGCAGCGTATGTTCCCGGCAGATCACCGTCTCGATCCGTCCGCAGAACCGCCGGTCACACAGGTACGCCGCTCCATTGGCCAGGTCCACCAGCGCCCGACTGGTGTAGGCAGCCGCATACGCCCCCATGGTCAACGGCAGCTCCACCGCAAAGGTGCCGCATTCGTCCAGCCGCTCCGACCAGACCACCGACGTCGCTGTGTCCACCGGTGGCGATACGGCCGCAAATTGGCTATCCAAAAAGTACAGCTCCATCGTCCCTCCTTAGCTGAACCAAAGCCGGAGCAGCCGCTGCAGCTGGTCACAAAGCGTTTGCCAGAGCTGCCGGACGTCCCGGCAAAATCCGGTGACCAGCGCCCGTATCGCCGCCGCAAACGCAGCCCACGCCTTGGTCAGTGCCGTCAGCGCATCCCCTACGATCTTCTGCACCGCATGGCAAAAGGTCCTCACACACGCCTTCCATTTCTCCATATCGTTCCTCCTTTGCAATTTTCATATGCCATAGTATAGTGGTGTATAGGACAGCTTCACGGACAAATGCTCAATGCCGCTGTCCGCTGTGACCTGCACCACATTCTCTCCCACTGCCAGCAAAAAGAAATCGCTGTCCCGGTGGAAGGTGAACGAACGCACACCATCGATCACCAGATCCTTGCACCGGGGTCTTGTGTCGATCCTTGCCACCTTGCCGTCCGCCAATGTGGTCTGCAGCCGGATGTATCGCTCACCCAGACATAGCGCCGGATGCACCACTGCACCACCGACCGCCGTCAGCTCCGCCAATAGTCCACAGGCCGCATCGCCCGGATTCACGACCGTGGCCGTCTCCGTGGTGCGCAGCAGAGACGGCGTGACACCGGCGCCTGCCATAAAGTTCATGGGAAAGGTCAAAAGCGGCGTGGTGGTGCGGAAATACACCTCATGTGCCGCCATCTCCCGGAAAAATGGATCCGGTGCTACAAATGGCAAATACACCTCCGTGGGTGTATAGAAATTCGCCTGGTGGAACCGGGGACGACCACAGGGGATCACCCCAATGCACCGGGTCACGTCCCCCAGGCGTACCTCCATCTCCAAGGTCTGCTGGGGATCCATCATGCTGCATAACAGCCGCCGCAGTGTAGCTTCGTCACCGGTCAGCTCTCCGGTCAGTGCCAGGTGCCGTTCCCCGAATCGCCTGGTCACCGGATGGCCACCGGAACCGTCGGCATAGGGCTCCGTCTCCACAAACAGCTCCGTGGCACCAAAGCCGTTCAGCCCGTCTTCCAGAAGCCGCATATGTGCCTCCGGTCCCGGGGAAATGAGAAACGTGCGCCCCCTGTCCGGCTCCGTGATCCGTATTCCATAGGTCATGCTTGTACCTCCTTTCTTTTATCGTTGATACGCACTATATTTGCAATAGCTCCTCACTTTGCCGGCGCCGGGCTCTGGTCTCCTGGTACGCCGACCGCTGTGCCGTCTTCGTGGTGCCACGGTCTGTTTTTGTCCCAGCCGCCGGAACCATCGTGCCGTCCTGTGCACCAGCGCCATACAGGGCACCCACCTGTGCAGACTGCCGCAGTATAGACTGCACTTGTGCCGACTGCCGCAGTATAGACTGCCGCAGTGCCGTGTCCAGCGACCATACCGCCACGCCGTCTAACATAGGCAGCGCCGTCAGCGTGTCCAGCATCGTGCCGATCTGCACCTGCCAATTTTGTTTTTCATCCACCATAGGGTTCTTCTCCTTTCTGCCCCGTATACTGCGCTCCTTCCTGTTTGCCTGCCGGATCCGGCAGCTGTACCGCACGCTTGGCCTGTCGCAGTCGGTGCCGCAGTGCATCGTCCTCGATCTGCCGCAGATCCAACAGCCGCAGCCGGATCACCTGCATCAATACCGTATCCGGCGGCAGCTGTCGCAGCAGTGCCTGAAACTGGTGCCAGTGCAAGGACGTGTGCAGCAGATCGATCCCGTACGCCGCCTGAAAGGACGCCACGATCCGCTCTCCATCGGCAAACAGATCCAACACCGGTCGATCGGTCCCCTTGCCGTCCGCCACTGCCGCAAAGCCGTAAAAGTCCAACAGTGCCAAAAGCAGCTTCTGTCGTGGGGTGTCGGCGCCGTCATAGTCCTTCCCCACGGCGATCCGCACGAACAGCCGGCTCCGCACCAACGGCGGCAGCGTATCGTCCTGCAGGATCGACCACAGCAGCAGTCCCACCCGAAAGTCCGTCTCCACCGGGATCTCCACGCCATCCACCCAAATGGTCGTTTCCCGTCCGGCTATCCAGATCGATCCCTTCATCGCACATTCCTCTTCGCAGCGACCCAACCCAGCGCCGCACCCATCAGCCGGTACCGTTGTTCTGCCGCATCCAACAGCTCCTCCAACCATTGCAGCTGCGCCGTCACAAACGCCATAAAGTCCAGATACGCCAGCGCATAGTTGCTAGAGCTACTGCAAAGCGTCTCACGCACGCCTGTACCCAGCACCATATCGAAAAAGTGCCGCAGGATCTCACTGTGCAACCCCATGGCCAGATCCGCATCCATATTCTTTGGCAGCTCTGCCTGCAGGTTCGTCAGCCCTACGATCAGCCGACCCATGTGCAGTGGCTCCGTCACATCGAACCGACAGACCTGCCCGTTCCAATTCCAATAGCAGCTTCTCTCCAATTCCTTCTCCTTTTTCACCATTCTCCTGCAGACCGATTATGCCTTCTGGAATTTCCCGGCCGATACCACGAACGTCCCCTGTACCGGCGCCGAAACAGCACGCAGGGTCCCCGTGTAGGTCAGCGCATCTGTGCCCTCTCCACAGGTGTCCGGGATCACCGAATAGGTCCGCACCGTGGCACGGCAGACCCCGGATACTGCAGTCTCATCAAAGAGATCCACCGTGCAGAGCTCCACCCAGGCGTCACATCCGGTCAGCTCCCGGTCTGCGATCTGCCGCAGCTTTTCGATGGCAGGACTGTCCGTGTACACCTCAAAGGCGTAGTCCACCACCGGTGCATAGCCTGTCACATCGGTGCGCTTCACCGGCTCATGTATGTACCGTCTCTGGCAGCACACCGGATGCAGGGCCTCCGTGAATTCCGTAAAGCCTTCACCCAAAAGCGCCCACACCGGTTCTGCCGTCGTGCCCACATTCAGGTAGTGCTGTCGTTCTTCTCTGCAAACGAGCCGCTTATCACGAAGCCGCTTGTCCATCCTCAATCACCTCCTTCCCCAGCATCGGCATTGGTAAAGTTCTCTCCACTCGATATATCGAAAGTCGATGTATCGATGCCACCTGCGGTATCCGTATCCACCGCATCGTATCCGCTCAGGCAGTACCCGGCTCTGTAGACCACCGCACTGCCCCGTTCCCTTTTTTCGATTCCGGGCATCTTTGTCAACCGACACCGACCCAACCCGGCTGCATAGGTCGCCAGCACCGCCGTGATCTCCCCAAACCGATCCAGCACCTGCGTATGTGCCAAGGGTGCGCTGCCGTCGATCCGCACGTACACCGCAAAGGGGATCTCATACCGGCTCGTTCCGTCCACATAGGCGTGGACCACCACCGCTTCCGGCAAAAGGCGCACCCAACCCACCGGTTTTTCTCCGGCCACCGGCAGCTCTCCTTCGCCAGACCCCGGCAGAAAATCCATCTTCGTTCCAAGGGCACCGTTCAATCGATCGCACAGCGCCGTCAGGATCACTCCCAGCTTTTCCATAGTCCCTCCTTTCTACTCAGCCACCAGCACATAGCCACGGACCATACCCAGTCTCCCTTGTGCCGTCACCGACCGGATCCGCCAGGCATTGTGTCCCGGCTCTGCCACGTTGCCGCACACCACCAGATCTCCCGGCCCGATCCCCGTTTCATCCCAGCATACCGTCACGCCGTCCTCGTTCACCAGCCGCATCCCATGCTCCCATAGGGTCAGCGTCAGACGGTTTTCCCGACTGCCACCATTGTCCGCCGCCACCGTTTGTGTGGTTGCCTGAACGCCGTAGCACCGGTATCGCTGCCAGAGTGGCGTGTAGTCTGCACTGTAGCTGCCGCTGCGATGGAAGAATGTCACTTCCTTTTCCATCCAAACACCTCCTTATAGCCAGCCACCCAGCAGTCCGGCCTGTCGCAGTACGCTCACCGCACCGGCAGCCACCGGCATTCCATGGATCCGCAATACCCCGGGATCCAGCGTCGCATTCCCGTCTTCCGTCACCGGCTTGTCCAGACCCGACTCCACCTGGGCACAGATGGCAAGCTGCACCGCACGGTACCCGGCTGCATCCAGATCCCCGGTGGTGCGGGGATACAGCAGAGACAGGATGATCCCCTGTGCCTGCCGTACCCCAGCCACAAACAGCGTCCGGGGCAGCGTACCACCGTAGGAAGACTGATAGAAGGTGTGATCCACCAAAATGTCCACCATATTGTGATCCATCTGCACGCTCCTCGATCAGCCCAGGTATCGCACAGCCAGCTCCGGATACACCGTTTTGAAGCCGTACAATACGTCCATGGACAGCATCTCCTTCTTGTAGCGAATGTCGTAGCCACGGACCACACGGAGAGACAGCCCATTCCAGGTGGTCACATAGGACTCCACGCCGGCCGGTGCAGACAAGGGTCTGGTCACGAAGGCAAAGGCGTGCGGATGGAACACCAGGTTGGCATCGTGGGACGGCAGTACGGTCACGGCCTTGCCGGTCTCTCCGGTGTAGGCAGGTGCGATGGACACCTGGATGGTGTTGCTGCCACCCATGCCACCGGCGGTGACCGTGTAGCTCTGTCCTTCGATCTGCAAAATGTCACCCTTCTTCAGGTTCTTGAGACCGATGGAACCGGTGCTCTGCAGGGTGATGGCGTTGCCTGTTACCTCGCTCACCGTCAGGGCAGTACCGGCCAGAGAACCAGCCTCATGGTGCACCACAGCCTGGCTCATGTAGTTGTCCATCCCAAAGACCTGCCCGATGGCGCCGGTGCGCAGTGCCGTGTTGTCGCCGCACTTTTCCGCATTCACCACCGCCGGGACCTGCTTCAGACGAGAGGTGGCCAGGGGACTCCAGACGGCAGCACGGCGATCCGTAGGCACCCTTGCCTTGTCCAGGGCATAGGCAGCGTTCGCCAGGTCGTCCAGTCCATCGGGCACCGTACCGGCTTCACCGGCGGTCTGCCAGATGTCCGCATACAGCGCCAGGCCGTCCCGGTTGATCTTCTCTGCCAAAGCCGCAGCAGCCGGTTCAATGAAGACGCGGCGCACGGTCTCCTCATCGTAGGCGTCCCAGGCCGTGATGGCAGCATCCACCGTAGCCAGACAGTCCAGCTTCACCTCCACGGAATCCTCCACCAGCGCCTGCACGTCCACGCCATCCTCAGCGGAGAATTCCTTTGCTTCCAGCCGCACGGGACGACGGATCAACACCGAATCCCCCGGATGGGCAGCGGTCTCGTCCCCGGCATCCTGATACACCAGAGACGGAAACACCAGATTGTCCGTCAGTCGGGTCAGGGTCTCTCTTGCGATCTGCTTTACTGTAAGAATGTTGTTCATATTGTAGTATCCTTTCTGTTTTTGAAAATATTTTTTGTTGTACGTATGTAGTACACGTTTCCGTTGTCAGCCCCAGTTGCCAAGGCTGTCCCAATGCCATCATCGTTTGCCCATGACCATGGCATAATATTCCCGGTCGGACATCCCGTTGGGGTCACGCCTGTCGCCGCCGTGGACACCACCGCTGGAACGCTCACCACCCACCGGTCCCAGGGTGTGCCCGAAGAGATAGGGATCCGTCGCCATGAGCCGCTGTACCGCTTCTTCCACGCCGACCACACCGTTGTCGTCTACCTGCACGGCCGAGAGATCCAGCACCTTTGCCGCCAGCGTCGGATTTTTCGCACCCATCTTCGCCAGCATATAGCGCACCTCTCCATCGATCCGCACCTGCCGCAGCTTGGCTTCCTGCTGCTCCAGAAGCTGCAGTACATCCACCGTTTCCTTTTCCGGCAGGATCACCGTGCCCTCGTCCAGAACCTGTTCGTTCTGCTCCGGTTCCATCAAATCATTCCGTTCGTCCAAAACCTCACCTCCTTTCCCACGCATTTCTGCTTCCTTGCCTTCTGACCTCTGACCCCTCACTTCTGCCTTTCCTCGTACCATCGTTCACGGAACTGCTCCGGCGTCATCAGTCCGGCTTCCACCTCACGCAGGTCCCGGGAACGCTCCGATTCCGCATCAATGAAGTAGCTGTCGTCGTAGGCAATGTGGATCCCGGACACCGCATAGGGCTTGCCCAGCATCCGTACGCCCAGCCACAGGATCGCACGCACCACCTGGGTCAGATACGCCGTCACGTTCTGTGCGTGCTTGGCACAGTTCTGGCGCATATCCTGTCGTTCGCCGGTGTATTGGGTGGCGGTCAGCGTGGTCTTCGCCATGGCACTGGAAAACAGATAGTGCTTCGTCCCCAGCCCACAGCGGAAGGATAAATAGTCCAGCTGTGCCTGTACCGCATCCCGATTCTCCTCGGTGCGCAGGGACGGATTGTGTTCCTCGATCAACGGCTCCTCTGCCAGATCGCTGTCTCCCACCGTCATGAAGAGCTGCTGTGCCACGTCGTCCGGCGTGTACAGATTGCCATTGTCGTCCCGGCGGATCAGGGATTGGTTGATGAATACCTTCTTGCCGCCCAGCCGTAGATCCCGGCAAAAGTTGTTGAACGCCAGATCCACGCCACAAAGACAGTCCAGCGCATCCCCATAGATCGACTGCCCCAGACCACCGTTGTGGGGCGTGGTGTTCTGGATGTTGGGCGTCAGGATGGCAAAGAAGGGATAGGGTGAGCCGGTCTGGATTTCCCGTGGTGGCATATCCGGCAGAAACGCTTCCCCATATTTTCCCTTTTCCCGGCAGAAATACCGGTTGTGGATCACATATCCCTCCGGCTGCCGCAGATGCACCTCCAGATAATCGTAGTCCTTGCCACGCAGGGTGATCCGGGACACAAAGGCCGCCTCCGTGATCTGCCCACCTTCCACGGAAATGGGGATGATCTGCGCCGCATCCACAAACTCGAACCAGATCCGCACCGGATGTCCGTCTCTGGAAAACCCGTGGATGTCCGTCATGGCGCCTGTCTCCGTAGCCAAAAGCTCCCGTAATAAAGATGTAGTCTCCGTGTCATTGTCCGACAGACCGGCACATGATGCAGCCCCCAGCCGTGCCCCTTGCCATTCTTCCTTTTCGATGCCGTCTACCCGAATGAGACAGGCGCCGGTACCTGTGGCAAAGGTCTTTTCCACCAGATGGTTGCTGCGCCGCCAGAAGTCCCCTTCGGTCAGCACCTGCTCCACCCAGGCCTTAGCCCCATCGTCATCCAGCCGCAGGTAGGTCTTGTCGTTGAGCAGCAGCGTTGCCCAGTCCTCACAGACCTTTTTTGCCATCCGCAGCCCATACATCTGGCGGCGTACCGGATTCCCAAAGGCCGCACTTTCCAGATAGGTGTGAAAGCCCTCTACCTTGCCACGCCACCAAGCCTCCCACGTGTTGATCTTGTCATACATTCCCGGATCTACAGCGCAACCGTAGCTGTCCGCCACCAGCGCCATAAGCTCCCGTTCGATCATAATTTCTCCTTTCGTTCTACCAAATCATATGCATTTCCCGTATCGCCATACCCAGAAAACGCCATAAACCAAATTCCAACTTCCAGCCAACCCAAACCTCTGACATCTGCCTTCAGACTTTCCCCATGTACCGTTCAATGGCATATTCAAAGGCGTCCAGAATGTCGATGTCCGAGGTGAAGTCGTCCTTGCGCCGGTCCTCACCTTCTTCCCAGACCGCCTGGGCCAGTCCCTCTGCCAACCGGGCACATTGGGGCGTCAGGTGGAATTTGCCGCTGTTCATGAGACTGAGCACAAAGCTGATCCGATCCAGTATGGGCCGCTTGACACAGTCCAGCACCTGCACCGCTTCGTTTGCCCTGGCCATTTCCCGGCGCAGTCCGTTGATCAGGTACTGGGCTTCGCAGTCGCAGAACAGGTACCGCAGCGGCACCCCCGGCACCATCGTCCGTACCCTTTGGCAAAAGCCCAAGCACTCCCTGTGGATGCGCACCGGATCGATGTCCCCTTTGCCACCACCGATGGCGTGATCCGCAATGGCAACGATGCCGCCGTGCACCGGAAAGCCGACCGCCACAAATGTCGTTTTCGATCGATTGCCCCCAAAGTCCACACCGATGTTGATGTACTTCAGCGGCGGCAGCTGGTCCAGCGACAGCAGGAACGCCGACCGATCGTCCGCAAAGACCCGGTAGATCAGACCCTCTGCGGCACAGCGCTGTCCCAGAATGTCCCGGCGATACCAGACCGAATCCGGGTCATATTGGGCAACGATCTCCGCTAGCCGTTCCGGCGTGATCACCGGATTGTCCCGGATGGTGAAGTGGGCGTAGTTGTAAAAATGGTCACCGGGAGATGCAGCGTATTTGTCCAGATACTCCCGATAGATGGGCGCACCGGGGGACGACGGGTTCAGATCCCAGAAGACCTTGCGTTCAGCAGCCGCCAGCTGTCGGTTGAAGGCCTCTTTGATGAAGGAATCGTGGTGGTGGTTGATCTCCGTAGCGATCCACATCCCATAGGAGTTGCCACGGATCCGTTTGTAGGCATCCGCATTTCGTCCACCGGAGAAGATCACCACACGCTGTCCCACGGCCGTATCCACGAATAAGCACTCGTTGCCCTTGTAGCGACCCCACCGACAGCGACCCCGGAAGATATTTTCCAGACCCATACCGTTGCAGTCCCCGATGTTCAGCCGGGCATTGGCCAGGGTAGAGCCGGTCGCCAAGTGGATGGGATCCGGAGAGGTCTCCAGGCAGGCGGCAAACACGAACACATTGTCCACGGTCTTCCCGGCCCGGACCGCACCCTCTGCCACATTGATCACGCAATCCCGGGCACGCCGCATATAGGCCCGATGCTTTTCGCCGAATATGTAGCCTATCGTCCCTCACCTGTCCTTTCCGCTCCGCCAAAGATCTCACGCCGCAGCCGCAGGATCTCTCCACCGGGACCGGCACTGGTTTCCGTCCCAGCTGCTTCGGCCTTGCAAAGGTCAAAGTATAGCTTCATGGCCGGTACACTGCCGTCCTCCGTGAGCTTCAATAGGGACGACCATACCCACGGCGCACACATTTCCGCCATGCTGCGGGACAGCCGTACCAGCTCACCGGGCAGGACACCGTCCCGGAGCCAGCCTTCCCAGGTATCCCCGAAAAGCCCCAGCCGTTTCCGGAAGCCATCGATATCCTCGTTTCCGGCAAACCCACAGTCCAACATCTGCTGCAGTATCGACGTATCGATCTGCTGCAGGTTCGACTTATCGATCTGCTGCAGGTTCGACCCGTCAGCGGTGGCACCTGCCTGCACAGCCATCGGATTCTCCTGTTCTTCCAAACACACTCCTCCTTTCGTTTGCATTGGACAATAGCTTATATTTTCCAAACGCTTGTTTTTGTTGTGTCTATAGTATACCACAAAAAAGCGCCGTTGTCGTCCGCAATATTTCCACAGATTTTCCACGGGCAGCATTCCCCTTGATTCCCCAGGGAATCCCTATGGAACCCGCAGTTTCCGCAGCGGCGGTATTTGCTTTGTTGCAATATAATATTCATATGTTGTTCATAGTTCTGGTAAAACGAAAGTAGGGCGGGATGACAACTACTTGGCCACACTAATGATTTGGTATTCAACATCCCGCCGCCAAACGTATGCAACCGTACGGTATGGGTATCGGACACCCATCATCTCACAGCCGGACATATTTCGATGTGCGCAATGGGCATCGGATACACAAAATTCAAGAATCAAAATGTATGTTGTTACAATACCAATACAATGAAGATATAGACGTTTGACCGTGCGCTACGGGTACCCACATTCTACATTACCCGGCGATACTTCCCTACTCTTTCACGCCGCCTGCGCAAGGCATCCTTTCCCGAAATCTTCGGGAAAAAATATCGTCCGTAAGCCCAACGTCCGTGGAAAGACATATCGTTACGGTGCGGAACGGTCAAGTGCACATGCATGTGCCGTTCCCTACAGTAGAAAGTGGGGCGCCGCCCGCGTAGGGCAATCATCCGATATTCATCGGAAAAAAATATTGGTGTGTACCCAACGCAGTTGAAGAAAAACAAGGGCAAATGGGGTAACCCCATTGGTGACCAGCCCAACGTCCGTGCAAAACAAAAAAGAGAATGCGGTAAAGGGGTACACCCCCATTTACCGCATTCTCCCAAAAAGCGCCAGCGCAAACCGGTTCATCGCTCGCTTGCGTACGTTGTAAAATGACGACTTCTCTCTTGCCGTCCGGGCACAGAGCTCATCCACCGTGCAGCCCTCTACCGTCCAGAGCAGGATGTTCCGCTCCTCTTCCGTCAGTACCGCCAGCCCGTGCCGTATCCAACGGATCCGATCCTCCAATAGCTGCCGCTTCTCCGCACTTTGCGTGGGCGTCTCCAATGCACTCTCCATGCACGCCATCCGTTCCAGCCATTCCATCGCCGCCGTGCAGGTCACATGGATCGCCTGTCTTGTCTTCTTTACCGGTCTTGCCATACGATCACCTTTCCCTTTCTCACCATTCTCGTTTCCCAAAGCCTAACTCTCTCTCTATGTACCGTCCGACCTGCCGCTCCGATCGCACCGTGAAATACGGTTCCGCCGCTCGTGCCGTCCTGCCCACAGCGATCATGGCACCACGCTCCACACAGTCCCGACAAAAGTACCGCTCCAATAGCCAATAACAAAATTCTCCTTCCAAAATGTCTTCGCCGCAGCCACAGCAAAGACCCACGCTTTTTGCTCTTTTCGTATGTGACCTCCTTCATGCATTTGTTCCCACATCATAGGAACTATTGTTTCTTGTGCACCAGTATACCACAGGAACATTCGTTTGTCAAGCCCCTGTTTCAAAATTTCCGAAAAAATTTTCGCCGTCCCCTTTCCCCATCGACATTTTCTCCCGGCAAATTCCATACTTCCTCTTGTTATCCATCGAAAATTGTGTTACAATATCAGGTGCAAGACTGCGCATCTCTACCCTGCGCCTTTTGCCTTTTCGGGGAAACGCCGATCCACCTCCGGATCCACGCTTCCTTAGATCCAATAGAAAGTCAGGCGAACCTTTCCCATGCTCTCCTTCAATTACCATACCCATACCAAACGCTGCCACCACGCCGGTGGTACCGAACAGGAATATATCGAAAACGCCATAAAAGCCGGTATGCATACCATCGGCTTCTCCGACCACGCACCGCAGCTGTTCCCCGGCGACTATTACTCCCATTTCCGGATGGAACGGGAAGTCACCGCCGAATACGTGGAGACCCTGCTCTCGCTCCGGGAACAATACAAGGATCGGATCACATTGAAGATCGGCTACGAAATGGAATATTACCCGGCCATCTTCCCGGATACCCTGCGCTTCATCCGGCAGTACCCCTGCGACTACCTGATCTTAGGCCAGCACTTTATCGACAACGAATACGATACCCACCGGTATTCCGGTGCCCAGACCACGGACGAAGGCACCCTTGCCGATTACGTGGACCAGGTCTGCGAAGCCATGGGCACCGGACTGTTCACCTATGTGGCACACCCGGATCTGCAAAACTTCACAGGCGAAAAATCCATATACAGACGCCAGTATCAACGCCTGATCCAGTGTGCCATCGATACCCATACGCCGCTGGAAGTCAACCTGCTTGGTGCCGGTGATAACCGCCATTACCCCAATCCGCTGTTCTGGGAGCTGGTGGGTGAAATGGGCGCAGACACCGTCATTGGCTGTGATGCCCATACGCCCTCTGCCATCGTGGATCCCGGCGCCTACGAAAAAGCCCTGGCGCTGGTGGACAAATACCACCTGCGACTGGTAGAGCCTACCCTGCGGCCGGTGCACCTCTGAGGTTGATCCTATGAAAAAGACCCTCTCACCCTTTCTCATCTTAGCCGAAGCCGTGTGCTTCTCCCTGGGTGGACTGATCGTCAAATCGATCCCCTGGGGCTCCATGGCCATCAACGGCGGCCGTTCTCTCATCGCCGGTGTGGTCATCCTCCTGTATATGCACCTGCGTGGGCATAAGCTGGTGCTGAATCGTTCCGTTCTGCTGGGTGGTACCATGATGTGCGCCACCAGCATCCTGTACGTGTTCGCCAACAAGCTGACCACCGCTGCCTCTGCCATCATCCTGCAATATACAGCACCGGTGTTCATCATCCTCTATAGCTGGCTGTGGTTTCGCCAGAAGCCCGACAAATGGGACATCGCCGCCATTCCCGTCATCGCCATCGGCGTGCTGTGCTTCTTCGTGGACAGTCTCAAAGGCGGTTCTCTCCTCGGCAACCTGTTGGCACTGCTCTCCGGTATGACCTTTGCCGTGGTGTTCATGATGAAAATGCTCCCCGGCAGCGACACCCTTTCCTCGGTCTTCATGGGCTGCGTCATCGGTGCCATCTTAGGTATCCCATCCGTCCTGCAGGAGACCGACTTCACCATGCCCACCATGGGCGCACTGCTGGCACTGGGCGTGTTCCAGTTTGCCTGCGCCTATATCTGTATGGCAGAAGGACTGGAGCATACCCCACCGCTGACCGCTTCGCTGATCTCCACGCTGGAACCCATCCTGAACCCCATCTGGGCAGCGCTGTTTTTGCACGAGGCCATGGGCACGACCGCACTGATCGGTGCCGCCATCGTCATCTGTGGCGTGGTGGGCTACAACATCGCCAAAGCCAAATGGGCAAAACCAGCGGAAAAGCATAGCGAACACGGATAACGGAATAGACCCATGTCATCCCAATCGATTCGTCCATAGAACACCAAACATCCTGTACTACTATATTCCTTCCAAAAAGGAGCAACACAAAAGCATATGAACAAAACACTCAATATGACCGAAGGCAAGCCACTGTCGCTGCTGCTGCGGTTCTGCCTGCCGATCCTGCTGGGCAACCTGATGCAGCAGCTGTACAACATGGTCGATGCCGCCGTGGTGGGGCAATTTGTCGGTACCGGCGCATTGGCTGCCGTAGGCGCTACCGGCTCCATCACCTTCCTGGTCATCGGCTTCGTAGACGGACTGTGCGCCGGGCTCTGTATCCCACTGGCACGCTCCTTTGGTGCCGACGACATCCCCATGCTCCGCAAATGCCTGAACCACGCCATCTATTTGTCCGTGGGCTTTGCCGTGGTGCTGACCGTGCTCACCTCCTGGCTGCTGGATCCCCTGCTTGTCGCCATGAACACCCCGGCAGACATCTTCGCCGATTCCCATATCTACCTGCGGATCCTGTTTCTGGGGATCCCGGCCACCATCTTCTATAACCTGACCGCCGGCCTGCTCCGTGCCCTGGGCAACAGCCGCACACCCCTGTACTTCCTCATCATGGCTTCCCTCATCAATATCGTGCTGGACGTGGTGCTGGTGGTCGGCTTCCATATGGACGTCATGGGCGTAGGCGTGGCCACCGTAGCGTCCCAGCTGTTCTCCGCACTGGGCTGCTTCTTCTACATCCGCAAGCACTATCCCATCCTGAAAACGAACAGAGACGAAATGGCCTTTGATGGCAAGATCACCGGCAGACTGCTGCTCTCCGGCCTGCCCATGGCACTGCAGTACTCCATCACCGCCATTGGTTCCGTGCTGGTGCAGGTGTCCATCAACGACCTGGGCTCCCTGTTGGTGGCAAGCGTCACCGCCGGCAGCAAGGTCCATAGCATCGCACTGCTGCCCTTCAACACCTTAGGCGCCGCTATGTCGACCTGGGCAGGACAAAATATGGGTGCCAACCGCATCGACCGTGTGAAGGAAGGCGTCCGCTGCGGCATGAAGATCAACGTGGTCTACAGCATCATCATCGGTGTGTTCTTATTCACCCTGGGGAAATATATGACCCTGATCTTCCTCGACAGAGCCGACCCCAATCTGGTGACCCTCATGGACAACGCACAGTATTTCATCCGTGTCAATAGCTGCTGCTACTTCTTCTTAGGTACCCTCACCGTGTGCCGCTTCACCCTGCAGGGACTGGAATACGGTCCTCTTGCCATGATCGCCGGTATCTTTGAGCTGGTGGCCCGCAGTGCCATCGCCGTATTGGGCGCACCGATCTGGGGCTTCTCCATCATCTGCTTTGCCAATCCAGCCGCATGGGTCGCCGCCTGTGTCCTGCTGGTACCGGCCTATCTGTACATCACGAAAAAATTGGAAAAAAAGATGCAGTGATCCAGGTCACACCGACCTGCCCCCAGCATCCCCATTTCTTCCATCCGCAAACTTTCCCGAAGGAGGTCACCATGTCCATTCCCGTAAAGCTGAAAATATCCACCAAGCACGTCCTGCCCACCAACCATAATCTCTCCATGTACGACCAGTTCCGTGCCAAGACCATGCAGGAGGTCGATGACGTCGTGGAAAAATATCCCGATCTGTCCCCGGACCTTGGCCAACTGGAACCCGATACACTGCCTGCAGAAGACGACGGCGTGTTCCATTTTGATCTGTCCAGACCCGATGACGACCCCAACGAAGCACCCGATCCGGCAGAGGTCAGCGAGCGCCTGGAAGCCCTGCTGGATCGGATGTTTTCGGAACTGCATAGCAGCGAAAATTCCGATCGGTATATCTTCACCACCGAAGCCGAAATGGAGGTGCTGCCCGGCCAGATCACACTGACCTACGACGAAGCCGACGACTCCACGCTGGGCAAGACCAAAAACATCATCCGCTTCGACCGAGCCAATCCCCATAGCCTGTCCATCCAGCGCTCCGGCGAGCTGATGAATACCCTGGTCTGCGAAAAGGGACGCCGCCATACCTCGGTGTATACATCTCCCATGCTGCCCATGGCCCTGGAAGCCTGCACCTACACCCGGCGCTGTGACGTAGACCTGGACGAAGAAGGCGGCGTGGTGTTCTTAGATTACCTGATCGAGATCCGTGGTGCCGACGTCCAGCGTACCACCATCCGCATGGATATCATGCCCCTGGATTGATCCTATTTTCCCAAATACGACCACAACAAAAGACCTCACCGAGTGGGCTACCAAATGGTACCCCCGACCCGGCGAGGTCTTGTTTTATTCTCTTTTTAGCCACCAAATGCGTTGCGTCTACAAATGTCGTATTTATGCTGCCGCCTTCGCATGGTGCTTCTTCGTCTTTTTTTCCGACACGGGAATGGCCGCAACAAAGCCGATGAGCAAATAGATCCCACAGGTCAGCATGGCAGCCGTACCCGTCTCACAGGCCAGCATCGTCTGCACGCCACCTACGGACACCGACACCGGTATGCCCAGCAGCCGACAGACAGCCCACACACCTTCCACCAGCGTCAACACGTCCTGCTCCATGGCAAAGCCCAGCACATAGAACAGCACCGACACCGTCAGCAGTCCCGACAGCACCAGCCCCGTCTTCGGCATAGGCCCATGGAACAGCCGGGTACGCAGCTTGGTCACCACCGCCGTAGCCAGCCACAGCAGCACCACCACAACGGTGCAAAAATACCCCAGCCCCACCGGCATGGTCCCCATCTGATCCAGCACCAGCACCTCCATCATGGCAAGCCCGGCCGTGATCAGCGTGGGACAGAGCAGCAGCAGAACCGCACACAAACATTCCGTGATCTGCGCCATCCGTCCTTTTTTCGTTTTTCGTTCCAATTGTATTACTCCTTTTCACCACACGTGTCCAACCGGCCACTCCGGTCAAAAACCAAACGTCGAAAGTGGCACAGCTATCTTCACTACCCAGCGAAATATTATTGCCACTCCTGGCCATCCACCGTAAGCACGCCGCCGGTATGCTTCGTGTCCGGTGCATCTATCGCATTGTCCTCGGCATTGATCGCCACCGTGCCGCCGGATACCGTAAGCACCGTACCGGAGCGAATGCCGTTGTTCTTGCTGTCCACCGTCACAGCGCCGCCGGAGATCACCACGTCCGCCACCGACTGGATCCCCTCGTCTCCGGCAAACAGATCCACCACACCACCGGTGATCTGGATCGTGCCGCCGTCTGCATTGGTGGATTTCAGTCCGTCCCCTTCTGCTTCGATGGAGATATTGCCACCGGTGATGACCAGATTGTCCTTGCCCTTGATCCCATGTCCCGCCGAACGGAGCACATAGTTGCCGCTCTGGATGGTCAGGTCGTCCTTGCCGGCTATGGCAAACTTGAAGTTGGCTTCGATCTCCAGCGTACCCTCTCCGGACAAAACGATGTCGTCCCGGGCAAAGATCGTACCGTTGGGTTCATCGTCGCCGGGATCAAAGGTGTAGCTTGTCCCATCGGTGAGCCGGTTCACACTGTCCGCTGCCAGCACCACATGGGTCCGGTCTGCCTGCTTCACGTAAATGCACGCACCGTTGTTGTTTGTGATCTCCGCACCATCCAGCAATAGCCAGACTTCCCCACTGTCGGCACAGTCCACCAAGACCTGTCCCTGGTGCAAGGTACCGCTGAGCCGATAGATCCCATGCTGGGTGATGGTGATGTTCCCGTCCTCGATCTGCACACCGGCGCCGTCACAGACCGCACCAGCGCCTTCCAGCCCAATGGAAACCGCCTTTGCCGCCAGTTGCTCCTCTGTCGTCGAACAGCCCGTGAGCCCCAAAAGAAGCCCC
This sequence comes from uncultured Ruminococcus sp., assembly GCA_964558485.1. Taxonomy (GTDB): domain Bacteria; phylum Bacillota; class Clostridia; order Oscillospirales; family CAG-272; genus UMGS1696. Next base: position 2,849 of record CAZLED010000034.1, on the reverse strand, counting down.
ACCACGCAGGCGATGCACAACACGATCCCCATTGATCTATAGCCAACGCATTTCCCGTGCGTCCTATGTCGAAAATCAAATAGCCTCATATATGCCCTCTCCTTTACCCAATCCAGAGCGTGCTATGGTATCACCACAGTATGTATCTATTATACATGACCCACCGCCGTTCGTCAAGGGGCATTTTGGGAAAAATCGAACCCGGCCCGCTTTCCGTGTCCGCATTTCTCTCGCAACAATTTACGTTTACCCTCTTTTCTATCCATCCATTTTGTGGTATACTATAGTTACCGCTGCTTAAGGTTGATTTCGTCAGCATTCATTATCGGTAATGCACTAACAGTAAGGAGATGCTTCATGAACGTTTATAAGAAGCTGCTGTCGGACACGCTGCTCATTGCACTGAGTACCTTCGGTTCGAAGCTGCTTGTATTTTTTCTGACGCCGTTCTACACCTCGATCCTGTCCACCACGGAATACGGGATCATGGACAACGTGGTACAAATGTCCAATCTGCTCATTCCCATCGCTTCTGCCGGGATCGCCAATGCCGTGATCCGGTTTGGGCTGGACGGCGAGACCGATAAAAGATCCGTCTATACCTGTGGCATATTGGTGACCGCCATTGGTTCTGCCCTGCTTCTGGCGTTCTATCCACTGCTGGACCTGATCCCCTTCACCAGCGGCTACACACTGCTGGTATGCTTCTACGTGATCGCCGCCAACTTCCATGCCGCCTGCAGCCAATTTGCCCGTTCCTGCGGCAATGTGCGCCTGTACGCAGAAGGCGGCATCCTGTGCACCGCCGTGGCCATTGGTCTGAACATCCTGTTTCTGGCGGTGTTCCATTGGGGCGTGACCGGATATGTGCTGTCCAGCATTCTGGCAGACGTGGTGTGCGCCTTCTTCTACATCCTCCGGGACAAGCAGTGGCAGTCCTTTTCGCTTTCGTCTGTGCTGGGCAAGGACCATCTGCAGACCAACAGAGCCATGCTGCTCTATGCACTGCCACTGATCCCCACCACCATCTGTAGCTGGATCATCAACATATCCGACCGGTTCGTGATCACCTGGCTCATCGGCGAAAGCGCCAACGGTATCTATTCGGTTGCCAATAAGGTGCCGTCCATGCTGATCGTGGTGTCCAATATTTTCACCTATGCCTGGCAGATCTCCGCATTTGCCAACCAGCCCAAGGAAGAAAGAGAGCGGCTGTTCTCCAATGTGGCACGGGTCTATCAGGCCATCGCCTTTGCCGGAGCTGCCGTACTGACCGTCACAGCCAAGCTCTCCACGATCCTGTTGGCGGCAGACGAATATTATCCGGCGTGGCAGTACGTGCCCATGCTGGTGCTGGCGACCACCTTCTGCTGCCTGGCAAACTTCCTGACCTCGGCGTATCTGGTGGACAAGCGCAGCACCGCTACCTTCGTGACCATCCTGATCGGCGCCGTACTGAACATCGTGGGCAATATCGTGCTGATTCAGTCCATGGGTTCCATGGGCGCTGCCATCTCCACGGCCTTCAGCTACTTTGTCATGTTCATCATCCGTGCCTTTCACAGCCGTTCGTCCGTTGCCATTTCGTGGGACCTGCCCCGGTTTCTCTCCAGCGGCATACTGCTCATCGCACTGACTGCCGTGATGATCTTAGAGGTCCCCGGCTGGCTCTGGCTCTCCATTGCCCTGACCGCCGCCATTCTGGTGATCAATCTGAAAAACTTAGTAAAAGCCCTGCTCAGTCTCCTGCGCAAAAAGGGCATCCAGGAAGGATAAGGGAAAAGTCAGAAGTCAGAGGGCAGAGGTCAGAAAGGCGGAAGGCTACAGTTCATTCCCGCATTCTGCCAAAAACCAACTTCCAAGGTCTGACTTCTGACTTCCGACCTGCGCCAGCGGACTTCTGACTTCTTACCTCTGACATCTGACCTACACAAGAAGGGAGCACAAATCTATGCCTGCTTTTATTGCCCACAGAGGGTACTCCGGCCGCTACCAGGCCAACACCGAGGAAGCGTTTCTGGCTGCCCTGAGCCACGGTTCCGACGGCATCGAGACCGATGTACACTTTACCAGCGACGGCGTGCTGGTGGTCAATCACAATGCCGAGGTGACCTACGCCGACGGATCTACCCTGACCATCGCCGACCACACCTTTGCCGAGCTGACCGCCAAACCGCTGCGCAACGAACACACCGATACGACGCAGTACCTGTGTACCTTCCGGCGGTATCTGGAGATCTGCCGACAGGGGAACGTGATCGCCTTTATCGAGTTCAAGGGCATCTTCCCGGACGACCGGATCCACGCCGCCTTTGAGATGGCCAAAGAGGTGTACTCTTTGGAAAAGTGCAGCCTCCAATCCTTCCAGTTTGACAATCTCCTGCGTGCCCACCAAATGTACCCGACCCTGGGCGTCATGTACACCTGCGGCAAACGGGACGAGAACGTGGAGAAATGCCTGACGCTGGGCTTTGACATCGATATGGACTATCGTGGGATCGATGGCAAAACCGTCCGGGATATCCACGAAAAAGGCCTGCAGGTGGGACTGTGGACAGCCAACACAAAGGAGGCCCTGGACTTCTGCCTGGCACAAAACGTAGACTATATCGAATCCGACGTCTTCGCCACCTGCGATATATAAACCATATCCTGCAAGCCACTGACCAATGACTTTGCTTTAAACTTCAGGAAGGCCCTGTTGCAAGTGTAAAAGTTTTAATCCAACTTTTTCAAAAGTTGGCAGGGGTTGAGGGGACAGCGTCCCTCATCGACCTCCGCAGAGGTCGAAATCCCCAGGACATCCGAAAAAGTTCCTCTTTTTGCTTCTTTTTCTCCTTTAGCGAGGA
>CAZLED010000033.1:22304-24309 GCA_964558485.1 uncultured Ruminococcus sp. | reverse complement strand
CACCTAAGAAAGCTTTGGGATCCGGGTCGTTTCGGCTGATACCGTCGTCCATGCGGTGGTAGGCTCTGCCGCAGTTGCCGTCCTCTCCGTACAAAACCGAGTCACCGAACCGCAGCTGGGGATGCTGTGCCACGGACACATTGATGACCTCCGGCTCGCCGTCTAAGTTGTCGAAAACACGCTGGGGACGGGTGAAATCCATCCAGGGCCAGCCGCCTTGCTTGTCCGGTTCGTTGGGCCACTGGGCCAGCTTGATGTCAAAAAAGTCTCTTGTCTCCGGGGAACATTCCTCCGGCACCGCAATGATCACGGGCTTTTTGTCGTAGCAGTACCAGGTGTCCGGGCAATAGTTGGGTTTGTAGATGGCGTTATAGATCTGCTCCACAGTCTTGCCGGATGCGGAGTTGGTGTAGAACATGACCTTGGGGATGCGGAATCCGGCATCGTGGTACTCCTGCAACACCCGCAGCACGATCTTCACATTCTTTTCGTAAATGATAGCGTTGGTGGTGTCAAAGAACAAAAAGTCCACACCGGCATCGCAGAACAGCATCATATGCCGCCGGATCACCCATTCGTCGTCGCTGTAGTAATAGCCGTAGAAGGGTTCGCCCCAGTGGTGGTAGGTGCCCACGCCGCCCCACGCCGGGGAATCCGGGTGCTGTCCTGCCGCCGGGTCTGCTGCCACGATCTTGGAAATATCGTAGGGCTTATGTCTGCCATGCTCACCGCACCAGAGAAAATAGAACAGTCCCACAGTGCGTTTTTTCGTCTGCCGCCGGATGGATGTGGTGGGCAGCGTACGGCCTAAGGAATCGATGGCAGCGATGGTACAAGGATGGTTTTGGGTTGCGTTCATGTATGCCTCCAAATGGGATTTTTCAAATCTTATGAAATTGTGGTATCTACTGCTGCAGTGCGGCAAGGGCCGTGGCATAGGCTATGTCTTCCCTTGCCAATTGCTTTTCCAGGCTGTCTTCGATCTTGGCAAGCAAAAGCTGCAGCTTTTTGTACTTTTGCAAAAGCTCGTCTCGTTCTGCCATCAAAGCTTTCTTTTTCTTGAATTGCAAAATATGCAAGCGTGCCATCGTCTGTTCGACCTGGGATATTCGTGCGGACAACGATACCAGCTCGGCCTGCACCAGCTCCATCTCGCTCCGGTACCGCCGCTGTAGCTGCGAGACCGTTTCGTCATGCTGCCGGGTAAGCTGCGCTACACGTTCGGCTTTTGCTATAATATTTCTTAATGCTATAGCAAGTTGCACTACCGCTGTTGCTCTTGCCTGACGTTCGGCTTCTTCTTTTGCCTTACGCTCGGCTTTGGCTATAACATTTCTTAATACTGTAGCAAGCTGGCGTATTGCTGTTTCTCTGGCTTGGCGTTCGATCTCAGCCTGACGTTCGGCTTCTTCTCTAGCCTTGCGTTCGGCTTTGGCTATAACATTTCTTAATACTGTAGCAAGCTGGCGTATTGCTGTTTCTCTGGCTTGGCGTTCGATCTCAGCCTGACGTTCGGCTTCTTCTCTAGCCTTGCGTTCGGCTTTTGCTATAACATTCCTTAATACTGTAGCAAGCTGCACTACCGCTGTTTCTTTTGCCTGACGTTCGATCTCGGCCTGACGTTCGGCTTCTTCTTTTGCCTTACGCTCGGCTTTGGCTATAACATTCCTTAATACTGTAGCAAGCTGCACTACCGCTATTGCTCTTGCCTGACGTTCGATCTCAGCCTGACGTTCGGCTTCTTCTTTTGCCTTACGCTCGGCTTTGGCTATAACATTTCTTAATACTGTAGCAAGCTGGCATATTGTTGATTCTCTGGCTTGGCGTTCGATCTCGGCTTGACGTTCGGCTTCTTCTTTTGCCTTACGCTCGGCTTTGGCTATAACATTCCTTAATACTGTAGCAAGCTGGCGTATTGCTGTTTCTTTTGCCTGACGTTCGATCTCGGCTTGACGTTCGGCTTCTTCTTTTGCCTTACGCTCGGCTTTGGCTATAACATTCCTTA
>CAZLED010000033.1:0-22204 GCA_964558485.1 uncultured Ruminococcus sp. | reverse complement strand
CTTTTGCCTTACGCTCGGCTTTGGCTATAACATTCCTTAATACTGTAGCAAGCTGCACTACCGCTGTTGCTCTTGCTTGTTGTTCGATCTCAGCCTGACGTTCGGCTTCTTCCTTTGCCTTACGTTCGGCTTCCTCTGTATCCGTTTGGGGGTTGCAGGATGCTACGTAATCGTCGCCGTATATGTTCTCGTAATAGCATATATTCTCATGCACCATCGAACGGAATTCTTCTTGCGATATGCAGGGTTCTGTCAAAATATCGGCTTCGTCATCATATTGCGTCTTCTGCAGATCACGGGGCAGCAGCGCATACCGTGCCGCTGACCGGGAGATCGGGTGCACGTAATACTCCCTTGCCATGGCGTACTGAAAATCCTGGAAATAGGCTGTGCTGTCTGTCAGCGAAATATTCTCGATCGACAGCCGGGCCGACACCGCTGTGTCCTCGTCTGCAAAGGAAAACCAATCGGACAGCACATGAGACGATCGGTCGTCGGCAAACGAAACCGCCCAGGCATCTGCGTTCTGGAAAAATACGATGCTGTGTCGATTGCGCCAGGCTCCCTGCAGCAGGCGATGGGTCTCTGCAATATCCTGGCTCCTGTGCGCTTTGGAGAAATCGGTTGTAACGGCATAGAGCTGTACCTTTTCTGTCCCCTCGGACCAGGTCAGCTCCGTCAGCAAGGACACATGGGACACACAGGACAACGTTGCACAGTCGGTATCCGACAAGGTCACCGGCCGCTCGTTTTCAATGAACAGTGCCGTCTGGATCGAACAGTTGGCATAGATCGGCGCCGCTTGGGTCATGTGTCCTGTCTCTTGCAGAAGCTTGGAAACAGAGGTGTAAAACGCTGTCTCTTCCATTCCCATGCGCTCTCCTTTCTGTCTGCTATGCATCCTCTGGGCACTGGATCTCTTTTGCTGTCCCGGCGTTGCCATGGCTTCTTGTACATAGTATAGCACATTTCCTGCCAAAAATCAATCATTTCTGTTTCTTTTTTCCACATTTCCTCTTGACAAATGACGCCTACAGGTGTATGATATAGTTGTAATACACTTGTAGGCATCATAGGAGGAACAACACATGAAGCTGACCGATGCAGAATGGGCACTCTTTGAAGTATTGTGGAGCGGCGAACGCTTTGCACTGGGGGAGATCACCAAGGCTCTGTCCGACACGCTGGGCTGGAATCGCAATACCGTGTACACCTATCTGGTGCGGCTGGAAAAGCAGGGGTATGTTGCCATCGACCGCAGCAGTGCCAAACCGTACCGTGCCGTGATCAGCCGGGAAGACTGCGCCAGAGCCGAACGGAATTCGCTCTTAAAACGAGTGTACGGTGGGGCAGCCGGAGATCTGATCGCCGCTTTTCTCAAGGAATCGCCGCTGGACAAAAAAGAAGCCGACCGTCTGCGGAAGCTGCTGGATGAGATGGAGGTATAGCCATGTCCAATCTCTGGGAATTTCTATTGCAGACCCTGACCGTATCGCTGACGGCTGGGCTGTTGCTGCTTTGCAAGGCGCTGTTCCGGGATAAGCTGCCGCCACGGTGGCAATACGGCATCTGGCTGGTGCTGGCACTGCGGATCCTGGTGCCGGTACAACTGGATCAGGTGGTGCTGCTCCCACTGCCGCTGTTTGTGGAAACGACAAAGACTGCTCTGGAGCTACAGCTGCCACTGTCCTCTGCCTTCCTGTCCCCATGGGAACCGCTGTCTCTGCACCATGTTTTGCCCACGTACACCACAGCGCCACACAGCATCACCGACTGGCTCTTTTGCCTCTATGGTGCCGGTGTGCTTGTCTGCCTGATCTGGTATCTGGTGGGCTACATCCGGTTTCGTCTCACCCTGCGCCACGGCAGACCCATCTCTTCCGCTATGGCAGAGGCCATCGACCAGGTATGCGAAATGTACCAGCTTCGTGCCTGTGATGCGGTGGTACTGCCGGGACTGCATACGGCCTGTATCTGTGGCGGACTGCGGCCGGTGCTGGTACTGCCGGAGGACGAATGGGATGCCGAACACACCCACATGGTACTGCTCCATGAGCTGCTCCATCTGCGATACCGGGACGGACTGGCAAGCATATTCTGGTGCGTGCTGCGGTGTCTCCACTGGTGCAATCCCTTTCTCTGGTGGGTGTTCCGGCAGATCGAAGGGGACATGGAGGCACTTTGCGACAGTCGGGTCATGGAACGGCTGGTGGGCGAAGACCGACGTACCTATGGCAAGATCCTGTTGTCCATGGCATCGAAACGCTACCCCAATGCACCCGGCACCTCGTCCATTGCCAACGGTGCCAAGACCATTGCTCGCCGCATCGAGACCATTGCCCGGTTCACACGGTATCCCAAGGGAACCGAGACGGCCGCACTGTGCATCGCTGTCCTGCTGGCCTTTCCGGTACTAGCGGGCACCACGGCTGTGTACGATAAAGAGGACTTCACCCCGGATACGCCCTACCAGCTGCAACGCTCCCTTGCCATGACCCGGCTGCACCGATGCAGTACCATGGCCGGTGCCATCGACACATGGGCCAATGGGATGCTGTACCAAAACGGCATTGCACTGGCCACGGTATCTCCTTTGTCGGAACAAGAGGACTATGCCAAGCTGCTTAGTGCCGAAACAGAGCGACGGCCCAATACCTATTTGGCAAGAAATGCCCTGTACACCATGCCCACCGACGAGACCTGGATCCTGCTGGAGGACACCTATCAGCTATTCAACCTGTTGGAGATCGAAGACGGTATCTACACCGCCACCGTTGCCTTTTCCATCCAGGTCTCCACCGACACCGGAGACGATGCGATCGGACTGCCGGACAAGGGCTCACTGTGCATTCCGGTGCAGGTGCAAAACGATGGGGATGGCTGGATCTTGACGGAGGTAGGGGAGCGGCTTGTTTCCGGCTGTGACTACGACCAGCTTCCCTATCCCGGCAGTCCCATCGCACCCATCCGCAGCTATTCTGCCACAGGTACCTCCGGCACATTGGAATGCAGCGAACACGTGACCTACACCATCGACACAGCCGAAGACGCCACCCTATTTGATCCCGATGCCACCTTCCGCTATGGCGTTGTCCGTCCCCATGTGAACTACACACCGGCCGACGGTGTCACCTCTGCCGTTCGCTATGGGTTCCGGATCACGACACTGTCCTCGCCCGAAGCCATCGATACGCTGCCGCCGCAGGGGTACCAAACCGATCTGGAAGCCTTGGAAGCCCACAAAGAATATACATTGGAGAGCTTTTCCGGCGGCAGTGGCGGTAGCAACCAGGGCACCGGCTGGGCATGGGAACGGGTGATCACCGGAGAAAAGCTGCGCTCCGTCTACTGGGGCAGCGGCGATTACCAATACGATCTCACCGGTCCTGTCACGCTGCCCTACGGCTATGCGGTACAGATCTGCTGGGGGACCGATGTGGTGGAAACATTTACCTTTACCGACACCGTCACGATCCGGGGAACGGAGGAAAAAACATGAACGAAAACCTCACCAAACAGCTTCGCCGCATGGCATGGGGTTGGGTGATCCTGCATCTGGACTTTCATCTGGGGCCGATCAATATTTTGCCTGATTGGCTGGGATACATCCTGATCCTCAACGGCCTATTGGGCATCACCGCCTATGTACCACAGGCATCGCTGCTGTTTTCCTTTGGCATGGGACTGGGCGCTGTATCTCTGCTTCAATGGCTGCTAGCCTTTTTGGGGATCTCCTTTGCGCCCACCTGGCTGACACTGCTCACGTCGGTGGTATCGCTGTATTTCCAGTTCCAGCTGCTGCAGGATCTTGCTATGCTATCGGACGTGAACGAATGCAACACCGGTCCGACACTGCGCCGCCTTGCCACATACAATCTGCTTTGCTGCACGATGCTCTATCTGGTCACCTTCCTTGGCGTGGATGTGTCCGGGGTGCTTGGCGGTTCTGTATCGCTGCCGGAGCTGCTGCTCATTACACTGCTGCTTGTGGGACTGGTCATCGCCATCCGGATCGCAATGGCGCTCTTTGCCTTCCAGCGGGAGATGGCAGACAAAGAAGAGATCACACCGATCCCGGTCTCCTCGTACAAGGCAGGTCCTTCCGACGATACGTAAACCAAAAAACAGTATGGCACTCGAAATACCATACTGTTTTTCGTTTATGTAGGCAAAATTACTTGACCATGCTGCTGAAGGCCACCACCAGATCCCGGCAGGCTTCGGCATCGGCCAGGTCCAAGGCTTCGGCAGAGGTGTGCAGATACCGCATGGGAATGGAGATCACGCCGGCCTTTGCACCCAGCGCCACCTTCTGCATGGGAACCGCATCCGTACCACCCATGGTGTACACCTCGGTCTGGTGCTTGATGCCCTTTTCGGCAGCCACGGCAAACAGGTCGTTCACCAGTTCCCGGTCGGCTACCAGTGTACTGTCTCGGATGAGGATGGCAGCACCGTCTCCGCAGCGGGTCTCCATGGGCGTGACCCCAATGGTGTCCCCGGTACCGCATACGTCCAGTGCGATACCGATATCCGGGCGCACGTCATAGGCCGTTACCGTAGCGCCGTTTGCCGTGGATTCTTCCTGAACCGTGAAGGCCAGATAGATGTCGTGGTAGGGACGGTTCTTCTGCATCTCAGCCGCAGCCTGTACCAGAATCGCACAACCGATCCGGTCGTCCAGCGGTCTGCCTGCGATCATGGTACCGGCGGTTTTTGTCACGTGGGGCAGTGCAGAGAAGCATTCGCCCAGCTTCACGTACTTCTTGGCGTCTTCCTTATCCTTGGCACCGATGTCCACCACCATGGTGCTGTAGTTCAGCGTACCGTCAGAGCCGGTGTGGGGCACGATGTGTCCTCTGGTACCGGATTCGAAGATCACTTCCTGGTAGGCCGCAGAGGTCAGGTTGGGGCCGCCCATATTGGTGAAGCGGATGTAGCCGTTGTCTTCGATGTAGGTGACCATGAAGCCCACCTCATCCATATGGGCCAGGTACAGGATCTTCTTTTTATTTTCGCCGGTACCGGTGATCTTCCCCACCACGTTGCCCAGCGTGTCCACCTTCACCTCGTCCACCAGCGGCGTGATCAGCTCCCGCATGGTCTCGGTCATGGCATATTCTCTGCCGGACGGTGCCAGTACACCGCACAGCTTTTGCATCAGTTCAAACATTCTATATACCTCACTTTTACTTTGTCATGCCTGCCAGCACTGCCTTTTCCACCAGTGCGACCATGGCTTCGTAGTCCTTCTGGCGCACGGCACAGGCTGCGGAGTGGATGTATCGGGTCGGTGCGGAAATGGCAGCCACACGGACACCGGTCTTCACCTTGGAGATGGGTCTGGTATCGTTGGTGCCACCGGGGTATTGTTTGATCTGCACCGGGATCTGGTTTGCTTCGCCTAAGGCAAGTATCTCCTCTGCCAATGCCTTGTCGTAGATCGTACCGGCATCGATGAGGGAAACAAGGGGACCATTTCCCTGCTTGCCCACCTGCCAGCGCTCGTCTGTACCGTGTACATCGGAGACGGCCGTGGCTTCCAGGACAATGGCAACATCCGGTTCTACCGTCCAGGCGGCGGTGGTAGCGGTGGATGCGCCGACCTCTTCTCGTCTGGTGAAGCAGAACCAGGTGTCCTGCCGGGGTCTTGCACCGGATTCTGCCAGGTTGGCCAGCACCTCGATCAGCACTGCACAGCCCAGCCGGTCGTCAATGGCCTTGCCCTTCCACATGGGTTCGTCCTCACCCAGCACCTCAAATTCGGTCCGGAACACACCGTAGTCGCCTTTTTTGACGTACCGCTCTGCTTCGGCTCTATTCCTGGCACCGATGTCGATGTACAGGGAACCAAAGTCTGCGCCGCCACTGGAACGATGTGCCGGAACTGCGCCGACCACACCGTCGATCTGCCCTTCGGCATTGCCCACAGAAACGCTGCGGCTGGTGAGCATTTTGCCCTCACCGATCGACAGCCGTGCCGGGTACAAAAGCCCGTTGTCGCCTACCGACCGGATCATGAAGCCCACTTCGTCCATGTGTGCCGCCAGCATCAGGCGTTTTTCGTTTTCGCCATCCGTGCCCTTCACCAGCACCAACAGGGAACCCAGCCGGTCGGTGGTCACTTCGTCTGCATAGGGCAGCACCAGCTCCCGGATCTTCTGTGCCACCTTGTCCTCACAGCCGGAGGGACCAAAGGTCATACACAGGTCTTGTATCAATTCTTTTCCACGCAAGCTCATGCCCGTCCTCCTTTTTCTGTGACCATTGCAGATCCTTCCGCCAGCTCGTCCATGGTCAGGATCACCTGGATCAGCCGGGCAAAGCTTTCTGCATCCTGCAGCGACAGGATCTCGTTGTAGGAATGCATCCCAGCCAGCGGTATACTCACCACAGCCGTCGGTATGCCATAGCCGGTGTACACCAGCGAATTGGCATTGGTCCCGGTGTTGGTCGGCTCAACCACGGTATTCACGTGGATACCGGCCCGGTCGGCGGCAGACAAAATGCGGTCGGTCAGGCGCCGGTCGGTGACAGCGGACAGAGACACCATGGGGCCTTCCCCCAGCGGTGCCGATTCATCCGGCGAAACACCCGGAGCGGCAGCAAAGTTCACGTCGGTCACGATGGCAACGTCCGGCTGGATGGCAAAAGCAGCACAGTCGGCCTTGCCCGAACCGATCTCTTCCCCGGCCGTCAGCGTGATGTACACGTCTCCCACCAAGGCTTCCTTGGGCAGACGCAGTACGGCATACAGCAGTGCAGCAGCACAGCATTTGTCGTCAAAGCCCTGTCCGGCCACACGGTCGTTCAGCAGCCGTGTCCACTGCCGTTTGTAGCTGACCGGCGTACCAATGCGGACACCTGCCTTTTCCAGCTCCTCTTTGGTGCAGCCGGTATCGATCACCAGCTTATCCCAAGCAGGCACGTCCTTGCCAAGTACCCCGTACAGGTGCGGCGGCGTGGCGGCAAATACACCGGGAATGGTCTTATGTGTACCCCACAGCAGGCAATCGGCTGCCGGCAGGATCTGTCTGTCCAGTCCACCCACGTTCACCACGGTCACAAAACCATCGTCGTCTATGGCACGCACCAGCATCCCCACCTCGTCCAGATGGGCATCCAGCAGGATCTTGGGTGCCTTGTCTCTGCCACAGGTCTTGCACAGGATCAGGTTTCTGGCCACATCGGTGGTGACAGAATCAAAATAGGCTCCCACCAGCGAACGGATCGCAGCATGGGCATTTCCTTCGTTTCCCGACACCGTCATGGTATCGCATAGCGTTTTGAGAATTTCTTCGTATGTCATGATCTCCCATGTTCCTTATTTTTTAATTTACAACATCTTACTTTTGCATAAGCTGCCCAACCAGCTCCTTGAAGTGGTCTCCCCGTGCTTCAAAGTTGGGGAACGCATCAAAGCTGGCACAGGCCGGAGACAACAGCACCGTGTCGCCTTCGTGGGCAGCGTTGGCAGCACAGCGGACCGCATCGTCAAAGATCGGCTCCCGGTACAGCAAGAAGCCACCTTCTACCCGTTCCTGCCACAGCGGCGATTCCCGGAGAGAAGCTTCGATGGCGTCTCCCGTAGCACCGGTCAGCACCAGGGTATGGACGTTTTGCCGGGACAGGATCGCTTCTGCCAGCGGGGCAAAGGGGATATGCTTGTCGTAGCCACCACAGATCAACACGATGGGACGCTCTTCCAGTGCCGACAAAGCCGCTGCCGTCCGGGTCGGAGAGGAGTCGATGGAGCCGTTGATATAGTGCACGCCAGCCACGGTCGCCACCGATTCCAGCCGATGCTTGACGCCGCCAAAGGTCGAGGCCACCTGTCGGATCTGCTCCGTGGACACCTCGCCATGGGTCAGGGCAATGGCCGTCATGTAGTTTTCTGCATTGTGCAGACCCGGCAGCTTGATCGACGTCAGGGGCATGATCTCTTCTCTGCCAGTGTCTGCCCAGTATGCCGTGACCACACCGTTTTCCAGAAAGATCGCACTGTCACAAGGACGCAGGATGTCCGTGGGGATCTCGTTCCGGGAGAACCAGGTCACGGGAATACCGCCGTCCTGCACCAGCTTTTCGCCGATCTGCCGGGTCACATCGCAGCCATAGTTCAGCACCGCACGACCGGCCTTGCGCAGGATGTGGGTCTTGGCTTCGATGTATTCGTCCATATCCGGGTGCCAGTTCAGGTGGTTCGGGGTCACATTGGTGATGGCCGCGGCGGCCATGGGAGCATCGATGGTCATGAGCTGGAAGCTGGACAGCTCCACGGCTACCCTGTCCTCTGCATGGATCAGGGGCAGTCTGTGGGCCAGGGGTTCGCCGATATTGCCGCCTAAGAAGGACTGGTGTCCTGTGCCGGAAAGTCCCGCCGACAGCAGCAGATGGGTCACCGTGGTGGTGGTGGACTTGCCGTCCGAGCCGGTGACTGCATAGACCGGACACGGGGCATTGTTCAGGAACAGCTCCATTTCGGAGGTCAGCACCGCACCGTGCGCCACCGCTTCCTGCAGCTCCGGCAGATCCGGTCGAAAACCAGGGGAACGGAAGATCACTTCCTCTGTGATATGCTGCATATAGTCGTCGCCGGTGACAAAGCGGACACCCTTTCCGGCCAGCTCTGCCATTTTTTCACCCAGCTCACCAAGGGGCTTTTTGTCCCGGATGGTCAACCGGGCACCCAGGGACAACAGGTATTCGGCCAGCGGTCTATTGGAAACACCGGCTCCCAGCAGACAAACCGATCGATCTTGCAATTTCATCATGGTATACACCTCAATCTTATATCCTTTTCTACGATATATTATAACGCATCCGGCTCGATTATGCAAGAGGAAAATCGGAAACAGACCCACGATCCGCACTTTTCCGTTTTTTGCCATTTTCCAACGTAGCATATTGCCCACAAAAATGCAGCCTGCCTTCCGGATTTTTCCGCTTCCTGTGGGTTGCAATTTTGCCCAAACTGTGTTATAATGTCTCATGCTATCGTTTTCTTTCCTATTTTTATATACATTCTTAAGGAGGGTATGTCATGGCATCATCTGCCAAGCGGATCGATATTCTCAACGGTCCCATGATTCCCAACATCCTGCGGTTCAGTCTGCCGCTGATCGCCACGGGTATGCTGCAGCTGCTGTACAATGCTGCTGACAATATCGTAGTCGGACAGTTTGACGGGCAGACGGCGCTGGCGGCGGTAGGCTCCACCGGGGCGCTGATCAATCTGATCGTCAACATATGCATGGGACTGGCGACCGGGGCCAGTGTTGCGGTTTCCCAGGATTACGGTGCAGGCAACAAGGAAGGCGTGCGGCAATCGGTGCAGACCTCGCTGCTCATCAGCTTTTTCGGCGGTATCCTGGTAGGGATCATCGGCTTTTTCTGCTCCGGGACGTTTTTGCGGTGGATGGGTTCGCCGGACAATGTGCTGCCCCTGTCCACGCTGTACTTGAAGATCTACTTCCTCGGCACACCGGCGTCCATGGTGTACAACTTCTGTGCCTCGATCCTGCGTTCCGTAGGGGACACCAAACGACCGCTGTACTTCCTGACGATCTCCGGCATCATCAATGTCATCTTGAATCTGGTGTTCGTTATCGTGTTCCACATGGGCGTGGCCGGTGTGGCATGGGCGACCATCATTTCCCAGTACGTCTCCATGGTCATGGTGCTGCTCTATATGATCCGGCTGCCGGAGGACGACTGCTGTCACGTGGATCTGCGGCATCTGCGCATCTATCCCAACAAGCTGCGCCGCATCGTACAGGTGGGTCTGCCTACCGGGCTGCAGAGCAGTGTGTTCTCCATCTCCAACGTGCTGATCCAGTCCTCCATCAACTCCTTTGGGTCGGTGGTCATGTCGGGCAACACGGCGGCATCCCAGCTGGAAGGCTTCGTGTACACCGCTATGAACTCCCTGTACCAGGCGTCGCTGACCTTTGTGGGACAGCACGTGGGCGCCGGGAACATCCATAAGATCCACAAGGTGACCCTGTCCTGCGCCGCCATTGTGACCATCATCGGTCTGGTGCTGGGCTCGCTCATGTACGTGGTCGGGGAGCCGCTGTTGGAGATCTATCTGCCGGTGACGAATGATCCCACGACCGCTGCGGAGCTCCAAGCCAATGCGGAAAACCTGGAGGCCATCGGCTACGGCATGACCAGACTGCTCTACGTCATGGTGCCCTACTTCCTCTGCGGTCTGATGGAGGTCATGACCGGCTGTCAGCGTGGTATGGGCATGTCGGTCACACCTATGATCACCTCCATGCTGGGTGCCTGTGGTCTGCGGATCCTGTGGATCTACACCATTTTCTCCTGGCATCGCACCCTGCCGATCCTGTATATCTCCTACCCCATCAGCTGGTTCATCACCACGGCGGTGCACACCATCAACTATTTCCGTGCCTATCGAAAAACCAAAAAGCTTTTCCTGCAAGAGCATCCGGAAGCAACAGCGTAAGAAGCTCGGCGTAAAAAATAGCATACCAAAAAGCGGATCGTCCACCAAAATGGATCGGTCCGCTTTTGTTATGCTTGCTATACTTATCGAAGATCAAAGGAGAATACTGCCACATCTGTCGCATCCGCATCCCAGCTGGTCACCGGCACAAAGGTCACACTGGTGTAGGTGCCGCACAACGGTACGTTCACGCACTGCAGCAGATTGGTGTCCACTTCTGCCAGCGTTACCGTATTTCCCTGTGCATCGGTGGCGGTCACGGTGTAGCCCTTCACCAAGGTCTTTGGCATACACATGGTGGGGCTGTCCGGCGTAACATTGGCACGCATGGAGTGACGGCGTTCGCAATCGTCCCCCGGCAGCGTCTTGCGGTCCAGATCGGAGTCAAAGGCCAGATGGATATTGTGCAGCTCTGTTGGAGCGGCAAAGGTGTAGGTCACCGGCTTGCCCAGGGGCAGTGTGATGCTGTGGTCCTCTTCGCCATAGGTGTGGTTGTTCCGGTCGATCCCATCTCGTAGCACGTCCAGGTTTTCCGCTTCTCCGGTCAGCTTGGCGTTTCGGCAGCTCTCGGCGATGGTACGGGCAAAATGGGGCAGGAAGCAGCCGTGTTCCATCAGCCGCTGCTGCAGCAGATCCAACTTTTCCGCATACACGCCAGCCGGAGACAGGGCAAATTCTCTTGCAATGTTGGCCGCTTCTCCCACTGCTTCACCCAGCAGCGCACAGGTCGCCATCACACGGGCACTGCTCATGGCGGCGTGGGTCATGGAGATATTGCGTCCGGCGAAGAACAGGTTGGGCACGTTGCGAGAGTACAGGCAGCGATAGGGGATCCCATAGGGTGCCGGCGTGCGTCCCCATACGTTGGGATTGCCGGCATGGTAGAAGCCATCCGGGTGATGATCGTCCAGGGGCCAGCCGCCGTATGCCACTGTATCCGGGAAATTACCGCCGGACAGCACATCGGTCTGGGTCATGAGATAGGCACCCATCATCCGGCGAGATTCCCGTTTGCCCGGCAGGAACCCCAGGAAGTCCAGCTCCCAATAGGCACCGTCCGGCACCTCTCCGCTGTTTTTGATGTAGTCCACCATGCCATAGGCCATGGCCACCAGCTCGTCCCGCAGGGCTTCGGTGTCCCCAATGGAATCTTTGTTGCCGCCCAGCTCCATGTACCAGAAGTTTTCGTAGGTGGTATCCATATGGGGCTTGCGGAGCTTGATGACCTCCGGCGTCATTTTCATGGCCCAGGACGGTGGAATGAAGGTCGTCGCCCGGTCGCTCTTGCGCATCTGGATCAGGCAGCTCATACCCATGGTCTGTCGGTCCGCTTCCACCTGCGAGGTCTTTTCTCCAAACTCTGCTGCCGCTTCTCTGCCCACACGGAACTCGGCACCGGTCAAAGGCGCCAATACGCTGTCCCCGGAGCAGTCGGCAAAGTTGGCAGCGGTCACGGTGTGCCACTGTTGGGTGGTGGTCTGCCAGCCGGTGACGGAGGTGATCCTGCCGTTTTCCATGGTGGCATCGCACACGGAGCAGTTCAGCAGCAGGGTGATATTTTTCTCAAAGCGCACCTTTTCGTATAGGATCCCGTCCCAGATGGCGTAGTTTTTGTCGGGGTTCCGGTACAGGGAGCATAGCGAGATCTCTTCGATCAGACCCGTCTCCCGGTTGTTGTGGCCATCGGCGCCACAGACCCACATCCGGATCTCGGAGGATGCGTTTCCTCCCAGCACCGGCCGATCCTGGATCAACACGACCTTGGAGCCTCCTCGTGCAGCAGCAATGGCAGCACACATACCGGCCAGTCCACCGCCGACCACGCACAGATCCGCTTGGTGTGTAAACTTTTGTAATGGCATAGCTATCCTCCTATCAGGCATTCAATTCGTACAGCTTTTCCAGCTTGGAGGCCCAGGATGTGCTCTGTTTCTCCCAGGTGCTGGCAAAGGTACCGGCGTTGTTGTCCGTCACATATCCGGCAAAGAAATCGCTCATGCCCAGGTCGGTGTAGTACAGGTCGGCAAATTCCAGGTACAGGGAATTCTTGATCAGATCCAGCACCTGCGACGAGCTTTCGTCCCGGATATATTTGGTCTTCAGCGCCACCTCGTAATACTTCGGAATGATCTTGTCATAGCCCTCTGCCGCCATAGCTTCCAGGAGCAGAGCTGAGCTGCTGCTGTCCTTGGCGGTACCGGGAATGGCTGCCACGGTGTATCGCCGCAGGATCGTGGTGCGGTAGGCAGACTGCTCGGCATTGGCTTTGGGGTACGGCAGGATCCCGAAATCCACCTCCATGTCCCGCAGCTCCTCGATGCCGTCCAGCACCATACCCATGAACAGGTAGCTGCCTTCCATAAAGCTTTGTGCCATCGCCGGTTCCAGGCCCAGACCGTTTGTATTGTCATACACCTTCAAAGCGTTGGAAAAGCTGGTGCTATGGCAGAAGGTATTCACTTTGTCTGCGATCTCCACCATAGCGTCCGAAGGCGTGTTGATCTGCCGCTTGCCGTCGTCTCCGATGTGGGTGTATTCCAGACCGCAGGAGGAGAAGAACGGCTGCAGGGAGTTGCCATAGGCGCAGAAGCCACGCAGGTCGGACAGATCCAGCACCTGGTCGCCGTTCAGGTCGATGGTGGTGTCCTCTGCCATGCCCAAAAATGTATCCAGCGTCCAGTTCCCTTCCAGCGCCAGGTCATAGGGATAGGCGATGCCATAGTCGTCCATGATGGATTTGTTGAAGAAGATCACGTTTGCCTGGGAGAAGGAGGACAGGGCAAAGTCGCCGCACAGGGTACAAACCTTGCCTGCCAGGTTGATGCCGTCTGCGTAGGAGTCCACCCAATAGGGTCTGGTCAGGTCGATCACGTCTTCGTCCAGCAGGTTCACGAACACACCTTCTGCGTTCAGCGGCTGGATGATGTTGCTCTGCCCGGTCACCATGTCGTAGGTGTCGTCCCCGGCCATCACCGTACCACGAATGGTGTCCTGATAGGTGGCGGCATAGGCCCAGCTGCCCAGCTCGATGGTGTAGGTCAGCGCACAGGAGAACCGTTCCTCCAGCGCCAGGTTGCGGTTGTACACGGCCTCATCGATCACGTCTCCCGTCAGGTCTGCGGAAAACTCATCCTGGCACTCTTCCCGGATCAGGGTATTGATGGTCGCACCACCCAGATCGGTCGCCGGCAGCGTATCCAGATAGGTGGTCTCCGCAACCGTTTCACTTTGCGTGGTAGTTTCGTTGGTTGGCGTTGTGTCCTCTACTGCATTGCCGTCACCACCACCGCAGGAGACCATCTGCAGAAGCAGAGCGATCAGCAGCATATAGCCCATAGATTTTTTTATGGTTTTGCGTTCCTTTCGTGATATTTTCTCTTTTCAAATGCGTGCATTTGTGGTATACTGTTATTATACAGCACATTTTTCCGATTTTCCTGTGATCTTGTTCTGTATTTTCTTAGGTTTTGTTCACGGAGGTATTTGCTATGGAATTGGCACAATCGATCCTGCAATATATTTTGTTTTTGCGAAAAGAGCACGACCTGTCCGTATCCATCCACTTTGCCCGTCCCCATCCCATTCGGCACACCGCTGAGCTGCACGCCTTGAACATCCACACCTGCCCCTATTGCTTCTACTTAAAAACCTGTCCCGGCGCCTTCGAGCACTGTGTGGAAAAGCAATATGCCGTGTTTCAAAAAGCCAAGTCCGGGGCCTATTGTGGCTGCTGTCATGCCGGGATCCGGGAATATGTTTTCCCCTTTCCCGATACAGAGAATGCGGCTGGGTTCATTTCCGTCAGCGGCTACCAGGCGGAGAACGGTGGGGAATATCTTTCTGCCATATCCCATAAATACGGTCTGCCTTTGTCGGAGCTGCAGCGGATCTACAGCACCACCAAGACCACGCTGCCGGATCCGGTCTGGCTGGAAACGGTGATCACGCCACTGGTCTGTATGCTGCAGCTGGCGACCCAAACCGAAGCCGCTCCCAAGACCGATCTGGATTTTCCCCATGCGGTTGAGGAGTACATTCGGCTCCACTACACGGAGCACATCACCTCGGCGGACATATGCCAGCATTTTTCCTGCAGCCGATCCTACATGAGCACCCGCTACAACGCCACCTTTGGCAAAGGAATCCGGGACACCATCAACGATCTGCGGCTGGAGGATGCACAGGCGCTGCTCAGGCATTTTTCTCTATCCGTCACGGAGATCGCACTGTCCGTGGGGTTCAACGACTCCAATTATTTTACGGCACTGTTTCAGAAAAAGATGGGTATGTCTCCGCTGACCTATCGGCGACGGATGCAGAACAAGTGGTAGATTTGACATTTACGCCGACTTGGTGTATAATGGTATATAATAAAATGGAAAGGAAGATCGATCATGGGATCTTATACGACGATCATTTTTGATTTGGACGGCACCCTGCTGGATACGTTGGACGACTTGGCAGATGGCGTCAATATAGCACTGGCACACCATGGCTTTCCCACACGGACACGAGACGAGGTGCGCATGGCAGTGGGCAATGGGGTAGCACGACTGATGGAGGAGATGGTGCCGGGTGGACGTGATGATCCACACTTCGACGATTGTCTTGCCACCTTTCGCCGGGAGTACGCCAGAATTTCCAAGAACAAAACCGCACCCTATGCAGGCATTCCGGCGCTGTTGACCCGGCTGAACGAAGCGGGTCTGCACGTGGCGGTGGTGTCCAACAAATTCCACGATGCGGTGGTGGAGCTGGTGCGGTATTATTTTCCACAGATCCCCACGGCAGTCGGTGAGCGAGAGGCAGACGGCATTCGCAAAAAGCCGGCACCGGATACCGTATTTGCCGTGATGCGCCAACTGGATGTGTCCCCGGACAAATGCGTGTACATCGGGGATTCGGATGTGGACATTGCTACCGCCAAAAACGCCGGTATCGACTGCATCTCCGTGACCTGGGGCTTCCGGGACGAGGCGTTCCTGCTTGCCCATGGCGCATCGGTTTTGGTGGATACGCCGGACAAGCTGGGAGCTTTGCTGCTGGACTGAGCGGTTATCGCAAAAAAAGTGCCGTTCTTTTTCATTGTTCAAAAATTAAATATCAGATGTTCATGCATATGTCACAATTGTATGGTATAGTAGTGACAGAATTTTTCCGAACATATACAAGGAGTATACTTTATGCGGAAGCCTATTTCCCTTCTCTTATGCCTGCTCATGCTGCTGTGCTCGATGACCGCTTGTGGTGAGAGCAGCACAGGTGAGACCACCGGCACCGAGTCCACTGTCACCGATCTGGAAACGGAAGCACCGGAAACGGAAGCACCCAAAGCAGCCGACACCCTGACCGTCACCGACTTTGGCGGCCGGGACTATCGCATGATCTCCACCGACCAGGACCAGCGTGGTGTGGACATCGATGCCACCGAGCTGACCGGTGCGACCCTGAACGACCTGGTGTACAACCGGAACGTGGCTGTGTCGGAGCTGTACAACGTGAAGATGAGCGCCGAACGGGATGCCGACTATAGCAAGATCAACAACGCCGTACAGAAGGATGCCCAGTCCGGGGATATGTCCTATGACCTGTACCTAACCAACTACACTGCCAACTCCTTGGCTTCCGGCGGCTATCTGTTCGATTTCAACAAGCTGCCCCACGTGGATCTGACCCAGGAATGGTGGGACCAGAACGAGATCGAAGACCTGACCATCTACGGCAAGCTGTTCATGGCCATCGGCGATATTTCTCCCACAGAGCTGCTGACCTCCGAATGCCTGTTGTTCAACAAGGTACTGTTTGACAACAACGGCATGGAATATCCCTACGCAGATGCACTGAACGGCACCTGGACCATCGACAAGCTGCTGGAGATCACCAACGGTCTGTCCACCGACCTGAACGGTGACGGCGAGATCAAGGTGGACGACGACCTGTTTGCCATCACCTGTTGGGGTGACTATGCCGCTACTCTGTTCTACGGTATGGGTGGTGACATGAGCTACGTGGACAGTGACGGTTCCGTGGTTCTGGATGTGGATGTGGAGAAGTGCACCAACATCTTTGAAAAGGCCTATGCACTGCTGATCGACAACAATGGCAACTACGAAACAGAGCAGCACGAGCGTTCCTTCAAGGTATTCTCCGAAGGTCGTGCGTACTTCTGCGGTATCACCTTCCAGAAGATCGAGACCTTCCTGCGGGACATGGAAGACGACTACGGTGTGCTGCCCAATGTGAAGTTCAACGAAGACCAGGAAAACTACATGACCTGTGTATCCGGCGCCGGTTCTATGGTGGTCGTACCCAAGTCCTGTACGGATCCGGAATTCGTAGGCTCTGTGATGGAAGGTATGGCTGCCCTGTCCCACGATATGATCACGCCTGACCTGATCAACGTGCTGGCCTCCACCAAGAACGTCCGTGACGAAGAATCCTCCCAGATCGTGCAGATGATCATCCGGAACCGTACCTTTGATACGGCCCGTATGCACGATGCTTCTCCCGAAGGTTTCATGAGTACTCTGCTGACGAAGAAGAGCACCGACGTTGCCAGCTACCTTGCTACCAACGAAAAGACCTACCAGTCCAAGATCGATAAGCTCAACGAAGCCTACAGCAAGGTCACGGACTGACACAAACCATATAACCAAAACGTTCCTGCTTCCCATAGGAGTAGGAACGTTTTTCTATGACAAAAGCACCCTGCCCTATACAGAGTGCTTTTTTGTTTTCCCGTTATTAGTTGCCGTTTGCCAGATTGGTCTGGTAGCTTGCCACCACGCTGGCCAGTGCTGCTTCGCCGGCATCCTTGGACTTTTGATAGTTGGAAGCAAAGTCGTTGGAGTTGCTGCCGATCATGTTCAAGAAGCAGGCCGGCAGCGGATAGCCACCCAGTGCAGACTGATAGGCCAGTGCAAAGGGCTTGCTGATGGAATACCGGATGATGTCCAGGATCTCGGCGTCCTCAGAACCGGAGGAATACTTCACCTTCAAGGCTTCGTCGAACCAAGTGGGGATCACGGTCTCGGCGGCTTCTCTGCCCAGGAAATCCAGGCAGGTGAACACAAAGTCCAGGTCTGCAGCGGGCGTAGTCAGCAGCACAGCGCCAACCTCAGAGGTATCGTGGAGAGAGGAAATGTAGTTTGCCTGTTCGACATCCAGCTTCGGATAAGGAGCCAGACCCACTGTCGTTTCGTAGTCCCGCATTTTGCCAAAGTCGGACAGGCGGAGATAGCCGGCGAAAACAGCCTTGCCGTTTGCCATAGCCGTATGGATCCCTTCCTGCAGATCGTCGCCATCCACCTCATGGATAGACACATTGTTGTGGTACAGGGTATTGCAGGCTTCCAGAACCTTCACAGAGTGCTCGTTGTTGAAATCAAAGTACACATTGCCCTTGTCGTCACGGCTGATATACTGCACATCAAAGCCCGTTACCAGCGGCATCATGGGACCCCAGGAACCGGTGCAGATGTAGCCCACCAGGTCGTTGGTATTGTAGGAACCGTTGCCGTCCAGATCCACAGCACAGGTCTCCATGATCTCCAGCATCACGTCCTTGGTGAACTTGCGTTCCATGATGATGTTGTGCAGGTAGTTGGCGTCCGCATAGTTGTTGAGAATGGCATCCTTGTTGTAGTACAGCACGTGGGCAGAAGCCAGAGAGTCGGCAAAATAGTCGCCCAGCATCAGGTACATAGCATCGGGCACGACCACCAAGTCTTCCATAGCAGCGGTGTACCACCAATCGGCGTCCAGGCTCAGCTTGTCGGTCTTTGCCACATTGTGGAGCTGCCCCTTGATGGACGCTTCGGTCAGACGGTAAATATCGTTGATGACCACATCATAGACGCTGTCCCCGGCCATGATCAGCTGGTCGATCCCGGCAGGGATATCCGAATAGGTCCAGTCGCAGGGCGTGTACTCTAACTTCACCTTGAGGCCTTCTTCCACCTTCAGGTTCCGGGCATACACGGCATCGTTGACGATCTCTCCATTGGTCTCCCCGGAACCGGCGATCAGAAAGTTGGCGTTGGTGGAGTCAAAGTCGTCCGCAGAGGAATAGATCCGCAAGCTCTTGCCACCGAAATCATATCCGGCGTAGGGGTCGAATGCGGTATCGGTAACGGTGGTATCGGCAGCCGTTGTATCCGTATTTGCCGTGGTTTCGGTTTCGCTTTCTCCGCAGGCCACCAGCAGATGGGCAGACGCCAGCACCAGTGCCAGGAACAGTGCGATCTTCTTATGCATATGTACGTTTCTCCTTTTGGCATTTTATCATAATTACGATAATTATACGTGATTTTTGGTACGGTGTCAAGACAAACCGACAAAGTCAACTGTTTTTGGTATTTCACACATTTTGTCCGTCAAAAAAGCACCCTGTGTCGTACAGAGTGCCTTTGGTTCTATCTGCGTTATTCTGCATCCGTGAACAGTGCCACGACCTTGTCGTAGTACTGGACGGCTGCTTTTTCTTTAGAGGCATAGAAGGAGGTGATGTCCTGCCGGGTCGTGCCACGAAGCAGCTGTTCGAAGTAGAAGGACACGCCGTTCCAGTTGTCGTACACATAGCCCAGGTCGAACACACGGGAATCTACGCACAGGTCGATCATCTCGGCGTCTTCCGGACTGGACGCATACCGCTGCTTCAGGCATACATCATAATACGCCGGCATGACCTGCTTGTAGGATTCGGCGCACAGCACTTCCGTCATGAGCCCGATGAATTCCAGATCCGTCGCACTCTTGCCCACGGCCATAGCTTCGTGATAACCATCCACCATAGTGTAGTATTCGCTCTGGTCTTCGTTATACTTCGGGTACGGAATGATGCCGTATTCGTGGTCAAAATCGGCCAGCTCGGTAATAGCTCTGCCCAGCTGTGCATTGCAGGTCAGCGTACCGTATTTGGCAAACAGACTCACGCCATATTCGTGATCCATCTGCGTGTACACGCCACTGGTGTTGTTGATCAGGTCGTAGCAGGCGTTGTAGGCATCCACCAAATGTTCGTTGAAATAGCTGTATTCCAGTTCACCGGCAGCATTTTGGGCAAAGATCTTATTCCCACAGGACCACTGATAGGTGTTGAAGTTGGACTGCTGGTCGGAGGCCATACCGAAATAGTCTCCTTCGTCAGCGACACCGTTGCCGTTTGCATCCACGTAGACCTTTTCACACAGGGCTCTCAGATAGTCCAGCGTCCACTTGCCGTCCTTCACCACCTGGTACAGGTCACCCAGCTGGTAGTTGACCGCTTCCTCTTTGTCGTAGAACATACAGTAGGTACCGGCGATGGTGGTCACGGCGAAGTCGCCCATGGCCAGGAAGGTATGTCCGTTGATGGTCAGGTCATTGATGTTGGAGTCCGACCACCAGGGCTTTTCGAAATTGATATAGGGAATGTCGTACCAGTTCATGTACAGACCCTTGATGGCATTGCCACTGTTGGCGACCACGTGGAACTGGATCAGGTCAAAGGCTTCCCCGTCTCCGGCTGTGATGGTATTGGCGACCATGGTGGCGCAGTCCCGGTGCGAACCGCCAAACACCGCTTCGACCTCGGCATTGTATCGTTCCTGCACCGCCAAATTCCGTGCGAATATGGCATCGTTGACCCCTTCGCCGGTCTGCTCCTCTGCCACCAGATAATGGGTGTCATAATTGTCGTTGGTGACCACCTTGAACGCACGGCCACCAAAATCCTTTTCCGGCAGGTCATCGGGCACGGCTGCTCGGGCTTCCAGTGCCGTGGTCTCCTTGGGCGTTTCGGTGGTTTCCGCTTGTGTGGTGCTCGCCGTCGTTTCGGTTTTGTCGTTCGTGCTGCTTTCTCCGCAGGCTGCCATGGATGTCATGAGCATGGCCAGGACAAGCAGCACCAATGTCGCTTTTTTCATACATACCTCCTCAAATATTCGGACATACTACACATATATAGTGTACAATACTCACCTGCATTTGTCAAGACCCCACAGCATATTTCTTTGTGTGGAATCGTTTTTTTTTGATATTCAGGTTCGTATAGTGCATATTCTTTGCAAAACACATGAAAAAAGCACCATGCATACTATGCACAGTGCTTGTAGAGAGCGTTTATTCTGCATCCGTGAACAGTGCCACAACACTGTCGTAGTAGGCAACCGCTGCTTTTTCCTTGGCGGCATAGAAGGAGGTGATGTCCTGCTTATTGGTATCCCGGAGAAGCTGTTCAAAGTCGAAGGACACGCCGTTCCAGTTGTCGTACACATAGCCCAGGTCGAACACACGGGAAGCCACGCACAAGTCGATCATTTCTGCGTCTTCCTGGCTGGAGGCATACCGCTGCTTCAGGCAAACGTCGTAGTAGGCCGGCATAACCTTTTTATAGGATTCGGCGCACAGCACTTCCGTCATGGTGCCCACGAATTCCAGGTCGATTGCGTTTTTGCCCACGGCCATAGCTTCATGGCTGCCATCTACCATGGTGCGATATTCGCTCTGGTCTTCGTTATACTTCGGGTAGGGGATGACACCATATTCGTGGTCAAAATCGGCGAGGTAGGTGATGGCGTGCTCCAGGAATGCATTGCAGGTCAGCGCACTATATTTCGAAAACGCATCGATACCGGACTGGATCTCCATATTGGTATACACGCCTGCGGTGTTGTTGAGCATTTCATAGCAAGCATTGTACAGATCGACCAGATGCTCATCGAAATAGGTGTATTCCAGTTCACCAGCTGCATTGCGGTCGAAAATCTTACTGCCGCCAGCCCACAGATAGGCGTTGAAATTCGATCTCTGGTCCGAGGACAGTCCAAAGTAGTCTCCCGAATCGGAAATGCTGTTACCGTTTGTGTCGGTATACACGGTTTCACACAGACTCCGGAGATAATCCAGCGTCCAACGTCCGTCACGCACCACCGAATACAGATCCTCCACCTGGTAATTGATCGCTTCGGCCTTGTCGTAGAACATACAGTAGGTGCCGGAAACGGTGGTCAGCGCAAAGTCACCCATGGCCAGGAAGTTGCGTCCGTTGATGGTCAGGTCGTCGATGTTGGAATCCGACCACCAGGGCTTCTCAAAATTGATGTGCGGAATATCGTACCAGTTCATGTACAGTCCCTTCATGGCATTGCCGCTGTTGGAAACAACATGATACTGGATCAGGTGAAACGCTTCGCTGTCTCCTGCGGTGATGGTCTTCTCTACCATGGGCGTACAATCGGCATATGTATTGCTGAGCAATTCCACTACCTTGGCATTGTACCGTTCTTCCACCGCCAGGTTACGGGCAAACACAGCATCGTTGACCCCTTCACCCGTCTGCTCCTCTGCCACTATATAGTTTCCGGCAGGTGTCACAACAGCTGCCACAATGAAATCTCTACCACCAAAATCATTTTCGGGGAGTTCATCATCGACGGCTGCACGACCTTCCAGTGCCGTGGTTTCCTTGGGCGTTTCGGTGGTTTCTGTCTGTGTGGTGCTGGCTGTCGTCTCGGTTTCGTTGTTCGTGCTGCTTTCTCCGCAGGCTGCCATGGATGTCATGAGCATGGCCAGGATCAACAGGAATAGAGTTGTTCTTTTCATATGTATATGCCTCCGCTGTCTATTTTTTTTGCAAACAACAGGCCATATTATATCATATTCTTTTACTTTTGTCAATAGCTATGTGCGTTTTATCCACGGAAATCAATTTTCAAAAATCTTGCACAGTACCGCCGGATCTAGCAAACA
>CAZLED010000032.1:0-26679 GCA_964558485.1 uncultured Ruminococcus sp. | reverse complement strand
CGTTGTGCAGACGTGTGTACTTGGCGCTGAAGATATCGGAGCAGCAAGCCGCACGGATCCCTTTGATCTTGTTGGCCGCCATGCTCATACCGATACCGGTACCACAGCACAGGATCGCCAAGGTGGCAGAATGATCCCGAATGGTGTCTGCTACCTTCTCCGCATAGACAGGATAGTCGCAGCTGGCAGCAGAATCGGTACCGCAATCGATCACGGTGTAGCCTTCTGCCGTCAGGGTATCTCTCAGATAATTTTTCAGTGCAAAACCGGCATGGTCACTACCGATCGCAATGGTCATTTTTTCAGCCATGGTATAGTCTCCTTATGTTTAAGTCCATGCTGATCAACTTTCATCAGCGTTGACTGTATTCTTCTTTGGCAAGCCGTTCTTCTCTTTCCCGTTCTGCCTGAGATTTCCGCAGATAGATGGGAGCGAGAGCAGCTTCGGTATATATGGATGGATCCGGTGCGTTCTGGTACTGCGCAGCTGCCGCACAGGCTACACTGAATCCACTGGGGTACCGCAGTGCCTCCGGTGTTTCTGCCAGCAGTGTAGTGTCTCCCATAGCCGCACGGAGCATAGCGTACCCATCTCCGGCAGCATATACCGTTTCTCCACGAGACAAAAGCTGTGCGGCCACTTCAGCGATCGGCAGCTGGTCATCGGGTGTCAGGCGGATCGGTGCATGGATCCCGTCGGCCTGGAACAGTGCGGTATACACGTGGCTTCGTCTGGCATTGATCACCGGGCAAAGGATCCCATGGCACCCCACCAGATTCCACGCCAACGTCTCCAGAGAGGACACGCCGATGCAGGGGATCTTATGAGAAAACGCCAGTCCTTTGATGGTGGATACGCCAATGCGTACACCGGTAAAAGATCCCGGTCCGGCAGACACAGCCATCAGACCGATATCCGGGATCTCCAAAGACAGGTTGGCAAGCAGCGATTCGATCATGGGCAGGATGGTCGTGCTATGGGTGGTGGTCTGGATGGTGTATTGCCCCAATACGGTACCGTCTCGCCAAATGGCTACAGAAGCGGTAGGCGTGGTCGTATCCAGTGCTAAAATGTGCATGACAGTTCCTCCGACATCGTGATTTTCCGGGTATGCTCGTCTACTTTATCGATACGCACCGTCATGGCCTTCTCCGGCATAGCGTCTCCAATGTGCTCACACCATTCAGCGATACAATATCCGGATTCGACATATTCATCGAAGCCCATACCGAAGAGATCCTCTTCGGAGGTGATCCGATACAGATCAAAGTGGAACAGCGGTTTTTTGCCCTGTCGATACTCATTTACGATGGTATATGTGGGACTTTTCACCCGGCTTCCCGGAGACAGGATGCTGGCAAACCCACGTACAAAGGCAGTCTTCCCGGCACCCAGATCTCCGTACAAAGCAACAAACACAGGAAAATGGCCACTTTGCAGCAGATGCTCCGCCAAGGTACGACCAACTCGTTCTGTATCGTCCACCGAATGCGATAGAATTTCCATAGATCAGAACAGACCCGTGATGGTCCCGGCATCGTCTACATCGATCCGATAGGCGGCAGGAGACTTGGGCAGACCGGGCATGGTCATGATGGCACCGGTCAGTACGACCACAAACTCGGCACCGGCAGACAACTTGATCTCCCGAACATGGATCCGGAAGCCGGAGGGACGTCCCAGCTTGGTGGCATCGTCGGACAGAGAATACTGGGTCTTCGCCATACATACCGGGAAGCGGCTGTAGGCAGGATCCATAGCTTCGATGTCCCGGAGCGAACGGAGCGCAGCCGGTTCGTAGTCTACGCCGTCGGCCCCATAGATCTCACGGGCAACGGTCTCGATCTTTTCCTGGATAGACAGCTCGTCTGCATAGATCGGGGCAAAGTTGGATTCCTTTTCGCAGGCAGCAACGACCTTTTCTGCCAGCTCCAGACCACCTTCGCCACCTTTGGCAAATACTTCGGACAGAGCAAAATCAGCACCGTTCTTCCGGCAGATCTCTTCCACCAGAGCCAGTTCCGCATCGGTATCGTCGGCAAACCGGTTGATGGCTACCACTACCGGCACACCATACTTTTGCAGGTTGGAGATATGGGCTTCCAGGTTCACACTGCCCTTGGCCAGTGCTTCCAGATTCTCACCCTTCAGTGCATCCTTAGCCACGCCGCCATTGTACTTCAGCGCACGGACGGTAGCCACCAGGACGACCGCATTGGGCTTCAGACCGGCAAAACGGCACTTGATATCCAAGAACTTTTCAGCACCCAGGTCCGCACCAAAGCCGGCCTCGGTGATGGTGTAGTCACACAGCTTCAGCGCCAGCTTGGTAGCCCGAACAGAGTTGCAGCCGTGTGCGATGTTGGCAAAGGGACCACCATGGATCAGAGCAGGTGTGTTCTCCACGGTCTGTACCAGGTTGGGCTGGATGGCATCCTTCAACAGTGCAGCCATAGCACCAACGGCGTTCAGGTCACGGGCGTACACAGGCTTGCCGGAACGGGTGTATGCCACCAGAATGTTGCCCAGTCTTCTCTTCAGGTCAGCGATATCCTCTGCAAGGCACAGGATGGCCATTACTTCGCTGGCAACGGTGATCATAAAGTGGTCTTCCCGTACAACACCGTCAGCCTTACCGCCCATGCCCACAACGATATTCCGCAGTGCACGGTCGTTGGTATCGGTCACACGGGCAAACAGGATGCGGCGGGTATCGATGTCCAGCTCATTTCCCTGTTGGATGTGGTTGTCAATGATGGCACACAGCAGGTTGTTGGCTGCGGTAATGGCATGGAAGTCACCGGTGAAATGCAGGTTGATATCTTCCATGGGCAGCACCTGGGCATATCCACCACCGGCCGCACCACCTTTCACGCCAAACACAGGACCAAGAGAAGGCTCACGCAGCGCAATGATGCTGTTCTTGCCCAGCTTATGCATAGCCATACCCAGACCGACTGTGGTCGTGGTTTTTCCTTCACCGGCAGGTGTGGGGTTGATAGCGGTCACAAGGATCAGCTTGCCGTTCTCCTTATCGGCCAGTCTCTTGGATACATCGTCCGTGACCTTGGCTTTGTACTTGCCGTACATTTCCAGCTCATCTGCAGAAATGCCCAATCCTTCCGCAATTGCGGTGATGGGTTTCAAAGTAGCCTGTTGTGCGATCTGAATATCTGTAAGCATATAGACTCCTCCACTGTTCTGTTAGCACTATACCCGGTGACAAAGCAAGCCGGATATCTTCGTCGATTTCGAATGTCGGATCTTATAGAAAAACAAGATCCATTGTATAAACGTATTATACCATATTCTTTGCCGGATTGCAAATGGTATTTACACCACATTCTGCATTTTTTTCAGAAAAATCCATGTACATATCCTCTATATGGTATCCGTATGGAAACGATGTTCTCTTGTACATTTCTTCTACGATTGTAGATTTTAAAGAAAAGATGCATTTTTTTGAAAAAAGCACTTGACAAATCCGGATAAATGTGGTATACTATAAAAGCTGTGAGGCAATGCTTCAACAGAAACCCAAGAATGCCCCATTAGCTCAGTTGGTAGAGCACTTGACTTTTAATCAAGTTGTCCGGAGTTCGACTCTCCGATGGAGCATGAACGTGACACCGTTTCAGAAATGAAGCGGTGTTTTTCATTATCTGTATGCAAACCGGTGTCCATCGTGGCCCGGTGATGCTATAGATTACATGGAGGACTTCTATGAAGATCTGTTTTCTTTGTGATCTGCATCTTCCCCATCGTGTGGATCATATGGATCGTTCGGATTCGCAGTTGCCGGATGCGATCCAATATGATGTACTGCGTTGGGCCATGGACGATATCCGCAAAAAACAAGCGGACGCTCTGGTCGTTCCGGGAGATTTTACGGTACATGGAGATATAGCGTCGGCGGAGACATTCCTTGCGGCTGTACAAGAGCTGGGCATTCCTTATGTGTTGTGTACCGGCAATTCCGAATACCGGAATCCGGAAACAAAGGCATATTTCCGTGCGCTGGCTTCTCCGACTGTCCGTGAGATCGGTGGTGGCTGGACTGTGCTGGCGCTGCACGATGGTGAGGGACAACTGCCGGAGGAAGACTATGCAGCTTTGGAAGCGGCTGACGAACACTGTATCGTGGCACTGCACCATCCGTTTACGGCGCTTCCCTCTCCTCATCGGGAAAGACTGCAGGCATGGCGTGAAAAGCATCCCACAGTGCCGGTGTTTTATGGGCATCTCCATTATACCCTAAACGAGGGAGACAGCCATATGCTACCGGCGGCCGATCCGGACAAAGTGGCAGGGGAACAGCCGGGCATCACCTATTACGACACAGACACACGCAAGCTGGAGACTGCCCATTATTTCTGCCCCATTCCGGTGGATCTGCTTTCCCATATCGGGATCTCCTGCTACCATCCGACCATCGATATTCCCTATGCAGCGGAAAATCACCTGTCCTGTATCGAGTTGCGGCCGAATGCGATGGAGATGGACCCGGCAGAACTGGAGGCATTGATCCACAGTTGGCGGCGATCCGGCGGCACCTGTTTGTCTTTGCACGCACCGGATCTATCCGATGCCCAGGGACAGGTCGATGCGGCTATATGGGAACGTTTCGCTGCATTTGCCCGTCGTCTGCACTGCGACAGGATCACCGTACACGTGCCATCGATCGCTTTATCGGTGCTGCATACGGAGCCGGATACACTCACCCACGTGGCCGAATTTGCAATAGTACAGCTACAGCGACTGCCAAAGGACTGTGTAGTCGGTGTGGAGAATATGCACATTTGTCCCGGCGAGACAGCACAGGAACGGCGATATGGCGTGACACCCGAAGAATGCCTTGCGTTTATGCGACTCCTGCGGGAACGGTGCGATCTGCCCATTGGTATGCATCTGGATGTGGGACACGCCCGGAACAATATGCCGCTGGTGGAAATATACACCCTGGGACCCTGGTATGCAGAAGTGGGCGCTGAGACCGTAGGCTATCACATCCACCAGGTGCTGCAGGATGCCACAGGACTGCACAACCACAACCCCATCTCCAATTTCTATGGACCCATGATCTCCTACGCCTCCTTTTTCAAAATGTGGACAAAGGGTGTACTGCACCATGCGCCGGTGATCTTTGAAGTGCGTCCCACAGAAGATGATCCCATGCCATACCGTTGTTCCATCGAGATCTTGCAAAAGGAAGCCGCCAGACACGTGTTCGATATCCATTCCCACACCCACTACAGCTTCTGTGGCCGGGACGATCCCCAGCTGGTGATCGATACCGCTATTGAGAATGGGATCCGGCTGTTTGGGATCTGTGACCACAATTACGGCATTGGCAAACGGAAGGCAGAATATTTGCGTGTCATGCGGCAGTTGGCGGAAGAAAATCGAGATCGTATCCGTATGCTGGTGGGGATAGAGATCGCTACCATTCCACAAAACTTTGACATTACAAATCCTGCTGAAATATCTGGATATGACTATTGCTTGTTCGAACATATTACCCAGGACGACAGCATCGTGGGTGGTGACCTGTTCGGGTTCTGCGACAAGCTGGGGATCCGCTGCGGCATTGCACATACGGATATGTTCGCTTACTGTGACAAATACGGGTACGACTATCGCACCTTCTTTGCGGAAATGGCAAGACGGCAGATCTTCTGGGAGATGAACGTCAGCTACGACAGCATCCATCGGTACCGGGAGCATCCTTATGTGAAAGACTTTGTGCGTGATCCGGTCAAGCAAGCTATCATCAAAGAAGCTGGTGTGTATATCAGCGTAGGGTTTGATGGGCACCGGCGGGAAGATTACGATGGATATCGTGTGCATCGGATGTGCGACTTCCTGCAAGAAAATGGATTCCGGCTGGCCGATGCGCTGTTTGTAGAATAACTATATAATTGGAAAGATCCACCGAAGTACCATGGTCACCCACGGCATATCGATGGATCTTTCCTTATGGTTTGACGCCACGCAGGAGCATGGTCAGACATACCGATGTGTCCCATTGGGGAAGACCGGCTTCGTACAGCGCCAGACGTTTGTCGTATTTTTCGTGGATCAGCCGTCGCATTTCGTCCATTTCCGTCTCCGATACCACACCAGGTGCGACGTGTGGCATATATGCGATCCCATCCAGATCGTTTTGCCGGGTAGCGTTGATCATTGCGTGAGCCATTTCCGCATCGTATCGGGGATCGTCCGGGGTCATGTGGATGGTCAGATAGTCGCCGGACACGGACTGAAACCCAGCCTCTTGCAGAAGAAACGGCATTTCCTGCTCCGTTTTGGGATACTGACACACACCGTAGGTTTGCAGAGATGTCTGGAAATACGGCTCCGTACGAGCATAGATCTCCGCTGCAAATGGGGTATCCTCTGCCACACAAGGGGCTTGCCTGTGTATCCGGCTGGGTCGCACGGACATAACAATGCAGATCCCACCAGGCCGGAGAACACGCATTTGCTCTGCCAAAAAGATTGCAGGTTCGATGTGCTCCATGACGGTATAAGAAATGGTCACATCCATGCTGCCGTCTGGAAATGGTAGGTGCAACGCATCTCCTTCTATGAAATCGATGGACGGTGCATGGGCCTTGGCAAATGCGATGAAGGTGGTATCACGATCCAGTCCGGTGACCGTGGCGTGTGGATACCAACGGGACAAGGCCTGTGCCAATGCACCCGGACCGCAGCCGATCTCTAAGATCCGTAGGTTTTCGGTATCCGGCAGTGCGAAAGAAGTCGTGTACATTTCCCGGAACCGATCGGCAAACCGCAGCGAACGGGATGTATATAGCGTCTCCGGCTTCTGTACGCAGGTGGACCATAGGATATGCATAGACCAACGTCCTTTCTGATTTTGGAAATAAAAAAGCTCCCTACATAATGCAAGGAGCTTACTGTGGCCCGCCCTGAGGGATTTGAACCCACGACCATCGGAATCGGAATCCGGTACTCTATCCGGGCTGAGCTAAGGACGGTTTCTGTCAGCTTTTATAGTATACCACATCCACTCGCATTTGTCAAGAGGTTTTTCAAAACTTTTTGAAATTTCTCCCAGCAATGGTGGTGTGGATGTCCATATCGAAAATTTGTTTTGAAATCTTGTTACAAGGTATTGACAAAAAGATATTTTTCTGGTATACTACAAGCAGATCATTTGTTTTTTGTAGGAGGGATACAATGCCTTGTTTTCATGATGTACAAATTTCACCTGTCATGCACGATCCCTATGTAGTCTGTCCCGTTTTAGAAAACGAAAGATATCGCCTGCGCCTGGTCAAAATGGAGGATGCTGGCGATCTGTTGACCGTCTACAGCGACCCGGCCGTTTGGCCCCTGCTCAATGCCGACAACTGCAATAGCGATTTTCACTTTACTACGATCGAAGCAATGGAAAACTACATCCGTGCCTGGCTGGACGAATATGCAAAACGGTACTATGTCCGCTTCAGCATTGTGGATCGCACGAACGATATGGTGATCGGCACCATCGAGCTGTTCCGTCGGGAAGCGGAGGATTTCTTCACGGATTGCGGTCTCCTGCGGTTGGATCTGCACCGGGCGTATGAGAATGTATCTGCCATAACGGATATCCTGCAATTGCTTCTGCCGCACACATATTCCCTATTCCACTGCCATATGATCGCAACAAAAATTCCACCGGTCGCCATCGAACGAAAAAAAGCTGTGGAACTGCTGGGATTTACAGCAACCGATGAAGTATTGATCGGCGGTCACGATGGCAAACGATATGGTGATTATTTTGTATTGTTTACATCATAACGTACTGGCGTGCCCCAATTGATGAGACATACATAACCACACAAAAAGCAGGCGCTCAAGTGAACACCTGCTTTTGTTATTCTTATGTATGATGCTATGCGATCACAGCTTTGCCAGAGACTGCTCCAGATCGGCAATGATGTCTTCTGCGTCCTCAATACCCACGGAGAGACGGATCAGCTCCGGGCTTACACCGCAGGCCTGCAGCTGTTCATCGGTGAGCTGACGGTGGGTGGTGGAAGCAGGATGCAGCAGGCAGGTACGGCTGTCGGCCACATGGGTCACGATGGCAGCCATCTGCATACCGTCCATCACACGGGTAGCCGCTTCTCTGCCGCCGACAACACCAAAGGATACTACGCCGCTGGAACCGTTGGGCAGATACTTCTGTGCCAGTGCATAGTACTTGTTGGAAGGCAGACCGGGATAGCTTACCCAGGATACCTTCGGATGATTTTCCAGATATTCTGCAACCTTCTGGGCGTTGGCGCAGTGCTGCTTTACCCGAAGTGCCAGGGTTTCCAGACCCAGATTCAGCAGGAAAGCATTCATAGGAGCCTGGATAGAACCAAGGTCACGCATCATCTGTGCAGTGGCCTTGGTGATATACGCACCCTTGCCAAACCGTTCGGTATAGGTGATGCCGTGGTAGGATTCGTCGGGCGTGCACAGGCCGGAGAACTTGTCAGCGTACTTGGTCCAGTCAAAGTTGCCGCTGTCCACGATGCAGCCACCAACAGTAGCTGCATGACCATCCATATACTTGGTGGTGGAGTGGGTCACGATGTCAGCACCGAATTCGAAGGGACGGCAGTTGATGGGGGTCGGGAAGGTATTGTCCACGATCAACGGCACACCGATCTTATGGGCAGCGTTGGCAAAGGTCTCGATATCCAGCACCACCAGAGAGGGATTGGACAGGGTCTCGGCAAACACGCACTTGGTGTTGGGCTTGGCTGCGGCTAAGATCTCTTCTTCGGTGGAATCCGGGGAGATAAAGGTCACATCATAGCCCATCTTCCGCATGGTCACGTCCAGCAGGTTGAAGGTACCGCCGTAGATGGCTGCAGAGGCAATGATGTGGTCGCCGGCAGATGCGATATTCACCATGGAGAAGAAGGAAGCCGCTTGTCCGGAGGAGGTCAGCATGGCAGCCACGCCGCCTTCCAGGTCGCAGATCTTGGCCGCAACAGCATCGTTGGTGGGGTTTTGCAGCCGGGTGTAGAAGTATCCGTTTGCTTCCAGGTCAAACAGCTTTCCCATTTCCTCGCTGGATTCGTACTTGAACGTGGTGCTCTGGGTGATGGGCAGGATACGGGGTTCGCCGTTTTTCGGTGTGTAGCCGCTCTGAACGCATTTGGTACCGATCTTATAGGATGACATACTTGTTTCCTCCGTTATGGCAAATAAATATAGAATTATTCGGGTTTATAGCTGTCCTTCAGAGATACGATCCGGTTGAAGGTACCGGGGTTTTTGGTGTCTTTTGCAAAGTAACCGATCCGCACAAACTGGAACTTCTCGCCGGGCTTGGCTGCATCCAGTGCCGGTTCCACCTTGATACCGGGACGCTTCACGGCAGAAGTGGGATTCAGATAGTCCATATAGGTCTTCCCTTCCGGCAGGTCGTTCATGTTTTCCTCGGTGAACAGGCGGTCGTACAGGATCGCATCGGCATCCTTGGCGTAGGTCGCAGACAGCCAATGGATGGTGCCCTTGACCTTCCGGTCAGTAGGTGTACCGGTACCGGTCTCCAGATCGGCTGTGCAGTGGATCTCCTTGATGGAGCCGTCTTCGTTCTTCACGATGTCGCCACACTTGATGATGTAGGAGCTCATGAGACGTACTTCTCCACCGGGCTTGAGACGGAAGAACTTCGGCGGCGGTACTTCGGCAAAGTCGTCTCCATCGATGTACAGCTCCTTGGTGAACGGCACCTGTCTGGTACCGGCTTCGGGATCGTTTGGATTGTTGGTGATATCGAAATATTCAACCTTATCTTCCGGGTAGTTGTCGATGACGATCTTGATGGGATTCAGCACGGCGATACGGCGGCTTGCCTTCTGGTTCAGCTCTTCCCGAATGCAGTGCTCCAAGAGACCGATGTTGACCATGCTGTTGGCCTTGGAAACGCCGATCCGTTCGATGAAGTCCAGAATGGCTTCAGGGGTATAGCCGCGTCTGCGCAGACCACACAGGGTAGGCATTCTGGGGTCGTCCCAGCCGTCTACGATGCCGTTCTCCACCAGATACCGCAGATGTCTCTTGGACAGAACGGTGTTGGTGATGTTCAGACGAGCAAACTCGATCTGTCTGGGTGTAGAGGGCACGTCACAATGCTCGATGACCCAGTTGTACAGGGGTCTGTGGTCTTCGTATTCCAGAGAGCAAAGGCTGTGGGTGATGCCTTCCAATGCGTCCTGGATGGGATGTGCAAAGTCATACATGGGGAAGATGCACCACTTGGTCCCCTGTCTGTGGTGTTCGATATAGCGGATCCGGTACAGCACAGGGTCACGCATATTGAAGTTGCCGGAAGCCAGATCGATCTTGGCACGGAGGGTGTATTTGCCTTCCGGGAATTCGCCATTCCGCATCCGGTGGAACAGGTCCAAGCTTTCCTCGATCGGTCTGTCCCGGAACGGAGAGATGGCCGGATGGGTCAGATCCCCACGATATTCCTTGAACTGTTCGGGGGTCAACTCACACACATACGCATCCCCTTTGCGGATCAGCTCCTCAGCCAGCTCGTAGGTCTTTTCAAAATAATCGGAACCATAGTAGAACCGATCGCCCCAGTCGAAGCCAAGCCAATGGATGTCCTCCATGATGGCTTCCACGAATTCGGTATCTTCCTTGGCAGGGTTGGTGTCGTCCATCCGCAGGTTGCACAGACCGCCGTACTTTTTGGCAGTGCCAAAATCGATGATCAGTGCCTTACAGTGACCGATGTGCAGGTACCCATTGGGTTCCGGGGGAAAACGGGTGTGAACGGTCTTAGTCTTCCCAGCGGCGATATCCTCGTCGATAAAGTCATGAATAAAATTGGATGTATTTTCAGCCATAATAACCTCTCGCTATTTGTAGCGTATTTTACAGGGATTCCAGCATGGATGCGATTCTGGCTTTGACTCTGTCAGCGCCCAGGATCTGCATCACGGCGTACATATCGGGGGAGTTCAGCTTACCGGTGACAGCCACACGGATGAACATGGACACATCCGCCACACTGCCCTTGAAAGCAGCGGGATCGGCTTTGTATGCCTTCATGTCTGCGGTATAGCCCAGTCCTTCGCCGATCTGCTGGATCTTACCAAACCAGGTGTTCATGTCGTCAGCCGGATCGTAGGTCTCCGTGAAGGCTTGCAGAACCGTCTTAATATCTGCCTTGTCGCAGTTTTCCGGGTAGCTGTCCTCGATGGTGAAGAAATCGTCGAAGAAGAATCCCATGTAGGGCTTCACGTCCTTCCAGGTGGTCAGATCCTTTCTGGGCTTCTTACCGCCTCTGCCAATGGCAAAGATGGACTTGGTGTAGGCAGGATCGGCAGTCATAGCAGCGCCAAAGGCAGGATCAAATTCCAACATCCAGTCAGTGGCACGGACGTAGATCTCATCGGCAGTCATACGGGACAGCACATTTTTGGATACGTCTGCCAGCTTGGTGTAGTCATAGAGGCAGCCGGATACAGCCATCTTCTTGATATTAAAGGGGAAATCCAGGTAGCTCTTTTGGGGATTCTGTGCGTGCCATTCCTCGAAGTTGGAATTGAGCAGGGTCAGCAGGTATTCCCAAACGCATTCGGTGGCATAACCCATGCTGCGGTAGTCGTCCATCTTGGCACCCATATCCCGCTTGGACAGCTTCTTTTTGCCACCGTTTTCATCTGCCTTCAGGATCTGTGCAGTGTGCAGATATTTCGGCATCTTGAAGCCCAGATACTGGAACAGCTGGATGTGCTTGGGCAGGCTGGGCAGCCAGTCTTCGCCACGGATCACATGGGTGGTCTTCATCAGATGATCATCTACGGCGTGGGCAAAGTGATAGGTGGGGATACCATCCGACTTCAGCAGTACGAAGTCCTCATCGTTTTCCGGTACTTCCAGATTGCCCTTGACCAGGTCGGTGAACTTGGTCTTCTTCTCCGGGTCACCGTTTGCCAGAATGCGGATCACAAAGGGGTCACCCTTTTTCAGGTGCTCTTCCACTTCCTCAATGGTGAACTGTCTCTGGGCCAACATGGCAGCCCGCTTCTGTTCGGCGGCAACGTGCCAGTCGGTGTTCTGGATCTCAGCCTTCTTATCGGTGTTCTGGATTTCTTCCAGTTCTTCTTCCGTAGAGAAGCAAGGGTATGCCTTTCCTTCTGCTACCAGCTTCTTGGCGTATACGTGGTACAGCTCTGCTCTCTGGCTCTGCTTGTAGGGACCATAGGCACCCTTTTCCACCACTTCCCCGTTTTCGTCCAGCATGAGACCTTCATCATAGGTCACGCCGTAGGCAGACAGGGTATTGATCAGTGCTTCCACAGCACCCTTGATCTCACGCCGTCCATCGGTATCTTCGATACGCAGGAAGAACACACCGCCGGACTGGTGCGCCAGACGCTCGTCTACTACGGTCTGGTACATACCACCGAAATGTACGAAGCCTGTGGGGCTGGGCGCAAATCGGGTCACCTTGGCACCTTCCGGCAGATCTCTTGCTGGGTACCGGGCTTCCACCTCATCGATGGTCAATTTCAAATTGGGGAACAGCAGATCTGCTAAATAGGGATAATCCATACTGTATAACTCCTTTTATCCTGGGAACATAAAATCCCACTTTGCATTTTCTATGGTTATTTGGATTTATTATACCACATTTTATCCAAATCGTCTATATAAAATTTACCGATATTCTGCCAAAATTTTGGGGACACTTCTGCCAGATTGTATTGAAAATACCCTGTTCTGGAAAATTGTGCCTTTTTTTTCACGAAGGATCACATACTTTTCCCGATATTCATACTTTTCTGTTGATTTTTGGCCGCCTTTATGGTACACTATATATATGGAATAGGATATACGCAAAACACAGGAGTCTCTGGTATGAACGATACGATCAAGAAATTCAGAAACGCTGTAGGCGGGTACAACAAAGAGGATGTGAACGCCTACATCAAGGAAATGGATCTGGCCCATCTGGAAGCACAAAACACGCTGGAAAAACAGATCGCCGAACTGACAGCACAGCAAGATGCGTTGGTCACCGAACGGGATACGTTGGCTACCGAACGTGGTACGTTGGTGGCTGAAAAGGAAAAGCTGCTGGCCGAACAGGTCACTTTTGCCGCCGAAAAGGAAGAGATGCAAAAGCAGCAAACGGCACAGTTGACCGCCGCCGATGCGAACAACCAAGCTTTGCAACAGAAGATAGCGGCGCTGTCTGACCAAATGTCGGCACAGGAAAAAGCACATTCGGATGCTATCCATGCTCTGCAAGCGGAAAAAGCCCAAGCTGAGAAAACAGCTGCTGCCCTACAGGAGACCCTGCAGCAAACGGAAAAGCAGCTGGCCGAGCAACAGGAGCTGCTGAACCAGCAAAAAAAAGAAGCCGACAGCCAGATCGCTGAACTTCATGCAGCATTGAAAAAAGAAAAAGCGAAAGCTGCAGAAGAGATCGAACAGTTCAAGGCAGCGTTCAATGAAAACGAAGACAGCGTGGGCTACAAGATCCGGATGTACGATCGGATCAGTGGACAGGTCGGCGATATTTTGCTGGGTGCCAACCGGGATGCTGACGACATCCTCAACGATGCCAAAAAGGAGGCCGAACAACTGCGGACTGTGACAGAAGCAGAGATGGAGAAAAAGCGCAGTGCGGTACAGGCCGAGCTGGATCAGCTGCAAGCAGAAACAAAAGCCGAGGCTGCGTGCATTCGAAAAAAGCTTTCGGAGACGGCAGAGACGCTGCTGACCGATATTTCCGGCGAAATGCACCTGAACATCGAAAACTGTCTGAAGGAGCTTGCCACCTGCATGACCGAAGTGGAAAGCGATACAGAGACTCTTTTACAAACGACCCAAAGACGGTATCAGGAAATGAATGAACGGATCCAATACTACCAAAGCTGTATGCAGGAGCACCTGGAAACACGGCTGACGGAAATGGACAAACAATATGGGATCCCGGAAAACAGGAGCGATAACTGATGGAACCGCAGGCAAAAACGATCGGAGAGCGGATCCGGCAGCTGCGCAACAAACGAGGACTGACCCAAAAAGAATTGGCAGGCGAGCAGATGACCCGGAATATGCTGAGTCTGATCGAAACAGGCAGTGCGCTTCCTTCGCTGGCTTCTCTGGCGTATCTGGCAGAGGTCTTAGAGGTGCCGGTGGATTACTTTTTCTCCAGCACAGAAGAGGATGAAGGACGATATATCAAGCTTTCGTTGATCGATGGATTGCGGCAGCATTATCAGGACGGACACTACGCCGATTGCGTCACACAGATCCAGGCTATGCCCGCTTCCGCCGTGGACGACGAGGTCGCTCTGATCGGTGCGCACTCGGGCCTTTGTATCGCCTTGGAAAGTGCCACTGCGTATGAGCTAAAAACGGCGGCAGGTCACTTGAAGAACGCACAGGAATGGGTACAAAAAACGGTGTATGCCAGCGAGGATCTCCGAAAGGCCATCTCCTATTATAAAGAACTATTTGCACTGCTGCCGGTCTCCCAGGAGTTTCCGGAGCGTGTCACAGACCTACGCTACGCCAGTTGCTATATCCCGGCAGAGATGCTATTATACCTGGGGTCTTTGCGGCTGGTCAGTCGTGGGGCTGTCAGCGGTAAGGAATTTCCCAAGGATTCCCCTGCTGCCAAACATATCCAGGCTTTGGCTGCATTGGCCTCCAACCGCACCGATCTGGCGGTACGATTGCTGCGTGAGCTGGCACAGGACAATGCACTTCCCTTTTTCATGCGATTCCGGGTATATTGCGACCTGGAGGATGCAGCAGGCGACGCCGGAGAATATCGGATCGCCTACATGGCTGCCCGTAAAAAATTGGACCTATTGGAATACGCAAAAAAATAGAAAAGGAGCATCGGTATGAACAAAACAAAAGAATGGGCACGAAAACAAGCACAGGAGCTGGTAAGCCGCATGACGGTGGAGGAAAAGGCCTCGCAGCTTTTGTACAATTCTCCTGCCATCGAACGGCTGGGGATCGAAGAGTACAACTGGTGGAACGAAGCTTCCCATGGATTGGCTCGTTCTGGTATGGCAACGGTATTTCCCCACGCCATTGGATTGGCCGCTGCCTTTGATCCGGACCTGCTGCATAAGGTCGGTGATACCGTATCCACAGAAGCCAGAGCCAAATACAACAACAGCGTTGCCCACAACGACAGAGATATCTACAAGGGTCTGACATTCTGGACACCAAACATCAATAT
This sequence comes from uncultured Ruminococcus sp., assembly GCA_964558485.1. Lineage (GTDB taxonomy): Bacteria > Bacillota > Clostridia > Oscillospirales > CAG-272 > UMGS1696. Next base: position 11,437 of record CAZLED010000032.1, on the reverse strand, counting down.
CTTCCGGGATCCTCGTTGGGGCCGAGGCCAGGAGACCTTTGGGGAAGACCCCTATCTGACTTCCGTTTTGGCAATGGCCTATATCGATGGCCTGCAGGGAGAGGGAGACTATCTGAAGTCCGCTGCCTGTGCCAAGCATTTTGCCGTGCATTCCGGACCCGAGGGACTGCGTCACCAGTTCAATGCGGAGGTGTCTGACAAGGATCTGTGGGAGACCTACCTGCCGGCCTTCTATTGGTCGGTGCAGGATGGCGTTGCCGGTGTTATGGGCGCCTACAACCGCACCAATGGGTATCCCTGTTGTGCACAGCCCACGTTGATGCAGGAGATCCTACGAGGAAAATGGGGCTTTGACGGGTATTTTGTATCCGACTGCTGGGCAATATCCGACATTTGTAAATTCCATCATTACACAGATACCATGACCGAGGCCGCCGCTCTGGCGATCCGAACCGGCTGTGACCTGAACTGTGGCGACACCTATTACCATTTGCTGGAAGCCTACGAGCAGGATCTGATCACCGAAGAAGATATCACCCGTGCGGCAGAAAATGTCTTTACCATCCGGTATCGCCTGGGTGAGTTTGCTGCGGAGCGTCCCTATGCCGACATTCCCTTTGAAAAGTTGGACTGCGCTGCACACCGGGCGCTGAACCTGCAGGCAGCAGAAGAATCCATCGTACTGCTGAAAAACGATGATTATCTGCCCTTGGATGTACATACGACTCAAAATATCGCCGTGATCGGGCCCAATGCTATGTCTGTGGTAGCACTGGAAGGCAACTACAATGGTATGGCTTCGGAATATATCACGGTGGCCGATGGTGTGCGCCGGGTCTTCACGGATGCCAATGTGCGGGTCGCCAAGGGTACCAATATTTGGTTGGATAAGCGCAACGACTGCACCGGCTTCTCCAACATGATCAGCGAAGGGATCGCCTATGCCCAGCACGCAGATGTCACGATCCTGTGCCTGGGTCTGGACTGCCATATCGAAGGAGAGGAGACCGGTGTTCGCAACGAATACTTTGACAACGGTGATAAGGTACAGCTTGGTCTGCCGAAAACGCAAATGGATCTGGCAGAAGCCGTATGCGATGTCTGCGACAATGTGATCGTGGTGGTGTTGGCCGGCAGTGCGGTAACGCTCAGTGAAAAGCTGACCCATCATGCCAAGGCGATCCTCCATGGCTGGTATCCCGGTGCAGTTGGTGGACTGGCGATCGCACGGCTGATCGGTGGATTGTGTGCTCCCAGCGGACGACTACCCGTGACCTTCTATCGCCAGATCGAGGATCTTCCGGCCTTCACCGAATATGGTATGGAAGGCCGCACCTATCGGTATTTCCGTGGCGAGCCCCTGTACCCCTTCGGCTATGGTCTGTCCTACACCCACTTCCGGTATGCAGATCCCAAGGTCGCAGCAGAGACGGAAGACACACTGGCCCTTTCGGTTTCGGTATCGAATGTGGGCGACATGGAAGGGATCGAGAAGGTACAGGTGTACGGCAGCTTTACCGATTCTCGCACGTCCACGCCGATTTGTCAGCTCTGCGGTGTACAGGCTGTTCGGTTGGCACCCGGCGAAGAAGCAGCCGTGACTGTGACGATCCAGAAATATTGGCTGCAGGCTGTGCTGGCTGACGGCTCTCGTGTTACGCCGGATGGAGCAATCACGCTGTCCATTGGTGGTCACCAGCCGGATGCCAGAAGTGCCGCACTGTGCGAAGACGCTTTGGTGACGATCGCATTATAATTGCCCTGCTCCATACAAAAACAGCATACCCCTGCTATATGGGATATGCTGTTTTTTTGCTCGAAAATATTTTTATTGCTTCTCGATCGACCCATTAGACACGTCTCAGCACGTGCACGCCGTAGGGCTCGATCTGCATCGTACCCTCTTCGTAGGTCACGCCGGTCAGCAGGTCTTCCATCGGTGCATCCAATTGGATGGTCGCTTTGGCATTGCCCACTTCACACAAGATCAGACCTTCTTCGGTACCGGTGCGATCTGCAGCTACCAGCATACCGGTGGTCGTATGGGGCACGATACCAGCCTCTGCCATGGCCATACGATACAGCTTGTCCAGATCGGTCTCGGACGGCAGCGTACCGCACAGGATCACCGCACCCTTGCCATAGGGGTATTTACCGATGATGGTCTTGCCGCACAGTGCGCTATGACCGGCGGTCACATTGGCCCATGCTTCGCCATTTTCCGGCATGGTATAGCATTCTGCCCAGCGGCGACAGGTCAGTTCTGCACCGTCCTGCCATGCTGCCTTCAGGATAGAACCATCGGTGGGCACAGAGTACGCAAGCTGGATCCCCAGCAGTTCTTCCAGCATACCCATAGCACGGTCGGTATAGTGGGCACCGATGTCGTTACGCACGTCGGTCAGGGGGCCAGCGATCCAGATACCGCCGTTTTCGACCCATGTGCGGATGCGCTCTGCCATATCGCCGTCTTCCAGAGTCATGAGCAGGGGGGAGATGAGGAGCTTATAGCCGTCCAGAGTATGCTTGGCGCCGATCACGTCCGGGCAGATGCCTGTGCGCAGGAGAGCCTTGTGCATTCCGATGACCTCAGACGAATAGTTGAGTCCAACCACCACGGGCTGCTGTTCAAACAGATTCCAACTGCGGGAGGTGAAGTGCAGGGCGACGGGAGATTTGACCTTGGTCTCGTTGATAAAATCAGCAGCTTTACCAAATTCGTCAGCGGTCTGCTGGATCTCTCCGAACACGTGGCAAGGACGACCTTCCGGGGACAGCACCGAACCGTGTACCAATTCATGGCCTGCCCAATGCTGCCGCCACAGCCAGTACATATTCGCCTCTCCACCCAATGCGATGGGCAGCCATGAATTGACACGGCAATAGCCCTCCGGCTTGAGCGTCTGGCTGATGCTGACCGAACCGTTCCATGTGGTGGCAGTTTCGGTATTCCAGAAGGGGCGATCCTTCAAGGTACGCAGGAAATCGAACCAGAACACCGCATCGGTCAGGTTGGAAGGTTCGTTGTAGTGATTGAACTGCACCACGTCCAGCGGCTCGGTCATACCTTCGTAGTCCAAACCGTTCAGCGGCATCATGTCCGTGCCGATGGGTGCATCGGTATACTGCCGCAGAATCGCTGCCTGCCGATGCATGAAATCCATATCGGCTTTGTGGTGCGCCAGTCTCCAATCCAGGTTGATGTGGGGGTTATGCCATGCGTTTATGGCGGGGGGAACGTCTTCGAAGTGGTCGTAAGCCTGGCTGAACAGATTCAGATTCCATCTGGCATTCAACTCTTCGATATTGAAATATTTTTCCTTTAGGAAATCGTGGAATGCCTTGACGCAGTGGGGACAGGTACAGCCAGGACCCCATGTGTAGATCTCGTTGTCGAGCTGCCAGCCAATGACCGCCGGATCGCTACCGAATTCCCGACCCATAGCGTGTACGATGGCATCGGAGGCTTCGAGATAATGCGGATTGTTGGAGCAGCAATGCCGTCTGCCACCGTGGTTTGTACCGGGATGCAGAACATCGGGATAGGCACGGGACAGCCAGATGGGCGGGGTGGCGGTGGGGGTGCCTAAGATCACGGCAATACCGGCTGCGTGCAGAGCATCCACCACGTAGTGCAGCCAATCGAAATCGTACATACCACGTACCGGCTCCATTTTGCGCCAGGCAAATTCACCGATACGGGCACAGGTGATCCCGGCTTCCTGCATCATATGGATGTCGTAGGCGATCTCTTTGGTATCCCAATCTTCCGGGTAATACGCACATCCTAAAAACGGTTTTATAATCATATTAAACCTCCAAAAGGTAGCTTTGGCTATAGTATACCATATTTTCCTCGAAAATGGAAGAGGAAAATCACAATTTTTACGAAAAAAGAGAACATCCGCAGATGCTCTCCTCTTGGGTATACCGTTTCATATGTCGCCGGACACACGGGCATAGATCTCATCCCGGATCCTTGCGGTGGCAGCGTAGGTTTGTGCGATCCACAACAATGTGATGATCACGCAGATCACGCCCATGGATGCAACGTCCACCAACGCATATCGGTACGCACAGGCAACGATGGTATTCACCAATGCCAATGCCGCATTCAGCAACAGCTGGGAACCTGCCATATTGGTCAGCTCCAGGTTGCGATCCTGCATATGGTACTGCATATGGGTGGTGTCGCCATGGTAGGTTTGCAGGTGCAGCCGAATCGCACGCCAATACACCACCAGGAACAGCAGCAGCCCGGCAAAGGCAACGATGTACTCTATGGTCTCCGTAGCTGCCATAGCGTAATAGCGATCGTGGGCTTTGTCGATCCACTCCACGGCTTCGACTTGATAATCGTTGAAATACCGGATCTGCTGGATCAGGTTCCACACGGACAGAACCGCACGGATCACGGCAAAGGGGATCACACCGTAGGACAGCTTCTCATCCTTGCCGATCCACAGGGCTGCGGCAATCAGAAATCCGGCAGATATAGCACCTACCATCACGTTCACGCCATCAAAAATGCAAAACAGCGAAGTCACGACGGCGGCCAGGTAGCAATAGGACACCTTCTTCATACGCATAGAACAGAACAGTTCGTTTCTTGGCAGGATGTCCCGTTTGTATTTTTGCTGCAGACGAGAGACAAATGCCGTATCCTTGCAAATGCCATTCCAGTACCGGTAGGTACGCACATACCAGACCACACCCACGATCACCACGACCAATCCTAACAGGACATACAGGAAGGGCTTATAATCGGAATAGCGAAGAGATATCGTATTGACAGTACCTACATAGTCATACAGCTGCAGTGCGGTCAACTCCGGTGCGATGGAACAGGCGATACGCAGGCCGTAGAACACCCATGCAGAGCGCAGCCAACGTGCACCAAGCTCCGTTGTCTTCCCTTTATGTACCTTTTTGGCATAGACCGCTTCGCCCTGGTACCACAGACCGGCAAAGTCAAAGCCTGCCTTCAGTTCCTTGGTTGCCGGAATAAAATACAGCAGCTCCAAAATGGAAAAGACAAAGGTGAGCAGCAGCATCCCAGAGTCAGAGACGGACGGCCACAGCAGAATGGAAAAGAATTTCACCAGCTCTATCAGTGCCAGCTTTCCAAATTTTTCCCTGGCATCGGACAGATGGTCTACAAACAATGCTGTCTGGGACAGGCCCTTCATGATCAGGAAAAAACCAATGCAGTCCGGTAAAAGGTCCAACACGTGGACCACGGGGTTTATCAGGAACAGAAAACCCACAAGAATATATCCGATCCCCATATTTTCTCCTTTATTTCTTTTTTGTCTTTTTCTTTTTGGTGCCACGGCGTTTGGTCTTCTCCGCTGCCTTTTTTTCGGCTTCCTCCAACGCTAACTCCATAGACTGCTTCCGATAGGCGTTCTTTTTGTCTTCCACCCGGTCAAAGGCATCGCTGAGTTTGTTGAACAGCGGGATCTTGGACCGGCGGTTCTCCATAGGGTCTCCTTCAGCCGGATACAGCATACCGAAGCAGGAATGGAACAGCAGAATATTAACGATCATGCACGCCCAGAAATACAGGTACACAAGCAGGCTCACGTAGGAGATCACATCCGGAATCCACAGCGAAAGCAAAATGGTACCAAAGTACAGCACGTAATATGTGATACTCATGACCAGGTTGCGCATGGCTTTTTCGGCAAGGCCCGGACATTCTGCACCGGAGGCGATCCCACGGGTACCCAGCAGGATACACACGTGCATCCCCAGGGCAGACAAAGCCTTGGCGCTATCCAAAAGGGTGTCCAGCGTGCCACCGTTTTCCAGCTTATGCAGGGACAGCAGCACACCGGCCACCAGAGCCAGTAAGGTAAAGACCACACCAGCTCCGGCAGCACCCCGGAAATAGCGATTATACTCTGCCAGCTTGGTGAAGGCATACAGCATCACCAGGGCCCCGATCACATCCGCAAAGAAATAGGCTTGTGAAATGGTAAAGGCAAAGGTCAAAAAATATCCGAATAGTAACAGTCCAAAGCCCATGGAGATCAGTCTTCCTCAGAATCGCCCAGACCGGCACCGCAGCACTTTTTGTACTTCTTACCGCTGCCGCAGGGACAGGGATCGTTCCGGCCGACCTTATCCTTATTCACAACAGGCTTTTTGGGAGAGGCTTGGGCTTCTCCACCGGCAAAGCCTTCGGATACGGGCTTGGCTACTTCCACACGCTTGAGCTCTGTCTGGGGTCTCGGTATTACGGAGAGCAGCATACGAACGGTATCGTTCCGGATCTCCAGCACCATTTCGTCAAACATATCGGCACCCACCAGACGATATTCGGAGATGGGGTTTCGCTGTGCATAGGCCTGCAGACCGATGGTCTCCATCAAAGAGTCCATAGCTTCCAGGTGATCCATCCACTTCTTGTCTACGTTCTGCAGCAGAATGATCCGCTCGATCTCCCGCATCTGCTCTTCGCCGAACAGTTCGGTTTCCTTCTTATGATACAGCTCTTCTGCCCGATCCAGCAAGGTCTTTTCGATCTCCGCACGGATGGCAGCCGGTTCGCCGGTCATATTCTCGAAATCATCGGGTGTACACAGCAGACCCATGTAGCTGTTCTTCAGGCCGGGCAAATCCCATGCGGACATATCGTCTTCGTGGAGAGAGCTTGCTACGGCATCCTTGATAGAGGAAGCGATCATACCACGGATCTTGTCCTTCAGGTCGCCGTTATCCAGCACCTCAGACCGCTGGTTATAGATCACGGTACGCTGCTGGTTCATGACGTCGTCGTAGGCAAGCACGTTCTTACGACGGTTGAAGTTCTGGTCTTCCAGCTTCTTCTGGGCCGATTCGATGGAGCCGGACAGGATCTTGGCGTCGATGGCCTGGTCTTCTTCCAGACCCAGCTTGTCTACCACGCCGGCGATCCGGTCAGAACCAAACAGACGCATCAGGTCATCCTCGAAGGACAGGAAGAACCGGGATTCACCGGGGTCACCCTGACGGCCGGAACGACCACGGAGCTGGTTGTCGATACGACGGGATTCGTGCCGCTCGGTACCGATGACGAACAGACCACCGGCGGCTCTTACCTTTTCGGCTTCCGGACGGATCTCGTCTTCGTACTGCTTGTACAGTTCCTTGAAGTGCTTTCTGGCTTCCATAACCTCTTCCGATACGGACTGCGAGGAACCGGTTGCCAGAGCGATCATGGCTTCTTCGTATTCTTCCTTCCGCATCTGTGCCTTTGCCAGGTATTCGGCGTTACCACCCAGCAGGATGTCCGTACCACGGCCTGCCATGTTGGTAGAAATGGTCACGGCACCCAGCTTACCGGCCTGGGCAACGATGTCGGCTTCTTTTTCGTGATACTTAGCGTTCAGCACGGTATGGGCAATTCCATGCGCCTTCAGCTTCCGGGACAGCTCCTCGGACTTTTCGATGGAGACCGTACCCACCAGCACCGGCTGTCCCTTTTCGTGGCATTCCTCGATCTGCTTGATGATGGCGTTGTACTTGCCGTTGCGGGTCTTGTACACAGCATCCGGATGGTCCACACGGATCATGGGACGGTTGGTAGGTACTTCCACCACGTCCAGGTTGTAGATCTCACGGAATTCGTTTTCTTCGGACAGAGCGGTACCGGTCATACCGGACAGCTTGCTGTACATACGGAAATAGTTCTGGAAGGTGATGGTGGCGATGGTGCGGTTTTCCTTCTGGATCTTTACGCCTTCCTTGGCTTCGATCGCCTGGTGCAGACCATCGGAAAACCGTCTGCCGGGCATGATACGACCGGTGAAGGAGTCCACGATCAGCACCTCATTGTCCTTGACCACGTAGTCGATGTCTCTGGTCATGATACCATAGGCCTTCAGCGCCTGGTAGATGTGGTGAGAAATCTCGGCGTTTTCGGGATCGGAAAGGTTTTGCAGGCCGAAATACTTCTCTGCCTTTTCCACACCGGATTTGGTCAGCGTGGTGCTCTTTGCCTTTTCGTCTACGATATAGTCAGCGTCTACGTCATCGTGGTCTTCCTTGCGGTCCAGCTCCTTGATGACGAACTTGGTCAGCCCACGTACGAAGCGATTGGCCATATCGTACAGCATATTCACGTCGCTGCCCTGACCGGAGATGATCAGCGGTGTTCTGGCTTCGTCGATCAGGATAGAGTCCACCTCGTCCACAATGGCAAAGTTGTGACCTCTCTGTACCCGCTGGTTGGCGTAGGTCACCATGTTGTCCCGCAGGTAGTCAAAGCCGAATTCATTGTTGGTGCCGTAGGTGATGTCGCAGTTGTATGCCTTCTGCTTATCCGGCTTCTTTTGGTCATGCTCTACCAGACCGGTGGTCAAGCCCAGGAACTCATGGACACGACCGATCTCTTCGCAGCCCACTCTTGCCAGGTATTCGTTGACGGTGACCACGTGCACGCCTTTGCCGGACAGGGCATTCAGGTAAGACGGCAGCGCTGCCACGATGGTCTTGCCTTCACCGGTTTTCATTTCGGTGATACGACCCTGGTGCAGCAGGATACCACCCATGAGCTGTACGTCAAAGGGACGCTTGCCCAGCACACGGTCAGCCGCTTCTCTGGCCAGTGCAAATGCATCCGGCAGGATATCGTCTAAGGTTTCGGTGCCGGCCAATCTTGCCTTGAACTTGTCGGTCATCTGTGCCATTTCGGCATCGCTCATCCGTTTATATGTGTCTGCCAAGGCATTGATCCGGTTGACCTGCGGCATGATTTTCTTGATTTGACGGTCACTGTAGGTACCAAAAATATTCGTTATCAGTCCCATTACACTGTTTTGCACCGGCATTGTTCGACCAGCGCATACTCCTCTATTGTTTTTATAGTTTTTGGTTTTGGGTTTGCTAATACGTTATCCGTATTATTATACTACTTTTTTATGTAGATTGGTAGTTGTAATTGTAAATTTATTGCTTCACAGCAACTTTTTTTGCAAAAAACTTGCCAAACGCCGTTTCTTGCGATATAATATCAGACAGATCGAATCGAAAGGACGTGTTATTTTTGTCTTCCCTTCTCAACATTGTACTCCACCAGCCGGAGATCCCCCAGAACACCGGCAACATCGCGCGTACCTGTGCGGCCACCGGTGCCTCTCTGCACATCATCAAACCCATGGGATTCACCATCGATGACCGCAAGCTCAAGCGTGCCGGGCTGGACTATTGGCATTTGCTGGACATCACCTACTATGAGGATCTGGCCGATTTCTATGCACGGAATCCGGAGGCGGCTGTGTATTACTTCACCACCAAGGCACCCCGTGCGTACACGGAAGTGGACTATCCGTTGCCGGCTTACATCATGTTCGGCAAGGAAACGGCCGGGTTGCCGGAGGATCTATTGCAGGAACATCTGGATCACTGCGTACGGATCCCCATGCGAGAATCCCTGCGGAGTCTGAATCTGTCCAACTCGGTCGCCATTGCGGTATATGAGGTACTGCGGCAGCATGACTTTCCCATGCAGCAGCTGGGATCGGATTATCTCACGGAGAAATGATCACAGCATGGGTGCGATGATGTCCAGAATGCAGCGATACAGGCGCCGCAGAAAAGGGACCTTACAGTCCTCCAAGTGGATCTCTTGGCTGGCGGCCAGCATATGCTGACAGTCGGTCTTGATATCCTGGATCACAGGCGTTTTATACATCCACACACCGCACTCGAAATGGAGAAAGAGGCTGCGGAAATCCAGATTTACACTACCCACGGTGGCGTACAGATCGTCGCAGACAAAGGTCTTGGCGTGTACGAAACCGGGGGTATATTCATATACCCGCACACCGTTTTCCAACAGGTACTTGTAGTAAGACTTTGTAGTCTCGTTGATGGTCTTTTTGTCCGGGATCCCGGGTGTGATGATCCGCACATCCACGCCGCTTCTGGCTGCACAGCACAGAGCCTGCTTCATCTGTTCGTCGATGATCAGGTACGGCGTGGTGATCCAAACATACTTTGTGGCCTGATACAGCATATGCAAGTAGATATTTTCACCCACCGGTTCGTTGTCCAGGGGATTGTCGGTATATGGCTGCACGATGCCCTGCCCCGTGGGTACCTGGCGGATGGCCGGACGGAATTGTTCGTAGCTGTTTTCATCGGGTCTGACCGAGGGCTTGTCCAGATATTCCCACATGGTCAGGAACATAAGGGTAAAGCTCCAGGCTGCTTCCCCACGTACCAGGACGGCATTGTCCTTCCAATAGCCGTGCGGATGGGTCTCGTTGATATATTCATCGGCAATATTGACGCCACCGGTAAAAGCTGTGTGGCCATCGATGACACAGATCTTCCGGTGGTCCCGGTTGTTTTGTCTGGCATCCAGCACAGGCACAAATGGGTGGAACACATGGCATTGGATCCCGTACTCCTGCAGTTCCTTGGGATATTGGCGGCTCAGTCGGGTGATGCTGCCGAAATCGTCATAGATCACACGGACGTCTACGCCTGCTGCCGCTTTTTGCACCAGCACCTGGCGGATCGATTCCCACATTTTGCCGTGACCAATGATGAAATATTCCAAGAAGATATAATGCTCTGCCTTTTCCAGCTCCGGAAGCAGTGCGTCTAAAAAAGCCTCACCTGTGGGATAATATGCCGTTTCCGTATTTTGATACGGCGGACACATACTCATGCGATCCATATAGGCAGCCTGTCGTCCGGCATCCGGATTTTCAGCATACAGTTGACGCAGCACATCCGACCGGTCTTCCTTCAGGGATTCGGTGATGGAGGTGATCCGGCTCATGGTCAGCTTCACTTTTTTGGACAGCGTATTGGCACTGAAAATATAGTACATACCTACGCCTACCGGCTGGAACAAAAACACGATCACGATCCATGCGATCTTGTAGCCTGGATTGAAGTCGGTGCTGATCACATGGCAGGCACCCAAAAAGGAGATCACCGAGGAGATGGATACCAAGATGTAGTAATGCTCCGTGAAGCGCAGGATCCATACAGCGATCAATACGATCTGTACGACGATCAACAGGCCCACCAGCACGACCCGGCTGAACAGCAGCTTGATCAAGGGACGTAGGATATTGTGACTTTTTCGTTTTTGATTTTTTGCCATAGTTTACATTCTGTTCCTTTTCCAGAGAGAGAGAACACAGTATGGAGACAACAAAAAAAGTCCCCATTATGCTACTATTATCATACACGATTCTGCGGAAAAAGTCAAGTGATTTCCTCTTGTTTTTTGCAAAGTTTTGTGCTATACTATCCTTGGTGTTCTGCTATTTCGACAAAACATCGTCTTTAGATAACCAATCATGGAGGACAATCGTATGAAAATCTTATTCCAAGGGGACAGCATCACCGACGCCGGTCGGGACAGAAATGATCCCACCAATCTGGGGAACGGCTATCCCAAATACGCTGCAGCCCTGATCGCTGCCCGACA
>CAZLED010000031.1:0-28832 GCA_964558485.1 uncultured Ruminococcus sp. | reverse complement strand
GCCGTGCATTTCGCCGGAGTCCTCGTTGCGGAATAGGGTAGAGGTTTCACCCAGCCGCATTGGCAGGTCACGGTAGGAGCGCTTCTTGTTCAGATACACCTGATACTGGAAGGGGCAGGTCATGGGACGCAGGGCAAAGCATTCCTTGGTCTCGTCGTTGGGGTCACCGATGACGAACATACTGTCCAGATAGTGATCCCAGTGGCCGGAGATCTTGTACAGCTCTCTCTTGGCCATCAGCGGGGTCTTGGTGCGCAGGTAGCCACGACGGGTCTCCTCGTCCTCGATCCATCTTTGCAGGGTGTTGATGATGTGCACACCCTTGGGCATGATGATGGGCAGACCCTGACCCACATAGTCTACCGTGGTAAAGATCTCCAGCTCCCGACCCAGCTTGTTGTGGTCACGCTTGCGAGCTTCTTCCAGGGCAGCCAGGTGCTCTGCCAGCATTTCCTTCTTGGGGAAAGCGGTGCCGTACACACGCTGGAGCATCTTGTTGTTGGAGTCCCCACGCCAGTAGGCGCCGGTGCATTGGGTCAGCTTGAAGGCCTTGATGGCGCCGGTGGAGAACAGGTGCGGTCCGGCACACAGGTCCACGAAGTCGCCCATCTTGTAGAAGGAGATGATTTCCCCTTCCGGCAGCTCTTCGATCAGCTGCACCTTGTAGGGTTCGTTTCGTTCGTTCATGAAAGCGATGGCTTCGTCACGGGGCAGGGTGAAGCGTTCCAGCTTGGCGTTTTCCTTGACGATCTTCTTCATTTCGGCTTCTAACTTTTCCAGCACGTCCTGGGAGAAGGTGGTCTCGGAGTCAAAATCGTAGTAGAACCCATCGTCGATGGCAGGGCCAATGGTCAGCTTGGCTTCGGGGAAGAGTCTCTTCACAGCCTGGGCCAGCACGTGAGAAGCGGTGTGCCAGAAGACCTTCTTGCCTTCCTTGCTGTCGAAGGTGTACAGGGCCACGTTGGCATCGGCTTCGATCACATGGGTCAGATCGACCATTTTGCCGTCTACAGCACAAGCGATGACCTCACGAGAGATCAGCTCCGCTTCCTTAGCGGCATCGTAGACGGTGATGGGATTTTCAAACGAGATTTGTTTTGCGGGAAACGATACAGTAAACATGATCGGATCCTCCTTTTGAAATGAGCAGCAGCGGTGCGTTTTGTTGTGGATAGATCCCTGCTTTCCACAGGTTCACGGTTTCACGGAAACAAAAAAACACCCACGCTGACAAACTGCCAGGGGTGCAGACAAGTGGTGTCCACACGGTTCCACCCAAAGCTTTCACTTCATTTCTATAATAGTCTGTAGTGCACACGATGTGAGCGAACAGACAAAGCCGTTTTCGTCGGCAGGGTGGTACCTCATTCGATCTGCGAGATGCTTTCCAGCTGCCGCACCTTCTCTGTACGCACATGGCTGAATGAGACAAGTCCCATGGGATTAGTATAGCACATTTTTTTTTGTATGTCAAGAGGGAGAGAAAAAATAAAAGGTAAGAAGTTAGAAGGAAGAGGGCAGAGGTGGGGAAAGGGGGGTTGTTTTGTCCACGGACGGGGGCATAGCGTCAGCGGAGAGACGAATGCAAAACCAAATCGGTTATTTTGAATGACGGAATTTTCGGGCATATTCTTCCACGTCCACAGATACCATGGTCACAAATGCGCCTGCATCCGAAATTTGCAGGTCGGCGGCGATGGCGTGGGCAGTGGTTTTTCGTCCCTTTTTAGTGCATACAAATACCCAGCCAAACAATCTACGGCATATTGCATGGCTTCGTCCAAATCGTCACCGCAAGTGGCTGTACCGCCCAAATCCGGGAACACAACAGTGTATCCCGTTTCTTCCTTCAGAAAACAAGCCGGATAAACAGATAGCATAGTAGCACCCCCATTCTATACGTATTATACAGCACCCGCGATATCTTGTCAAGGCGGGCAGAGAAAATTCCACCCAGCCTAAACGAACGTTTTTGATAGAATATTACGTGTGGGACGCATGTCCTACTAAACCTGTACAAACGCCGCGAGATAAAAGAAACGTACTATTCGCTATGCTTCCCGTCCGTGGACAAACCAATGCCACACTTCTGACATCTGACCTCTTATTTCTGAATTTTTTTCCCTATTCCTCTTGACTTATGCGGAATTTTTGCTATAATAAAGGTGAGAGATTCCTGCCTTCGTTGTGGGAAATACTGAACAATCATGCTGTGGAGATGTTGTTCTCTGCGGCTTTCCAAATCAACTGCATGGGCAACTGCCTGGCAGAAGGGAGTATATTATGAAGAAAAATGCTGCTGTGATCGGATACGGCGGAATGGGTGGCGGCTTCCACGTGAAGCATCTCCAGTCCAGCGATGTTTGTAATTTTGCGGGGATCTACGACATCGATCCTGCCAAGACCGAGCTGGCTCGTTCTCGTGGTATCAAGGCCTACAATTCCAGAGAAGAACTGCTGGCTGACCCCACCATCGATATGGTAACCGTTGCTACCCCCAATGACGTACATGAGGAGATCGCTATCGCTGCTATGGCCGCCGGGAAGCACGTTATCTCCGAAAAGCCCGTGACCCTGTCTCTGGAATCCCTGGAGCGCATGATCGCCGCCTCCAAGAAGTACGACCGCATCTTCTCCGTACACCAGAACCGCCGCTTTGACGTGGACGCTCTGGCCATGAAGCAGATCCACGACTCCGGCGAGCTGGGCGAAGTGATCAACCTGGAATCCCGGATCCATGGCTCCCGTGGTATTCCTTCCGACTGGCGTGGCATCAAGCAGTACGGTGGCGGTATGCTCTACGACTGGGGTATCCACATCATCGACCAGGCCTGCATGATCTTAGGGTATGACGTAAAGTCCGTGCGCTGCTCCTTCGACCACATCACCAATAAGGAAGTGGACGACGGCTTCCAGCTGACCATCGAATACCAGAGCGGCAAGAAGGCCTACTGCGAAGTGGGTACCTACAACTTCATCGAAATGCCCCGGTTCTATATGCGCTGCGAAAAGGGCTCTGCCATCATCCCCCACTGGACCGTTCCTGCCCACGTGGTAAAGTGCAAGGCATGGCATGAATCCGATGTGCTGCCCGTTGTGAATGGTTCCGGCCTGACCAAGACCATGGCACCTCGTGACAGCATCACCGTAGACGAATACGACATTCCGAAGCCGGTGTCCGATGTACACGACTACTACCGCAACTTCACCAGAGCCATCGACGGTCTGGAAGAACAGATGGTGACCCACGACCAGATGCGCTGCGTCCTGAAGATCATCATGTCCGCCTTCGAATCCGTAGAACGTGGCGGCGATGCGATCGTTTGGTAAGATGAAAAAGTGAGAGATAAGCAGTAAGAAATCAGAAGTAATAGATGAGATGTAAGAGACGAGATATACTGTAGCTATGACGGTAGGTCTTGTCTCTTATACTTTTTGTGGAGAGGATGTATCCCAATTCGGCAATAACCCCCGTACATTGGACGATTCTCACCGTTTATCTGTAGGGGCGATTCACGAATCGTCCCGTGAAACGATTTCCATAACCCAAATAAAACCAATGAAAGGAAAGCAGAAAACCATGTCCAATAACATATGCGAGATCCTGGCGGTGGGAACCGAGCTGCTGCTGGGAGATATCGTCAATACCGATGCGGCGTTCGTGGCGGGACGGCTGGCGGCGCTGGGCTTTCCGTCCTATCGGCAGACCGTTGTAGGCGATAACGACCATCGTCTCGGCGATGCCATCCGGGAAGCCTTCGGCCGTGCGGATATCCTCATTCTTACCGGTGGCCTGGGTCCTACCTGCGACGACATCACCAAAAAATCCGTGGCAGAGGTCTTCGGCCTGCCGCTGGAAATGCACGAACCTACTCGGCACGACATCGAATCCTTCTTCCGGGAACGGGGCCGGGTCATGACCGAAAATAACCTCGCCCAGGCCATGCTGCCCAAGGGCTGTACCGTATTTGCCAACGATTGGGGGACCGCACCCGGTGTGGCTGTGGTGGGTACGCCGGATGGGTTTGAGAGCGAAAAAATTGCCATCCTCCTGCCGGGACCGCCGTCGGAGTGTGAGCCTATGTTTGTGGAGCGTGTGGAACCTTGGCTGGCATCCCGTTCCGGCTACACCATCCACAGCCTGAACCTGCACCTGTACGGCATTGGCGAAAGCGGTGCAGAGGCGATCCTGCGGCCCATCATGGAGTCCTCCGAAAATCCCACGGTGGCACCCTACGCCTGCGAACACGAGGTGCGGATCCGGATCACGGCACGGGGCACATCGGCAGACGAGTGTGAACGTATGTGCGAAGAAATGGCAAATACCATCGCCGAAACGGAAGCCGGGCAGTACATCTACACCCGTTCCGTGACCCCATGGGAGTCCAAAAACGCCACGGTGCTGGCTCTGATCGACACCCTGCGCCGGAACCACAAGACCATTGCTGCGGCTGAGAGCTGTACCGCCGGGATGATCTGTAGCCGGATCGGCGACATTCCCGGTGCCTCAGACGTGCTGTACGGCGGTGTGGTGTCCTATGCCAACGAGGTGAAGCAGAACGTGCTGGGCGTGCCTGCCGAGGTGCTTGCCACGGTGGGTGCTGTGTCGGAGCCTTGTGCTGCCGCTATGGCAGAGGGTGTGCGCCGGATCACGGGAGCGGACATCGGCATTGCGGTGACAGGTATCGCCGGTCCCGGTGGCGGCACCCCCGACAAGCCGGTGGGCACGGTATGTTTCGGTTACGCTGACGAAAACGGAACCACCACGGAAACGGTGCAGTTCGGCCACAAATCCGACCGAGCCAAGGTGCGCCGCCTGACCGTAGCCCGCGCCATGATGCACGTGATTCTAAGTCAGAAGTAAGAGGTCAGATGTCAGAAGTCACTGGGAATAGCGTTGGACTGACGGACGTCTTGACCTTCTATACACAAAAAATGAAAAATGTACAAGCTGCGAAAACTTGTACATTTTTACTTTTACAAAGACGTGATGTGAACTTCTTACTTCGTTTTGTTTCCGGTGTGTCGAAATGCGCAGGGCAGGTCAGATGCTTCGCCGGATCACCTCATCCTGCATATCCGGAGACAGCACCGTGAACAGGGCACTGTAGCCGCAGATCCGCACGATCAGATCCGGGTGTGTGCCCTTGTGATCCCGTTCTTCTTGCAGCATGGCCTTGTCCACCACGTTCAGCTGCAGCACCGGCAACTTCATGTCCAGGCAGGTGCGGATGTAGTCCGTCATGGTGGAAAGGTATTGGTTACCCTCGCCATAGGGGATCGAAATGTCAAACATTCCCACATCGTGATAGTCCGCTTTCGTCAGCCGATGCATGGACGCAGCCGCCGTGGTCAGCTCCGGCAGAGATGCCATATTCATTTGCCGGGACAGATCTTCGCCAGCCTTTCGTCCATCGGGAGTGGCCGCCGTACCACGCATCGTGTGGAACATATAATAGGTGAACAGGGACGTGCCCCATTGGATCCCACGACCGTTCAGGATCCCCTTGGAGACCGTACCCAGGTCCATGGAAAGCTGTTCGGCAAAGTCGTCTGCCGCTTCCGAATGGCCAAACCGATTGTCGCTGTTCCGGATCCGCTGCCGCAGCGCTTCATCTTCTGCAAAATCCGTTGCCACCGCATGGAGCAGTTCGTCCACCGTTCCGTTTTCATAGGCTTGCCGCAGACTGAGCAGACTGTCGCAGATCGTACCAAAGCCCACCAAAGAGAGGGTCTTGGCATTGTAGCGGGCACCACCGGCACAATAGTCCACACCACGGGAAATGCAGTCCGCTGTGAACGCCGATTGCAAGGGTTCCAGCTGGATCGTGTGGTGGATGGCTTCGTAAGGTCGCACCGCATCGGTCACATACAGGATCAGGGAACGCAGATTGGCAAGGAACGAATGGTACAGCTCGTCAAAGGTGGAGATGGCAAAGGAACCATGGGCATACACCTGCCGCTGGTCTTCGCTGAGCTTGCCTGCACCCTGGAGCGTGTCCAACAGCACCTGCGCCATGTTCAGGTACAAAAAGGCACGGCTGTGGAGCATATTCCGGCAGATCACTTCCTCGCAGCCTACGCCCACATAGCTTCGTGCATCTTCGGGAGACAGTCCCATCCGCTGGAACATGGGCACGATGTAATCGTCGTTCTCGATGACCAGATTGTTGTGTCCCAGCCGGATCAGGGCAGAGAGCTTGTCCAGGTAGGCTCTGGGACTGTAGGCGCCGGCTCTGGCGTTGAGCTTCGGGTGGATCAGCTTATTTTCCGTGTAGGTGTGCAGCACCATGTCCGTGATCTCGTTGTACACCGGGTTCCCGTCCGGGTCGCAGCCGCCGATCATCACCGTCACCCCATTGTCGAAGGCCTGGCGATTCTCATCGTATTTTGCGTGGGCATCGGTTTTGAATAGGAAGCAGCTGATGAGAAACTGCGCTTCCGCCGGTGTGATCCGACCTTCTGCCAGGTCTCGCTTATAGAAGGGATAGAGCAGTCGGTCGATGGGACCTTCGGCGTGCATCCCGGCGCCATCCAGCATAGCGGTGAACAGACAAATGCAGAGCAGAGAATTGCACGCATCGTACAGGGTCACCGGCGCATCCCAGGGCGTGTTGGCAGAACGCACGATCCGCTCCATGTTGTATCGGGTGTCCTTGTCAATGGTGGGATCCTGCAGCCGTTCTACTGCCGCCGACTTGAACCGTTCTCCCAGCTGTCGGATCAGCAGGCAGATCTCCATGACCCCTTCCCGATACCGCTTCTTTTCGGCATCTGTTTCGGTGGCATTGTACTGCTTGCACTCCTCGTAGACGCCGGAGAAGCCCATGGTGAGCAGCTTATCGTAGTCGATGGTGCGGTGGAGGGTGTCGGTGTATTTGCCAAGGGAACCCAGGTTGTTTTCCTGCACAACGGACTGCATCTTGTGGAATGGGGAAAAATCCACGCCGCTTTGTTCCTGACAGAGCCAACCCACGCCATAGTGACAGTAGCCACGGTCGCCGCCGCCGTCGATCTCGAAGGCATAGGGATAGTGGTCGAACAGGTGGATGGGACACAGCTCTACAGCGGCCCGAATGAGGGATAGCTTGCGTGTGAGGCAGTCTCCGCCAACGGGCACCTTTTCCCGGATCCAAGACATATCGGTGGGATAGTGATCCAGCACCGCATCAAAATCCTGTTGGATCAATGGTTTCATGGTGAGAAAATCAAATTGCATAGTGAAACTCCTAGTATGGGGTCACATACCCTTGTGGTATGTGCTTTGAAAACGTTTCTTAGGTCTCCGGACCTACAGCACCTACAGCCAACGAGCCTTCGTGAATGTCCACCCAAGTATTGGTCGCAGCGGAGGTCATGATGGCATCGAGCATTTTCTGCATCCGAACACCGTCGGCCAGTGTGGGTAGATAGATGTCCTTTTTGCCATGCAGCAGATCGATGAAGCATTGCTGCTGTCCGGCACGATAGGCTTCGGGCACGGTGAGCACCTCCATGGCATTTTCGTCCGCCATATCGGGTCGATGTACCTCGATCTTGGTGTTGTCGTTCAGATCGAACCGGATCGCACCCTTTTCGCCGTAGATGTCCACCATAATGTGGTTGCGATTTCCATAGGCAGCACGGGTGATGGAAAAGGTCGCAGCTGCACCGCCTTCGAAGCGTGCCAGAAAATGACACCAGTCGTCTGTGGTGACCGGTGCGATCTCCTCACTGTCCTCTCGTTTGCGATAGGGAACTGCCGTACCAAGGTTGGCAAATACGCCGGTCAGGTCGCCTGCCAAAAATGTGGTCAGGTCGAGGATATGTACCCCCAGATCTCCCGACACGCCATACCGGGCAATGTCCCGATCGAACCGCCAATCCAGCCGACGCCCGGGCATATAGGCACTGGATTTTAAGTACTGCGCATAGATGTTGATGACCCGTCCCAGCATCCCGGTATCGACCAAATGCCGGGCATACCGTACAGCAGGCATAAATCGATAGGAGAAGCAGATCATGGACGGGATGTTCTTTTCGGTGGCACGACAGAGCAGCTCTTCCGTCTCCGCATAGTTCACACCAAGCGGCTTTTCCACACAGAAGGGCTTCCCGGCTTCGACTGCTGCCATCGCCATAGGCACGTGCAAATTGTTGGGTGTACAAATATCGATCGCATCGACAGAGGGAAGCGCCACAAGATCGTGCCAATCTGTGAACCGTCTTTCCATGGGCACACCATAGCGATCGCCGGCCGCATCCAGTCTATCTCGGCGAATGTCGCACAGGGCATGGATCACCCCACCGGTGGCAGCCTCGATCTGTGGCAGATGATTGCCGGATATGCCGCCGCACCCGATCAAACCAATACGAATATCCTGCATATGCAATGCTCCTTTCCGACCACATGACTGGGTCTAAAAACGCACGAAAATAAAGCGCTACTTTGCTGTAGGATCCTGGTATGAGTATAGCATTTTTGGATGCCTTTGTCAATAGAAAATTGTGAACGGAGAAAAGAAGGACATCGATAAGAAATCGGTCTGCGTAACCGTTTTGCGTGTCCATTTTTCGATTTCTGGCTTTCTCACCATTTTTTCATGAAAAAATTTCCCAAACCCGGTTGACAAAAAGATTCGTTTATATTATAATAAACCTAAGGTGTACAGTAATCTTGAAATTACAGTTGTGTACCATGACAATCCAAAGAAAAAGGGAGTCTAAGAACTATGCTGGATCTATTTGAAAAATGCAGAAAACGTTCCCGGGTGGACGAAGCCAAGGAAAAGGGGATCTATCCGTATTTCCATGCGCTGGAAACCAGACAGGACGTGGAGGTCATCATGGAGGGCAAGCGGCGCATCATGCTGGGCTCCAACAACTACTTAGGTCTGACCACAAACCCCGAAGTCATGGAGGCTGGGATCCACGCCATCGAGCAGTACGGCACCGGCTGTTCCGGCTCTCGTTTCCTCAACGGTACCTTGCGGATGCACCTGGAACTGGAGGACGAGCTGGCTGCGTTTCTGGGCAAAGAGGCGGTCATGACCTTTTCCACCGGGTTCCAGTCCAATCTGGGTATCATCAGTGCGCTGATCGGCATCCACGACTGCGTGATCTGCGACCGGGAGAACCATGCGTCCATCTACGACGGCTGTCGGCTGGGCTTTGGCAAAATGCTCATGTACAAGCACGCCGATATGGCAGATCTGGAGCTGCAGCTGCAAAAGGTACCGGAGAACCGGGGGTGCCTGATCGTGACGGACGGCGTGTTCTCCATGGGTGGCGACATTGCCAAGCTGCCGGAAATCTGCGCACTGGCGCAAAAATACGGCGCCCGTGTGATGGTGGACGACGCACACGCCCTGGGTGTCATTGGCAAAGGCGGTCGTGGTACTGCCAGCCACTTTGGCCTGGAGGACCAGGTGGACATCTACATGGGCACCTTCAGTAAGTCTTTGGCATCCCTGGGTGGCTACATGGCGGCATCCCGTGAAGTGGTGGAATATGTGCGCCACGTGTCCCGGCCGTTTATCTTCTCTGCGTCCATCACCCCGGCATCGGCTGCAACGGCGCTGGCAGCACTGCGGCATTTGGAAGCGCACCCGGAGATCGTGGATCGGTTGGCAGCAGTCAGCAACCATTTCCGGGACTGCCTGAAGGCAAAAGACGTGAAGATCATCGAAGCGCCCACGCCCATCGTGCCCATCTACACCTACACCGAAGAGAACACACTGACCAGAGCCAAAATGATCTACGACGCCGGTGTCTATCTGAATCCGGTGATCACGCCGGCCTGTGCGGAAGGGGAATGCCTGCTTCGTGCTACCTGTATGGCGACCCACACCAACGCATTGGTGGAAGAAGCCGCCGGGATCATTGCGGACACTTTAGTAAAGTAAGAAGGCAGAAGTCAGAGGTCGGAAGTTGGAAGCTGATCATTGCATTCCCCCAAAATGACTGTAGGGAACTGCCTTGGCTGTTCCGTGCGGCAGCTGACCACTGTATTCCCCAAAATGACTGTTCCGGGAAGTGAGAAGTCAGAAGGATCTGCGCTGTGTGGGTGTTTCTGGCTTCTTTTCTATGTCTGGACGTTCTACCATATTTTCGTTTGATCATGTGCGCTTTTGCTGGGCAAAATTTGGCAAAGTCTGCGATCGTGCTTGACTTTTGCGCAGGTATGCCGTATAATAAAGTCGTATCATAAAAACAAACAGAAACGAAAGGAATGGTTCGTATCGTGAAAAATATCCCTGCTTCTGTGACGGCCCATATCGAAGAAACGGCGGCAAAGCTGCAACAATATCCCAAGCTGCAAAAGCTCTACCGGAACTGCTACCCCAATACCCTGGAGACTACGGCGGAGATCTTGCCCGATGGCTCGACCTTCCTGTACACCGGCGACATTCCGGCCATGTGGCTCCGGGATTCTACGGCACAGGTGACGCAATATATTCCGCTGACGGGGGACGACCCGGAGATCCGCTCGCTGCTACGGGGTCTGATCAAACGGCAGCTGTTCTACGTCCGTGAGGATCCATACGCCAACTCCTTCAACCTGGAGCCTGTGGGACATCACTACACCGACGACCGACCCGTTGCCAACGATTGGGTCTGGGAACGCAAATACGAGGTGGACTCCCTGTGCTATCCCATCCGGCTGTCCTGGCTCTATTGGAATGCCTGCCACGATGACTCCATTTTCGACACCGCTTTTGTGGCCGCTATGGAGACCATCGTGGATCTGTGGATCACCGAGCAGCACCATATGGAAAAATCTTCCTATTATTTTGATCGTCCCAACTGCCGCTGGATCGATACCCTCCACAACGAGGGCCGTGGCTATCCCGTGAACTACACCGGCATGACCTGGTCGGGCTTCCGTCCCAGCGATGACTCCTGCACCTTTGGCTACCTGACGGCCTCCAATATGTTTGCCGTGGTCTCTTTGCGCCAGCTTTGCGAAATGTTCACCGCTTGCCCGAATGCCGGTGGTGACGCTGATCGGGTAAGCAAACTCATCCGGAAGGCCAACAAACTCCGGGAAGAGATCGAGCATGGGATCGCCATGTATGCCGTGGTGGTGCATCCCAAGTACGGCAAGATATACGCCTGTGAGACCGATGGCTTTGGCAACCATATTTTGGCAGACGACGCCAACGTGCCCAGCCTGCTGTCTGCACCGTATCTGGGCTTCTGTTCCCCGGAGGACCCCATCTACCAGAACACCCGGCGGTTCATTCTCAGCGAAGACAATCCCTTCTACTACACCGGTAAGGCGGCACGTGGTGTGGGCAGTCCCCATACACCGGAAAACTACATCTGGCATATCGCACTGTCCATGCAGGGTCTGACTGCCACCGATCCGGACGAGATCCGCTCCCTCATCGATACGCTGATCTCCACCGATGCAGACACCGGCTATATGCACGAAGGCTTCCATGCGGACGACCCGACAAAGTTTACCAGAGCCTGGTTCGCCTGGTCCAATTCGCTTTTTGCCGAATTCGTAGAGGCTGCACTGGAAAAAGGCATCCTGTGAGTGCCTATATATCTGCATAATTATACAGGAAATCCGCCGATATACATCAATTCCACCAAAAGGGACTTGGTTTCCTGCGGGAATTGCGGACGGATTTCCTATTGCTTTTTTTCGACAATGGTGCTATAATCTACCGTGTGTAAAGAATGAGACATATCTCATAAAGGAGAATGACATGAACGCAAAGAACAAAAAGCTCGTAGGCGTGGCACTGCTGGCTGCACTGCTTCTGCAAATGGCACCTGCTGTCTATGCAAACGATGCTGCTGCCGCTGAACCTACCGCCGATGTAGAAACTACCGCAGCAGCAACCGAAGAAGCCGAAGCGATCCCGGTCACCGGTACCTTCCTGAACCTGTCCGAGAACGGGGAAGACATGATCTCCCTGGCTGAGGAACGCACCTACAAGGTGATGATCCCCGTAGATGGCGAAGTGGATCCGGCGAATGTGTCCTGGAAGATGATCCGGAACACCGCAAGACCCTATAACGATGGCGAAAAGTATCCGAACCAGATTGACCTGAACGGCGAAGGCGTTGGCCTGGATGCCTGGAAGGCTGGGGACGGCGAAAACTTCTTCACCGATGTGGTGACCGCCATTGAGAATATCGACGGACAGAGCTACCTGACTGCCACCTTCTCCGGCAAGACCTACTTCTACTACACCAACTGGTGGACCGGCGACACCTATCCCGACAACTCCGCACCCCACTCCAACGGCGGTTCCTACCTGGATGCCTGCGGTTGGTTCTTCCTGACCGCCAATGTGGACGAGACCGAGATCGGTCGTGCCGAAGTGAAGGTCGCTCCCTATGACACCTTCCACACCATGGCAGAGGTGTACAGCGATATGGAGGCTATGGTGGAATTCGCTGCCGAAAGCACCGACCTGTATCTGGAAAAGTTCTCCATGGGTACTTCCTCCGGCGAGATCTACGAAGCTATGGATATGCCCTACATGATCCTGGCTGACGATAAGGCTTCCGTAGACGCATGGATGGCCTTCACCGACCTGGCTGAATCCGATCCCACCGCTGCACTGGCTGCCATCGAGGCTGGCGAATACGACGACCTGCGTGTGCCCGTGCTGTACTCCAACATCCACGCAAACGAAGTGGCTGCCACCGACGGTATCATGGAATTCACCTGGATGCTGCTGGAAGCTGCCGCTACCGAGGACGGCGTGCTGTCCTACACCAACCTGACCGGTCTGACCGAAGAAGGCAAGGCACAGCTGGATCTTGAGATGGCAGAGCAGGGTATGCACGTGCCGGATCTGGTGGCTGACGTGGCTACCTACCTTGGTTTCCTCCGGGACGGCAAGGATGTCTCCGGCGTGGTGGATATGGACAAGTTCTACGACAAAGAAGTTGTTTCTACGACTGTAGATGAGCTGCTGTCCGATGTGTTCTTCATCATCGTGCCCGAAGAGAATGTAGAAGGTCGTGAATACGTGACCCGTTACGCTTCCAACGGCTACGACCTGAACCGGGACAACTCCTTCCAGACCACCGAAGAGACCCAGAATATGCAGCACCTCATCGGTACCTACAACCCCGTTTCCTTCGTGGAATTCCACGGCAGAGTAGAACAGTTCCAGTGCGAACCCTGCGACCCGCCGCACGAACCCAACTTTGAATATGACCTGCTGGCCGAGCACCTGATGACCGGTGGTGAAGCACTGGGTATCGCTGCCGTTGCCAACAACGATAGCTACAACTCCTACGTAATTCCCCAGAGAGACTACCTGTATACCACTGTGGATGCAGAAGGCAACGAGCTGCCCTATTGGGAACCCTGGGACGATATGTCCACCTCCTACACCCCCCAGTTCGCTATGCTGCAGGGGACAGTTTCCTACACCGTGGAGCTGCCTGCTTACAACGACGATGCTGCTGCTCTGGTGCAGTACGGTATGCTGGGTCAGTCCAACTATATCGCATCCGAAAAGATCGGTTACCTGACCGCACAGACCAAGATTTTCGAACGTGGCGTGACCAATGCCAACTCCGATGCATACGAGCTGGTAGGCCAGTGGCTCACCGACCAGTATGACACCGAAGGGGCCGAGATGGATATCTTCCGTCCCGAATACACCGCAGAAGGCGAAAACGGCAACTTCTATCCCGAATGCTACATCATTCCCCTGGATGGCGCCAACCAGACCAACCTGCAAGCCGCCCGTGACATGATGGTATGGCTGTCCCGGAACGACGTGAAGATCAATGTGACCACCGATGCCTTCACCTACGAAGACGTAACCTACCCGGCCGGCACCATGATCGTGTCCATGTACCAGGCAAAGCGTTCCGTTGCCAACGGCGCTCTGTACGACGGCACCCTGATCCAGAACTGGTCCGACCTGTACTCCGAAGGCATCACCACCTTCAACGAGACCCGTGGCTTCGATATGATCACCGTTACCGAGCCCGATGCCTACACCGCCATTGCTGCTGTTTGTGGCGATGCCATGGACTACGAGGCTTGCGTGACCTACGCTGCAACCGTGGCCTCCGTGCTGACCGGCGAAGGCGAATATGTTGTGATCTCCAACGCTTCTGAAGATTCCACCGCCGCTGTGAACGCTCTGCTGAACGCTGGTGCCAAGGTGGCCGTTGTGACCGATGCAGAAAGCGCATTCTATGGCGACTTCATCACCGACGCTGCTGCATGGGCAACCGTGGCAGAACAGTACCTGCTGACCGGTACCGCTGTGGCAGAAGCACCGGCAGCCAAGGTGATCACCGCCGCTCCCAAGGTATATATCACCGGTATCCCGGCAGAAGCACAGTCCGGCTTTATCTACACCAACCGTGTGACGAACACCAGCTGGAACTATGACCGGATCGCTATGGAAATGATGAACTTCACCGTGACCACCGATCCTGCCGAAGCCGACGTGATCGTAGGTGCCTCCGCACTGAACGAAGACGCTCTGGCTGCTGTCCAGGCCGGTACCCCCTACATGGGCTACAGCTCCTCTGCTGCCCGTGGCTACAAGGCTCTGTTCGGCGAGACCCTGGTTCGGGATTCCGCTTACGGTATGGACTGCCTGGCCTACGTGACCTACCCCACCACCACCCTGGTGAACGCAAGCTATGTGACCGACAACGATGACGTGTTCTACGGCTACGGCGTGGGTTACTTCACCGCTATTCCGGAAGGCGCTGACGTGCTGGTCCAGATGGACGGCACCAAGATGCCTACCGAAGGCTTTGTACAGGCCATTGACGACGAGCAGAAGACCTACGCAGACGCATACCTGAATGGCTCCATCCAGGGTATCGCTTACGAAGGGAAGAATGCAGAAGGCAACGATGTGAACGTGGTTCTGTTCGCCAACACCCTGACCAACAAGGGTCACCAGAGAGACGAATACGCCTTCATCTCCAACTTCATCTACGCCAATATGCTGGGTGACGACTACATCGCCGCCGAAGAAGCACCTGCTGTAGAAGAAACCGAAGAAGCACCGGTACTGGAAGAAGTTACGGAATCTACGGAAGCCGTGGAAGAAGTGACCGAAGACGTGGCCGACACCACCGCCGAAGCACCGGTTGTTGAAGACGCAACGGTCGAAGACGAAGAGACTGTATCTCCTTCCAACGATGCCAAGAATGCACCGCATTATCCGGCTCTGTATGATCGGTACGACGTAGTACTGGAGCTGGGTGAAGGTGTGACCGTCAACACGAAGGAAGCCTTCCAGATGCACTTTGGCGCACGCCGCACCATTCGCTTCACGGTAGCTGACGGCTACGAGATCACTGCCGTTACCGTGAACGGTGAAGCAGTGGAGCTGGACAATCTGAATGCTTACACCATCACGGCAGCCAGCGAGGACTACGTGATCGTAGTGACGACCGCCGCTGTTGCGGAATAACAGAAGGTAAATAAGAAGTGTACAAATTTCCCAAAGGCATATGCCCAAGGAAGTTTGTACACTTCTTTTGTTCTTTCCATGAAAACAAAAAAGCGCCTGCCCGGAACAACCAGACAAACGCTATATCATAAAACTTCCGCCGTATGACTTCTGACTTCTAACCTCTGACTTCTGCCTTCACATAGTGACATCCGCAAACTGTGCACCGATGTAGTCGGCCAGTGCGATGGGGGACAGGTGCATCTGCATTCCCCGGACGCCGGCGCTGACGTAGAACCGGTCGAACAGGGTAGCGGTCTCATCGATCCAGGTGGGGTAGAGCTTCTTCATGCCCACCGGAGAGCAGCCGCCACGGATGTAGCCGGTGAGACCCAGCAGCTCCTTCACGTGGATCATTTCGACCTTTTTGTTGCCGGAGACCTGGGCGCATTTTTTCAGATCCAGCTCCATGGCCACCGGAATACAGAACACGTTGATGCCGTTCTTATCGCCACGGGTGACCAGGGTCTTGAACACCATATCGGGGTCCAGTCCCTTTTGTTCGGCGATATGCACACCGCTCAGGTCGCTTTCGTCCACTTCATATTCCAATGTATCAAATGGGATCCCTGCCGCTTCCACCAGCCGCAGCGCATTTGTCTTCACCATGTTCGTTTGATCCTTTCTACGGTTTTTCTGTTTATATTTGTTGAATATAGTAGTTCAAATTTATCAGAAGGAGAGACGCGCTTTTTGAAAAAAGCTGTGCAAAAACTTTTTTATGGAACTGCTTTTTCTCGTTTTCTCACAAAAATCCCCGTCCTATTAGTTTACCACATTTTTGCGCAAAAAACAAGTGTAGAAACGTGAGAAAATGTGAGAAAATTGTGAAGAAAATGTGCTAATCTGTCCATTGTATCTGGGCGGATTTTGTGCTATACTACTCTCACTAACACGATGCGAAAGCGAGAAAAATCATGCAAAAACTACGAGACTATCCGAAGAAATATTTCATCGATGCCATGGGAGCGATGGCGCAGGGGCTGTTTGCGTCGCTGCTCATTGGCACGATTTTCAAGACCATCGGGCAATACCTGCACCTGGACTTCCTCATCGAGCTGGCCGGCATAGCGTCTGCGGCGTCGGGAATGGCGATCGGTGTAGCCGTGGCAAACGCTATGAAGGCCCATCCGCTGGTGTTGTTCTCCTGTGCCGTGGTGGGCAGTGCCGGATACAGCTTGGGTGCGGACATTGCCATCGGTGCTGACCAGGTGATCCACTACACGGCCGGTCCGGCTGGTGCGTTTTTTGCCGTGATCGCAGCGGTGGAGCTGGGTATGCTGGTGTCGAAGAAGACCAAGGTGGATATTCTGGTAACGCCGTCTGTGACTATCCTGGTGGGCTTCGGTGTGGCGAAGCTGCTCTGCCCGGCTGTGGCGTACATCATGTATTACTTAGGGGAGTTCATCAACACAGCCACGGAGCTGCACCCGTTCGTGATGGGGATCATCGTGTCGGTGGTGGTCGGCATCATCCTGACCCTGCCCATTTCCTCTGCGGCGATCTGCTCCATGATCGGCATCACAGGCATAGCAGGCGGTGCTGCTGTGGTGGGCTGCTGTGCGCAGATGGTAGGCTTTGCGGCATCCAGCTTCCGGGAAAACGGCTGGGGTGGCGTGGTATCCCAGGGTCTTGGCACCTCCATGCTGCAGATGGGCAACATTTGTCGCAGACCGCAGATCTGGATCCCGGCAACCTTAGCTTCTGCTATCGTGGGGCCGATCTCGACACTGGTCTTCCATTTGGAGTGCACGGGCGTTTCGGCTGGTATGGGCACCTGTGGGCTTGTGGGTCCCCTTGGCATCCTGACCGACATGGGCTCTACCCAGAATGCTGGCGCCAATATGTGGATCGGTATGCTGGTCTGCTGCATCGTGCTGCCGGCGGTGCTGTCCTTCGTCTTCAGCGAGATCATGCGCAAGCTGGGTTGGATCCGCTTCGGCGACCAACAGCTTTGAGTTTCGGCGAACCCAAATATCCGAGAAAACTACACAAACGAACATGATATAACGATAACGAGGTAACCAAATGAACGATAACGAATACAATGCGCCGTATCCACCGCAGGAGAAGCATTGTCCCCGGTGTGGCGCCGTGGTACCGGAGAACGCCACCTTTTGCGGCAACTGTGGACTTCCGCTACAGCAGCCAAAGACGGACGTGCTGTCGGTGGGCGACTATCTATTGATGATGGTGCTGTTTTCCATTCCGATCGTGGGACTGGTGCTGATGCTGTACTGGGGCTTCAGTAGACACACCGCCGTGAACCGGAAGCATTTTGCCAGAGCATACCTGATCTTTTATGTGATCAACATGGTGCTCAGTGCCGCCATGCTGGGTGCGCTGGGTTCTCTCACCGCCAGCGTAACAGACAGCGCCATGAGCCTGTTTTAAGTTTCCAACAAAAGCATCGGTCTACGGATCGATGTTTTTTTGTTTTTTTGCCGGGAACCCCTTGCAAATCGTACCACGACCTGCTATAATGGAAGCATACCAAAACCGATCCCGAAGGCGTACAATGCACCGTGGCACATGGATCCGGTGAAAAAATCGTTTGTGCCCTTCGTTTCTTGTACCCAAGGAGGAACAAAATCATGCCGAAGAAATTTGCGTTTATTGGAGCGGGCAGCTTCATTTTCACACGAAATCTGGTACGGGACCTGTTGACGTTCCCGGCCTTTGCGGACTGCGAGATCGCACTGATGGATATCCACGCAGAACGGCTGGCACTGATCCACAAGGTTTGCGACAAGATCAACGCCGCTATGGGTGGCACGGCAAAGATCACCTCTACCATGAGCCGCAGGGAAGCCTTGGAAGGGGCAGACGGCGTGCTGTGTACCGTCTTCAATGGCGACATCGACATCTGGCGGCACGAGATCGAGATCCCCAAGACCTTTGGCGTTGACACCAATATCGGCGATACCCGCAGCGTCTCCGGCATTTTCCGGGCCCTGCGCAATATTCCCCTGATGCTGGATATCTGCCACGACATCGAGAAATATTGCCCGAACGCCGTCTTCCTCAACTACACCAACCCCATGTCCATGCTGTGCAAAGCCATGCAGACCTACACCAAGGTCAACGTCACCGGTCTGTGCCATAGCGTGCAGGGAACGGTCGCCATGCTGGCAGGCTGGCTGGGCGTGCCGGTGAACGAGGTGCAGTACCTGTGTGCCGGCGTCAACCACCAGGCGTTCTACCTGGAGCTGAAGCACCACGGTGAAGACCTGTATCCGGCACTGCGGAAAAAGATCGAAGATCCCGAATTCTACAACAAAGAGATCGTCCGCAACGAAATGTTCAAGCATCTGGACTATTACGTCACCGAATCCAGCGGACACAACTCTGAATACAACCAGTGGTTCCGGAAGCGTCCCGACCTGATCGAAAAGTATTGCACCCACGGCACCAACTGGAACCCCGGTGAATACGCCTTCTCCCTGAACTATCGCCTGCAGCGTGACTGGCGAGCCGAATTCCAGACCTGGCTGGAAACCGCCACCGTGGATCCCCATCGCAGCAACGAATACGCCGGCAATATCTTCAATGCCACCATCGGCGACCACACGCCATTCTGGTTCAACGGCAACGTCCTCAACGATGGCTGCATCACCAATCTGCCCCACGACGCCTGCGTAGAGATCCCCGTGTACGCCAGCGAAGCCGGATTCCGGAAGCAATACGTGGGTGCACTGCCGTTCCACATCGCCATCCTGGTGAACACCACCGCATCTGTGGAAAACCTGGTGGTGGAAGCTGCTATGGAAAAGAACAAGCGCAAGGTCTTCCAGGCCGTGTGCATGGATCCGCTGACCTCCGCCGTATGCAGTCTGCAGGAGATCAAGGACATGACCGACGCCATCTTTGCTGTCAACGAGGAATTCCTGGGCGACTATAAGGAGTAAGTCAGAAATCAAAAGTTAGATGGCAGAAGTCGCATGGCGGAACATGACCGTTCCGAATGAAATACTTCCGATACACATCAATACGAAAAAAACCATCCTTCCAAAAAAGGGTGGTTTTCTCTTCATCGTTTAGGCGAGTCCCAGGTCGTGGAGCAGGGCAGGAATGGCAGCTTCGAAGCGCACACCATACCATTGGCTCTCGTCTCCCATGGTGGCACGAATGGCTCGTACCGTGTTGTCGGCAGCGATCTGCAGCGCCTTGTCCATGGGCAGACCCCGCATGAGCCCACCAAAGAAGATGCTGGCGTAGACGTCTCCGGTGCCGTGACAGCGAACGGGCAGGTGGTCGGTCAAATACTCCGTGTACTGCCCAGCACGATCCAGCGCCGCCGCTCCTTCTTTGCCGTCAAACTGCACACCCGTGATCACCGCCGTCTTGCAGCCCAGGGACAGCAGCTTTGTCAGCAGCTCCCGGATGGCAGACCGATCCGACAGCTTGCCCTCGTCGTAGTCGGTGTCCGTCAAAAACGACGCTTCCGTCAGGTTCGGGACAATGTAGTCGGCCTTGGCACACAGGGATTTCATGGCGTCCACGATGTCCATAGTGAACCCGGCATAGAGCTTTCCAAAATCTGCCATGGCCGGATCGATAAATACCGTCCCCGGATGGAAATCCGCAATGAATCTCTCGATCATGGCAGCCTGCTCCGGCGAACCCAGATACCCAGTGTACAGCCCGTCGAAGCCGATACCCTCACGCTGCCAGTGTTCCGCAACGGATGGAATATCGGCCGTCAGATCCCGGAAGGTCCAGCCGTGAAAGCCGCCGGTGTGGGTCGAAAGTACAGCCGTAGGGATCACCGCACATTCCAGTCCCATGGCGGACAGCACTGGCAGCGCCACCGTCAGCGAACATTTGCCAAAGCAGGAGATATCCTGCACCGTGACAACTCTTGTTTGTTTCATCATGTTGATCCTCATAAAGCCAAAAAACAGACACCGCTCGGTGCCTGTTTTTGGTCGTTGAACCCAACTTGCATCACCATATCGGTGACCAATTTGGCGAAAATTACTTGATTTCTACTTCGGCGCCAGCAGCAACCAGCTTTTCCTTCATAGCGTCTGCATCTTCCTTGGAAGCGCCTTCCTTCAGAGTCTTGGGAGCGCCTTCTACCAGTTCCTTTGCTTCCTTCAGACCCAGACCGGTCAGTTCGCGAACGACCTTGATAACGTCCAGCTTCTTTGCGCCGAAAGACTTCAGAACTACGTCGAATTCAGTCTTTTCTTCAGCAGCAGCAGCGGCAGGAGCAGCGCCACCAGCAGCAACAGCTACGGGAGCTGCGGATACGCCGAATTCTTCTTCGATTGCCTTAACCAGGTCAGCCAGTTCCAGAATGGTGAGAGCCTTGATTTCGTCAAGGATCTGAGTGGTCTTTTCAGTAGCCATTTTTATATCCTCCGTAATGTGTGATCGTAATGAATTTTGTTTTATTGATACTTGTGTTGCACGCATAGTGCACGTGCGTACTTAAACTGCCAGCTGATGTATCAGCGACTTATTCAGCAGCAGCTTCGGTTGCTTCTTCAGCAGCAGGAGCTTCGCCGGACTTGTCGATGATAGCCTGCAGGCCGCAAGCCAGACCGTACAGGGGGCCCTGGATGCTGCCAAGCAGCTTACCAATGAGCACTTCCTTCGGCGGGATGGAAGCCAGTTCGTTAACGGTAGCCTTGTCTACAACAGCACCGTCCAGGAAACCGCCACGGATCTCGAAGGTTTCGATCTTTTCAGCGTATTCCTTCAGGATCTTGGCAGGAGCGATCGGATCTTCAAAGCTGATGGCCAGAGCATTCATGCCTTCCAGTTCACCCTTCAGACCTTCGAAGCCAACCTGGTCGCAAGCCTTGCCGATCAGTGTGTTCTTGATTACCGCATATTCAACGCCGGCAGCACGCATAGCAGCACGCAGCTTGGTGTCATCTTCTACGGTAATACCCTGATATTTTACGAGAACGCCGGAAGCAGCACGACCCATCTTTTCGACCAGACCGTCCACAACGGCTTTCTTCTGTTCCAAAATTTTCTCGCTGGGCATTTTTGTATCCTCCTTTATAGAAATCGTCACAGCAGGCAACAAAAAAATCTTTCTCCGGTATACGTCACAGCACCGAAAAAAGATCGAACATAAAATGAAATCTATGTACAGTCTTGCCTCGGCAGGAAAGCGACGCTTTTACGGGAACCTGCTGTCTTTGGTTCAACAACAAGGATATTATACACCTCAGGCGTCTTTTTGTCAAGAGGAAAAATGCAAAAACAAATACAAAATTCGTGTGCAAATCGGGGGCAGCTTTAGGTGAAAAACACGGATCAAGACAGATAGTACCCCGGATCGGCCAGGAATCGCCTCATGAATACGACGTTTTCGCTCTCGTCCCAGCGCACGGTATGCATCCCATGCTCGCCAAGCTCCCAGATCACCGCACCCGGACAGGCTGTCAGGATGGGAGAATGGGTGGCGATGAGAAACTGCGACCCGTTTGCCACCAGCTCCCCGATCCGGTAGACCAGTGCCAGCTGTCGAATGGGGGACAGCGCCGCCTCCGGTTCGTCCAGAATATACAGCCCGTGACCGCCGAACCGATGCATCACCAGGCTGAAGAAGCTTTCGCCGTGGGATTGTTCATGCAGAGACCTGCCGCCGTAGCTTTCGATGATCTTCCGGGAGAAGGCCGGCTGCCTGTCCAATTCTTCGATATTGGTGGCCACGTTGAAAAAGCTCTCAGCCCGGAGAAAATACCCATCCTTCGGCCGTTCCGTGTGGCGCACCAAGGTCAGGTACTCCCACAGGTCCGAGTGGCTTTCTCTGGTGGAAAAGGCGAAATTGCGGCTGCCACCTTCCGGATTGAACCCGGCGGCCACGGCAATGCCTTCCAATAATGTAGACTTGCCACTGCCGTTTTCCCCAACGAAAAAGGTCACAGGAGACGAAAGAGGGATCTCGTTTCCTTCCATATACTGCAGCCAAGGCAGATCACTTGGGTAGGAACCGGATGCCATAAGCCCGGCAAAGTCGATGCGTACACGATCGATGAACATAGCGGCCTCCTGTCTTTACGCTTCCGTGATGCGATAGAGCTGGCTCATGGAATCCTCTTGCCAAAGTGGTTCCAACTGTACGCCGGGCTTTGTACATACTTTTGTTTTACTGCCAATTTGATGTACGAACAAATACGACCCACAGCCATAGACCACGGCATTTTCGCACCAGATATGCACGCTATGCTTTTGTAAATAGGCTTGAATGTCGGTGGTCGTCACGGCAAGAGAACAGATCACCAAGGGATCTTGTAGCATCGATGTGGCATCCACAAACGCCGGTGTCTCCGCAGGACAGAGGAAAATGTGTGCCTTGTACCGGGCCTTCACCGCTGGAAAATCGTCCATCAGGTAGATGTCGTAGGGTGTGCCCAGTTGTCCCAAGGTCTTGCGAATGCCGTAGCAAAGTCCCCGGTCGCAGTCGGCTTTGGCGTAGGCACGTTCGTCCACAAACACCGCCACCTCTGCCAGACTGCGTCGATCTTCCTCCAATGCACCGGCGCAGATCCGATAACAATCCTGCAGCAGGGCACGATACCGATCGTGGTCGTACCAGTGTCCCCACATATCGAACCACCACATGGCGTGTCCATGGAGCAGCGCCCGGGCAAAGTGCATTTTGAGGATGGCACAGCTTTTGTCCACGTCCGGGCCAAACCAAATGGGACCCTGATAGGCAGGCAGGTCGTTGGGGGCTTTCGAGAGATGGGTGCGTGTGTCGTTTTCGGCAAAATAGAGCTTGCCGTGCTCTTTCAGTGAATCCACCGGCAGCATACAGGCGTGGTCCATGCCAACCGGCCGCAGCTCTGCGTAGGACACAGGCGAACAGAGAAAATCGATGTCGTCACAGTGGAGCAGCTCCCAGAGCGCATGGTGACCGGTCAACGGATCGGTGCATTCCATCGTGTAGCCATAGAAGCAGCCGATCACCAGCCGTCTCTCTGACTTCTCCTTGGCAAAGGCCGCCAGCTCTTCGATGCGAGAAACGGTCACATGGGAGAGGAATCGCAGCCGTTCTTCTTCGGTGCCGGACAGCCCATTCTCCAGGCAATACCTGTGAAAAGCCTCGTCAAAGCGCCGTCCCATACCGCCACGCATATCAAAGGGGAACCACTCCTCGGTGTTCCCACAGGCCAGCTGATAGCCCACGATGTGTTCCCGATAGGCGGAACCTTCCACGTGGTCTAAAAACAGTGCCAGCAGCCGTTTGGTTTCGTTTGCCCAAGCGTCGGAAGCAAAGGCAGCCCGGTGATGCTCTGTGTATCCAAAGGCGCAGCATTCGTCCGGGTGTGCTTCTTCCCAGGCATATGGCAGAGAAATATTCACCCGTGGAAAGATCCATGCATCCGGACAAGCGTCCAGGATCTGCTCTATATCGGAATCGAAATGGGCAAAATCCGGTTCGGTACCATCGAAGATACCCGGCGTCATCGGTGGGATCCGGGAGACCTCGTTGATGGTCTGACCGGCGAAAAATACCGGCACCGAAAACAGCCGACAGCCCAGTGCCGCAAAGTCCTCGTATTGGGCGTTGTAGGTGCGATAGGTGATGTACGCAAAGCCCGGAACCGGCTTGTTGTTTACGAATAAGGTGGGTACGCCGTGGTGATCCTGTACAGTGGAGATCATAACAATATTGTCCTTTCTTCCGTGAATGCTGGTTGCATCACGATCAGCATTCACTTGATGTTGTCCCAATAGGCCTTGGCGGCTTGTTCGTTTTTGTTTTCCCCGTATTGGTAGTAGGTCTTGTCCTTTACATCGTCCGGCAGGTATTGTTGATCCACCCAATGGTTTGGGAAAATGTGGGGATATTTGTACCCTTTGAATTGGGGCGAACGCAGATGCAGCGGTACCTCAGCACCCAAGCCTTTGTGGATGTCCTCGATGGCTGCGTCAATGGCTGCCTCTGCCGAGTTGGATTTGGGCGCCGTGGCCAGAAGCAACACCGCATTGGCAAGGGGGATCCGTGCTTCCGGCAGACCCACTTCACGGGCATTTTCGATCAGGGAACGCACGATCACCGGTGCCATGGGGTAGGCAAGTCCAATGTCCTCGCTGGCAATGACCATGAGCCGTCTGCAGGGTGAGACCAGGTCGCCGCCTTCCAGCAGTCGTGCCAGATAGAACACAGCCGCATCGGGATCGGAGCCACGGATGGATTTCTGCAGGCAGGACAGCAGATCGTAGTGCACGTCCCCGTCCCGGTCGAAGCTGGACAAATACCCTTCCGGCACCAGCCCTTCCAGCACGTCCTCCGCTACCACGCCATCGTCTCCGGCACAGTGGGAAGCCACGTCCAGCAAGGTCAGTCCCCGGCGCACGTCTCCACCGGCTGCATTGGCAAGCTTGGTGAAAAAGTCGTCGGCAAAGGTCAAGTGCGAAAAGTTCTTGGCTGCCACCTGTCGCAGGCGTTTCTCAATGGCCGCCGCATCCACGTGTCGGAAAGCGAAAACGGAGCATCGAGACAGCAGCGCATCATATATATAGTAATAGGGATTTTCTGTGGTGGCGGCGATCAAGGTGATCCGACCGTCCTCCAGATATTCCAGCAGGGACTGCTGTTGTTTTTTGTTGAAATATTGGATCTCGTCCAGGTAGAGCAGCACGCCGCCGATGCCCAGCATGGTTTCGGTTTCCTTGGCAACATCCCGGATGTCGGACAGAGAAGCGGTGGTGGCGTTGAGTCGGTGCAGGGTCATACCGGAGGCTTCGGCGATGATCCCGGCGGCGGTGGTTTTTCCACAACCGGGTGGGCCGTAGAAGATCATGGACGGGATCTGTCCGTTCTGTATGATCTTGCGCAGAATGCCCTGTTTGCCGCAGAGATGCTCCTGTCCCACCATATCGTCAAAGGTGGTTGGACGGGCCCGGTCGGCCAGTGGTGTTTGGTTCGTCATGGCTTTTGTGATCCTTTTTTGAAAGTCTATCGAATGGTTTTTATAAGGAGATATCGTATGCAAATTACGTGGACAGAGCAGCATGGGTGTGGCGCATCGCTGACCGTGGTGCGGTTTTCCGGAGACGGCAGAGAGCGGCGTTGGGCAAGGCGTATGGATCGGTTTTACGAAGCCTTGGGCAAAGCGGCCTGGCAATATGCGGAGCAGTGTCTCGAAGTCGATCCCCATGCCCGGTATGCGTGTTGCATGGATGCCGTGGCCGAAGGGGATCAGGTACTGGTGACGGTGACGATCTCCCATAAGCACCCCGGCATGGTGTCCCGGAAAAAAGAGCTGTGTCACGTGTGGCGAAAAGGTGTTCTGTGGTCGTAGTCGCCGTACTTATATTGTAGAGATTTTGGTTCTGTTTGTCAAGGCATAATGAAAAGAAATTTTGGTTAGAATGGAGAGAGGCTATATTATAAATAGGTAGAGAAGTGGTTTTTTACGCCTTCCCAAACCTGGTTTTTGCATGAAACGAAGCGGAAAAATGCAAATTTGCCCTGTTACCATAATAATGTTATGTTTTCACAAAGATAACAAACCTCACAGAAAGCGGTGGTTTATACGGCGATACAGCCAAAAAACGCCGGTGAAAAACGGTGATAATCTGCGAAAATGTGCATTGCAATTTGTGTGACAATGTGCTAAAATGAAGAAAACAACAAATTCGACGGTTTCGGTGCGAACGATATCGAAACGGCGATATTGCAGGAAGGAGTGAAAAATCGTGCAGAATACGGCGATAGACCAAATTCGCCAGAAGGAAGCCGAGATCGAAAAGAGAGTACAGCAGGCACAGGCAGAGGCCGACGACCGACTGCAGCAAAGACGTGTGGAAGCCGGGCTTTTGATGAAGACCCGACAAAAAGCGTTGGATGCAGAGCGACAGGAAATGGCGGCACAGGTGGAGAAGGAAGCAACGCTTGTGACCGAGAAACTTCTTGCACAGGCGAAGGAGGAAGCGAACATCACCATGCAGACGGCCAAAGGCAACATGGACAAAGCGGTGGTGCTGGTGGTGCGGGCACTTCTGGATCGAATGTAGGAAGGAGGGGAAGCTTTGGCAGTTAGCAATATGAAAAAGCTGTCCGTGGCGGTACTGCGAGAAGATGCGGACAGTCTGTTGTATGCACTGCAGCGGCTCCGGTGTGTGGAGCTGACCACCACTGCGCTGGGAGAACCGGATGGGTCTGCAGTGGTCGGGCAAACCGAGGAGCAAACAAGACTGACAACGGCCAAGACCCAGGCTAAGGAAGCCATCGACTTTTTGTCCGGCTATCGGGTGCAGATGCGTGGCCTGTTTCCGTCGCCTGTGGAAACCGAATGGGACGAGCGCTGGCCGGATGGAGAGACGTTGGTACAAGAGGCACTGCGAATCTCCCAGGAGATGGAGGACGCACAACGGGAACGGCTCACGTGCACGAACCAGCGAGAAGGCCTTGCGCTCTGGCAGAACTACACCGGTGCGCTGCCGGAGGAGAGGACCAAGACCACACGGACGATCTGCGGTCTGCTGCCGGCGCTGGTACCCATGGAAACACTGGACGGAGCGCTGGCTGACTATGCCTGTGTGGTCGAGGAAGTATGGGCGGCAGACATGGCAGGGAAGAATCGCAGTCGTGCCCTTGCCGTGACCCTGTGGGCGTCGGAGTACGAAGACGTGATGCGTGTCCTGCACAGCGTTGGCTTTACACCGGTGCCTTATACGGTGACGGTAGCGGACGGTGGCGTTTCCGGAATGCTGACCACACTGGCCCAGCGAGAAGCGGTGTTGACCGATACCCTGTCGGATCTGCGGAAGCAAGCGGAAACACTGGCAGAACGCTTACCGGCGGTGGAGGAGTATCTGGACAGGCTCTCCACCATCGAAGCACGCAAAGAGGCAGCCGGGCAACTTGGCTACACCAGACACACGGCGGTGCTGACCGGTTGGGTACCGGCAGGACGAGTGGATGCGGTGGTGGCGCTGTTGGAAAAACGAGGCGACGCCTACGAGATGACAGAACCGGAACCGGAGGACGACGTGCCGGTGCTGCTGACCAACAATGCCATGGCAAGTCAATTTGAGCCGGTGGTATCGCTGTATTCGCTTCCGGCCTATGGCAGCTTTGACCCGACATTCCTGATGAGCTTTTTCTACATCCTCATCTTCGGCCTGATGTTTGCGGATGTGGGCTACGGACTGCTGCTCATGGTAGGCTGTATCCTTGGCAAAAAGCTCATGAAGCCGGAAGGGTCACTGCGGAAATTTCTCAATATGTTTACCATGTGTGGCGGCAGCATGGCGGTGATGGGTGTGCTGTTTGGCGGATATTTCGGCGACCTGCCCCAGGCCATTGCCCAGAACTTTGCCGGTCGTCCGGGAGAGCTGGATCTGGCGCTGTGGTTCAATCCGCTGAACGATCCCATGCAGTTTTTGGTGATCTCCATTGTGATCGGCGCCATCCACCTATTCGTGGGGCTTGCGGTGCAGTTCTATGTACTGTGGAAAAAAGGCGAACGGGTAGCGGCGATCTGCGATGCGGGCAGCTGGATGCTGATCTTCATGGGCGCCGGTGTGAGCTTTCTCACCTTATATGCCGGGCTTGTGATCGTGGCGCTGGGTGTGCTGTTGATTCTGTGCACGGCTGGTCGGCACGAAAAGAACCCGGTGATGAAGGTACTGAAGGGATTTCTTGGACTCTACGGCATTGTGAACTATGTATCCGACCTATTGTCCTATTCCCGGATCCTTTCGCTGGGGCTTGCCTCTGCGGTGATCGCCAGCGTATTCAACATCATTGGCACCATGGCGGGTCCGTCGGTGATCGGTGTGCTTTTGCTGATTGTAGTCGGCACGATCGGTCACGTGATGAATTTAGCGATCAACCTGCTCGGTTCCTTCGTACACACGTCCCGTCTGCAGTACATTGAGTTCTTCGGCAAGTTCTACGAAGACGGCGGCCGACCCTTTGTACCGCTGACGCCACGGAGCCAATACGTCCGGTTCCGTTAAAGGGGAGTAGTCCTCGGCGTTCGGGAGGAGAGACGGGGAAACGCGGCTTTTGAATAAAAGCTGTACTTAGCTACGCTAAGTACGGCAAAACTTTTGGAGCATTGTCCATGGACATTTAGTCTGTGCGATGTGTTCGGTTTATCTCTTTTTCACAACAAATTTGGTTTATATGTATGTAAATCTATTCAAATTCCAATAAAAAGGAGTACAATATCATGACATTCGCAGAATTTTTGAATCAGTTTCTCACAGGGCAGAATCTGGCACTTTTGGGCGCAGCACTGGCGGCTACGCTGGCTGGCATCGGCAGTGCAAAAGGCGTGGGCATCGTAGGCGAAGCTTCCTCTGGTATGCTCAGCGAGGACCCGTCCAAGTTCGGTAAGGCACTGCTGCTCCAGGCACTGCCCGGCACACAGGGTATCTATGGTCTGGTAACGGCCTTCA
>CAZLED010000030.1:0-29411 GCA_964558485.1 uncultured Ruminococcus sp. | reverse complement strand
CAAGTCCTCTTGCCCGCATGGTGAGACGATCCAGAAATTGGGTCGTCTTTTTTGTATTCTTTTTCACACACACAGCGTACCACAAAGAATGCGTCGCACTCTTGCATTTTCCAACAAAGTATGCTATAATACTCTCATACAATCTGATCCTGTGAGGTGTAATTATATATGGACACACCGGCTTCTCATAAGATCTCGGTGCGCTTTTTTGCAACACTGCTGCTGTCCGGCGCCATTTTGACCATTCTGCTGGGGCTTGCCTCGGTTTGGTTTTTGCGAAATTTGGGTGGGATCCTGGGCACCTTGGGTCCGTCCTTGGGTCTGCCGGCTGACACAGCGGAAACGATCGCTGCCATCTTTGACCAGCTCAAAACGGCGTCGCTCGATCTGCCACTGGAGATCATGGGGCTGTTCTGCTACCTGTATTGTGGCCTTTCCATCGTCTATATCCATGCCGGTGGCGTGACCTGGAAACGGCGGCTTCTGGTGATCGCAGTCGGCGTGCTGTTGTTTCTGCCTCTTTTTGCGGTAACCGTCTGGTTTACCGATGTCAACGACATTCGGCTGGATCACGTGATCACGTCTCTGCGTCCTTTGCTGGATGCGGACGTACTGTAAGGAGGCGACACGATGCGAAGATTTCTTTCCTATGTTTTGGTGCTTCTGCTGCTTCTGCCAAGTCTGGTGGGCTGTGGTACACTGTTTTTGGAGGAGACGGAGGTTTGGCACCTGTCGTCTGCAAACACCACATGGACCTATGGCTATGGGGTACGACCGATTTTGTCGGATGGCGAAGGGCTGTACATGGCCGGCTACCACAACGATTGGATCGGCGATGGCTACCTGAATCGCAAGCGGCTGTCCTTTTATGACGCTGGTTCCAGCCGGGAATTGCGTCCGGATCCGGACTATGCCGAAGCCAAAGCGGTATGGATGGATACGGGCCACGGTGGGCTCCTGCTCATCGGGATCGACTGCATTGCCCTGACCAGCGCCACGGTGCAGCAGATCCAGGATCGACTGTTCACCCTGTGTGCGGAGAACAACTGCGTTTCGGTACAGATCTATGCCACCCACTGCCATGCACTGCCCGACACGCTGGGGCTCTGGGGACCGGTGGGTATCGATGGCAAGAACGACGGCTATATGAACGCACTGGTGACTGCGGCCGTTTCTGCTGCCAAAGATGCCTTGACGGATCCGATCGAGGGAACCCTGCGGTATGGGCAAACGGATACGGATGGGCTGCTGTACGATTCCCGTGACCCACAGGTGTACGACGAGACTCTGCACCAGCTGCGTTTTTGTCCTACAGATACAGATGGCGAAGAAAACGGTGTACGGCTGCTGTTCTACGGGGCTCATGCGGAGTCTTTGCGTGGGGACAATACCCAATTCAGCCGTGATTTTCCGGGCGTACTGTGTGACGTGCTCGAGCAGGAGACCGGGGACCTGGCGCTGTACATTCCCGGTGCCATCGGTGGACTGATCTACACGGAAAACCAAATGGAAGGGGAAACCTTTGATGCCGTAGAAAATATGGTACGGACCGGACTCGCTCTGGCAAATGCGGCTTTGTCCATTCAAGAAGCAGACGAACGAGCCCTTGCACCGACCTTGTCCGTGGCCACAACGACCTTCACCGCTCCCATGGACAATCCGCTGTATTTGTATCTGAAATTCTTAGGGGTGCTGGAAAATGAAGTGATCCGTGGAGACAGCGAGACTGGCTACACCGTGGTGTCGTCTCTGTCGGTGCTGCAGCTGGATTCTCTGACCATCGCCTGCCTTCCCGGTGAGATCTTCCCGGAGCTGGTGTA
This sequence comes from uncultured Ruminococcus sp., assembly GCA_964558485.1. Lineage (GTDB taxonomy): Bacteria > Bacillota > Clostridia > Oscillospirales > CAG-272 > UMGS1696. The sequence goes on along the minus strand of CAZLED010000030.1, from coordinate 27,591 downwards.
CGGTGGAGAAGCGGCACAAAACGGCACCGGCGGCGAAAATCCACCGACGCTGTTGGAGCTGGCCGGAGACTATGGCATTGACGAGCTGTTGGTGATCGGGCTTTGCAACGATGAACTGGGGTACATCGTACCGCCGTCGGATTTTCTGGTACACGAAGACACACCGTACCTGACCACCATGGAGGATGCGACCGGCGAAAACCACTACGAGGAGACCAACTCTCTGGGTCCGGACACCGCACAGGTGATCGCAGAAGCCTTTGCAACTGCATTGGCAGAGCTGATGGCGTCGTGAGAATTGTACAGGCTACATGCATCGGCATATCCGTATTTTTGATATGATCGACATTTATTGCGCCACCATTTCGGAGGATATACCATGGAGATACGATACTTAGTGCCACAGGATTTTTATGCACTGCGGGATCTGTTGGACGGTTGCTTCAGCCGCAGCTATGGCAGAGAGACCTCTTTCCGGCTGCTGTTTCCACGGCTGTTTTCGTCGCCCAATTCGTACGTCACCTCTTCCCATTTGGGCGCTTTTGTGGACGGGCAGCTTGTCGGTACGGCTGCTATCTATCCGTTGGAATATGTCGTCGGCGGCGTGCCCATTCGTCTGCTGGCCAACGGAAACATTGCTGTGCTGGAAGCATACAGGAACCGTGGGATCATGACAGCCCTTCTCCACGCCGTCAACGATATTGCAGATGTGCAAGGGGATCTGGGCTATCTCCACGGCAATCCGATCCGCTACGGACGTGTGGGCTACATTGGCGGTGGTATCGAATATCTGCTGACGTTCCAGCCCCGTGCACAGGCGGCGTACCAATTTGTTCCCATGCGTCCCGCAGATGCCGCCATCTACAATGCGATGTACGAAACCAAATGCGATTATGTAAAACGGCAGACAGGTGACGTGATCCTGGCCCTGCAAAGCGGAAACCGAGAAGCGATCTCGGTACTACGGCAGGACGGCACCATGATCGGCGGTCTATCGTTGGATCGTGCCCACGGACAGGTGGAAGAATTCGCCTTTGCCAGAGCATGCAATGCTCGAGCATGTGATGCTGGGGCGTATGAAAAGGAAGTATTTCCGGCGCTTGCCCATGTGCTGGGTCGTGCGGTGTGTGTGCGTCTATCGGGCTACGATGTGCAAACGCTGCAGTGCCTACAGGAGCACGCCACTGTCAAAACCGGGCAGCCGGCGCTGTTTCGCATGATCCAGAAGCAAAAGCTGGAAGAGGCAGCTCTGGCGCTGGGACTACCACGAGATGTTTTGTATGCGCCTTATTTGACGTAAAAATGCAGTAAAAACGACCGGGCTTCTCCCTGTGGCGAGATGACCCGGTCATTTTTTAGCTATATTTATTTTGTTGCAAAATATGCATCCACCGTGTGCAAATGTTCGACGATGGGCAGGTGCTGGGGACATACGCCTTCACACTGGCCACAGCCGATGCAGTCCTTCGGTGCGCCGTGGATCTGGTTCAGCCGCTCGTAATATTCAGCCTGCGGTGTCCAGTCCTTCCCCGGCAATTCCTGCAGATCCGCATTGTACAGCGAGAAGATCTGGGGAATGGCGATGTGCATAGGACAGCCGTCGGTGCAGTAGGAACAGCCGGTACAGGGGATCGCCACACTGGCGTTGATCCGATCCACCGCTTCCCGGACGATAGCGTTTTCCTCTGCCGTCAAGGGCACAAAATCCTGCATATAGCTGAGGTTGTCCTGCATCTGTGCCATATCGCTCATGCCGGACAGCACCATCATCACGTTTTCCAGGCCTGCGCAGAAACGGATCGCCCAGGAGGCCACGGACATCTCCGGTGCATGGCTTTTGAACAGGTTCTCCACGTCCTCCGGCACCTTCGCCAGTGTACCACCCTTCACCGGCTCCATGACGATCACCGGCTTCCCGTGCTTGCACGCCACTTCGTAGCACAGCCGGGACTGGATACCTTCGCTGTCCCAATCCAGATAGTTGATCTGCAGCTGCACGAATTCCATTTCGGGATGCTCCGTCAGCACCTTATCCAAGAATGCGGCATTGTCGTGGCAGGAGAAGCCCATGTGCTTCACCAGACCAGCCGCCTTTTTTTCTGCCAGCCACTGGAAGCAGTCGTATTCCTCCAAGATGGGATACCGCTCTACCCCCACGTCATGGAGCAGGTAGTAATCGAAATAACCGGCGCCGGTCTTTTCCAGCTGTGCGTTGAAGATCTTGTCTCTGTCTTCTTTGCACTTCATGAATCCGGCGTGGAGCTTGGTGGCCAGCTGGAACCGGTCTCTTGGGTATCTGTCCACCAGTGCCTTTTTTACAGCCGGTTCGCTCTGGAAGGCACAGTACATCCATGCGGTATCAAAATAGGTGAAGCCTTTTTCCAGAAACAGATCCACCATCCGGCACAGCTCGTCAAAGTCCACCGAAGCCGGGTCGTCCGGATCCAGCCGGGGCAGGCGCATCATGCCAAAGCCAAGTTTTTGCATCGCAGTCACATCCTTTATACTTATTTTCGATTGGGGTTTTCAGGTCGCCACCACACAGTTCTGATGGTACAGATGCGTCGGCAGATTTTTCGTAAGGCAAAGCCAATTCACCGCAGGCTTACGTCCGTAAGGCAAGGTGGATTGGTGAAGAATTACGGAAAATATGCAAGCAGATGTGCCATCAAGGCTTTCGCCGTGAATTGTGCGGTGGTGCCTTAAAAAATTGGTAGTAGTAGCAGGGCATCATCCCGTTGTACAGCTTGCGGATCTTGTCGGCCCGTCTGCCATACAGCTTAGGAAACTGCTCATGGGCGGTCAGCACGTAGATCTGCCAATTGGGCACACAGGCAAAGGCTCGACCCATATCCTGGTACAGTGCCTCCGCTTCCTCTACGGTCATCAGTCGTTCGCCATACGGTGGATTGGTGACGATGGTACCCCGGCAGCCCGGATCGGCAAAGTCTCGTGCATCCATTTCGTAGATGCTGATACAGTCGTCCACACCGGCACGAGCGGCAGCTTCCGTTGCGATCTTCACGCAGGCCAGATCGATGTCGGTGGCGACGGCCTGGAAGGACGATTCTCTCTCCCCGTCCATGGCAAGCTCACGGGCTTCTTCCCACAGGGACTTGGGAAAATGGGGATATGCTTCGGCGGCAAACCGGCGGTTCACACCCGGTGCGATATTTTTCATGAGCATAGCCGCTTCGATGGCGATGGTACCGGAACCACAGAAGGGATCCCAGAACAGCACATCCTCACGAGGTCTGGCAAGCTTCACAAGAGCGGCTGCCAGGGTTTCACGAAGCGGTGCCGCCACGGTCTCCGGTCGATAGCCACGCTTGTGCAGCGGTACGCCGGACAGGTCGATCATGAGGGACACATTGTCCTTGAACAGGAAGAATTCCACCTTATAGACCAGCCCGGTCTCCGGCATTCTGGTCAGGCCATAGTGGTTGCCCAACCGGACAGAGATGGCTTTTTTCAGGATCTTCTGGCAGTCCGGCACCGAGAACAGCTTGGATTTGATGGCGTGTCCCGATACCGGAAACTGGTCTTCGCTGCCGATCCAGTCTTCCCACGGCAGTGCTTTTGCTCCTTCAAACAGGCTGTCAAAGGTATCTGCCGGATAGGAGCCCAGCCGCACGTACAGCCGTTCCGCATACCGCAGATGGATATTGGCTTTGGCACAGGCCATGGGGTCACCCAGAAAGCTGATCCGGCCGTCCATGGTTTGGGTACGCTTGTAGCCCAGTGCATCGATCTCTTCACCCAGCAGTCCTTCCAGCCCGAACAGGCAGGTGGCAGTATATTCTATCATAGTCATATTTTCCTTTGCTTTATACTATATTGGCATCCGTGTGATGACGCATCCATGATGACGCATCCATGATGCTGGCGTAAAACGGGATCAGCGTTTTTTCTCCTCGGTATCTCTGTCTTCCTTGGCTTCGGCAGGCAGGGTCTTGGTCAGCGTAAAGGAGAAACGGCACCATTTGCCATATTCGCTTTCCACCCAGATCTTTTCGTTGTGGGCATCGATGATGGTCCGTGCGATGTACAGCCCCAGACCCACACCGGTCTTGTCCAGTCCCCGGCTCTTGTCGCTCTTGTAGAACCGGTCGAACACGTAGGGCAGATCCTCCGATGGAATGCCGCAGCCCTCGTTGTACACGCTAACGGTGACCTTGCTGCCCTTGGTATGGATGCCGATCTCATACCGACCGCCTTCCACGGAGAATTTGATGGCGTTGTCGCAGATGTTGTACAGGATCTGGTGGATGGCATCCTTGTCGGCAGCCACAAAAATATTGTCCGCATCCGCATCGAACACCACGTCCAGGTGTTTGTCCTCCAACCGCTGCTCGGAGGCAATGATGATCTCTCTTGCCTTTTCACAGATGTCGAAGGGTTCCATATTGAATTTGCGCTCTCCTGCCTGGATCCGGGTGATGTCCAGCAGACTGGATACCAGTCGGGACAGACGGCGCACTTCGGTGGCGATGACCCCCAGGTAATACTCGTATTTCTCCGGTGGGATCGCACCTTCCAAGATGCTGTCGATGAAGCCGGAAATGGTGGTCATGGGCGTGCGCAGATCGTGGGACACATTGGCTAAGAACATACGTCGCATTTCTTCGCTGTGCTCCAATGAGGCCGCCATATTGTTGAAGGCTTCTGCCAGCTCTGCCACCTCGTCACTGCCCACCACAGGCACACGCACGTCAAAATGCCCGGCAGCAAATTCCTTGGATGCCTTGGACATGGCACGGATGGGAGACACCAGTCGCTCGCTGATGATATAAATGGCGATCAGAGCCGCCAGCATGAGCCACAGGGACGACATGATGATGGTCTTGATCATGGCGTTCAGCAGCTCGTCCATACCGGAGGACGCCGTAGAGGTCATGACGGAGCCTACCACACGTCCGTCCAGTGCGGTGATGGGCAGGATGTACACAATGTGGTTCTCCTGGAAAAAGCCGTCCAGTGTATCGGTACGGGTGATGGTGCCGCCTTCCTGCAGCTTTGCCACCACCTCTGCCGGATAGGAGATCTCCGCATCCTCAGAGAAAACGCCGTCTGTCCCGGCATATTGGCGATTCCGATCGGCGCCGCCGGCCAGCTTGATGTCCCCTACCCCATCGGACACGAACACCAGCATATTCTCCTGGTTGATGGCCATGATGTCCAGGATCGGCTTGATCTCACCCAAGGATTCGTTTAGATAATCGTTGAAATTGATCTGCCCACTCTGATTGTAATCGTCGATGATAAAATCCGTGATGGAATATGCCGCTTTGGATACGGTGCGGATCTTGATATTCTCATCGTAATTGTTGGCAAGCGTGGTGATGATGGTGGTGGACAGCAGGATGCTCAAAATGTTGATGAGCATGAATGCCGAAATATATTTGATAAATACACTCTTAAACATAATTTTATCAGGCAAGAAATAAGAAGCAAGAAACCAGAGCGTGTGAAAACCTTTGGCTGCAAGACCAATTTTTCGCCACGCTCCTTCTTACTTCTTATAGAGTATCTTCTTATTATTGGATCAGTTCAAATTTATAACCTACGCCCCAGACGGTCTTCAGGCTCCACTTATCGGATACGCCTTCCAGCTTTTCCCGGAGTCTCTTGACGTGTACGTCCACGGTACGGGAGTCGCCCAGATAATCAAAGCCCCAGACCTTGTCCAGCAGCGCATCTCTGGTGAATACCCGGTTGAAGTTGGACGCTAAGAAATACAGCAGATCCAGTTCCTTCGGCGGAATATCCACAGCCTTGCCATTGAGCTTCAGCTCGTACTTGCTCTTGGAGATCTCGATATTTTCGAACTTGATGGTCTCATCGTCGTTCTGGGTATCGTGGGCAGAATAGCGGCGCAACACTGCCTTGATCCGGGCCGACAGCTCCTTCATATCGAAGGGCTTGGTCACAAAGTCGTCGGCACCCAGCTCCAGCCCCAGCACCTTATCGAACACTTCCCCTTTGGCGGTGATCATGATGATGGGCTTGGAGGAAATTTCCCGGATCTCCCGGCACACCTGCCAGCCGTCCTTGTTCCGGGGCAGCATGATGTCCAGCAGCACCAGGTCGGGCTCGTACATCTTGAAGAAGCTGACTCCTTCCACGCCATCGCCAGCGATCTTCACTTCGTACCCTTCATTTTCAAAATACAGCTTCAAAAGGTCGCAGATGTTGGCATCATCGTCTACAACAAGCAGTTTGGTTCCCATAGTATACTTCCCTCTCTTTTTATATGTATTAAATTTTTTAACTTTGTCATGCGGTGAAACGTTGCCCCATGTACGGAAGATTACTCCATGTATTCTCCGTTGTAGCTCACCAGCACCGCTTTTTCTACGCCGGCTACAGCCTTCAGCTTGTTCACCAGTTCCATTTCGCCACCGGACAGAGACACCGCCCACGTGGCTTCCATGGCATCCGGGGTCACGGTCTTGGTCTTGATCTGCATATGTCGGCTGGCTTCTTTGACGATGGTGGCGGCGTTTTGTTCCGCTTTTTCATCAGAAAAAGTGAGGATCACGATATAATCTTTTCCGCCATGTCCCACCTTGGCAAGCAGGAACAGGATCCCACCGATGACCAGCGAACCTAAGATGGCCAGGAAGAATTGGCGTGCGCCCAGCACGATACCGGCGGCCAGTGCCCAGAACAGGTACACAATGTCCAGCGGATCCTTGATGGCTGCCCGGAAACGCACGATGGACAGCGCACCCACCATACCCAGCGACAGCACCACATTGGAGGTGACCGCTAAGATAATGAAGGTGGAGATCATGGTCATGCCAATCAGCGATACCGCAAAGGAACGGGAAAACAGCACGCCGCTGTAGGTGATCTTGTAGATAAAGCAAATGAACAGACCTAACAGGAACGCCAGTGCCAGAAACAGCACCGTATCCACCGGCGTGAACAACGTTACATCCTGGGACAATGCATTGGATTTGAACAGATCGGAGAATGATAACATAATCGTGTACTTCCTTTATGATAAGTAATGGGGCAACTTATTCCTGCGAGGTCACAAATACCGGCGGCACAGCGCATATTTGGAAACGGAAATGCGGCTTGTTTCCAGACCGGCTGTGAGCAGGCGCACCACGTCGGGCAGATACGCATCGTACTTCACTTCCAGCACGTCCAGCGGCGACACCGGCACCACCGGTACGTCTCCAAAGAGATCCGCAGACGCAAGCCCTGTGCGAATGGAGCGATCCAGCGTGACCCGAACGTTGCCCGGTGCGTACACAAAGGGGATCCGGTCGTATTCCACGATGGTTTTGGGTCGCAGTCCTTCCCGCATTTTGGCATACAGCTCGGCAAGCAGTCCGTTGCCCTGTCGCCACAGACCATCGATATCGCCGGACAGGATCGCCATGCACTGGTCATAGGTCAGGCGGCATTGGAGCTTTTTGGTCATTTCCCCACGCTTGCACTTTTTTTCCAGGCAGATATAATCCTTTTGCCGATTGTATATACGAATGCGAAACTTTTCTCTGGGATCCACGCCATCCATTTTTTCCCGCAGCGCCGTATCCCGGTCGTCATCGAAATACAGACTGCGAATGGTGTAGCCTCCGTCTCCGGCATGGACATCCTTTGCCAGCACCTGCTCCAGCTTATGCGCCAACAGCAGACACTGCCCTGCCGTCACCGGATACTTGTATTCGTGCCGATACCCTTCGTTCTGCACGGCCATTCCTCCTGTATTCTACAAACGTTAGATAGTGCTGTATCCTTGTTTACAATATTGTAATCCACCAATGTGAAAACTACATGAACGCATCATGTGGTTTTTCTTAATTTTGCCTCAAAATCCCATTTTTTCTGGAAATGAATGCTTATGCTTCTTCGGCAGGAACGGCAGCCTGTTCGTAATAGGGATCGATCATGATCTCCTTGATCTTGGGGAAGGCGCCGTAGATCTGCATCATGTAGCCGATGGAGAACAGTCCCACAAAGGGCAGGATCACGCCCAAGGGGAAATAGATCATCAGCAGTGCGTATTCGATCACAGCCAGTGCCACGATGCCCAGGAAGGACATGATGTTCCGCTTGACGCCCAGCACGGTGAACAGCAGCGCATTCTTGAACATTTTGAAAATGGACAAATCAAAGGTCACCAGCATCAGGTAGATGTACGGCCGCATGATGATGTACAAAATCAGCATGAACAGCGCTGCAAAGAACATCATATTCAGTGCGGTGTTCAGCCCATAGTTCAGGTTGAAGAAGAAGATATCGTAGATCAGCAGGAACATGATCACAGCGTCCAGGATCCCGTAGATGATCCCCTGCCGCAGGTTCCGCTTAACGGCGTGGAAGAAATCGTGCCACAGGAAGATGCCTTCGCCACGGAAGATGTTCCGCAGGATGTAGGTACAGCCCACGTTCACGGGACCAAAGGTAAAGATCGTCAGGGCCGAGATGGCAAGCAAGATGTAGTCCACGGTGGACAGCACGGTGATGTCAGCCTGCATACCGAATATACCCATCAACGCCGCCGTAGCCGGTGACGGATCGAATTTATAGACCCCATTCAGCGCCGCAAAGTTGGAGAAATAGGGTGCGGTGGAGTGGATGGAGGCATAGCCGCTGATGGCAAACAGGGCAAAGAACAGGAAGAAATTCCCGAACACCATGAGTAAGTTCACCGATAGGATCTGGTTCAGCCGCCGGCCCAGCAGCTTGAAGAAGTTCTTCAGTGTGGGATGGGCATAGATCTGCTCTTCCTCTTTGGATACGCCTTCCCCATCGGAATAGGTCTTCCGGAAGGGATTGAAGCCGCTTTCCTTTTTCTCCTTGGCAGCGATCTCGGCAAGCTCCTCTGCTTCCAGTTCGTCCAAGGTATGCTTTTCGTTTTCGTCCATGGGCATTGTATTGTTCCTCTTTTATTATGATTTCGTATCGTTTTGTCACTTCTATCGTTTATCGTCACACCAGTCCCAGGCATAGGGTGATGGCAAACACAGCACCGGCGTGGGTCAGAAAGCGTCCTGTGGTGCGGCCTATGCCAAAGCGGTCGTCTCCTGCCGCAAAGCCCATGCAGAGCACCGACACGGCGAAGTAGCAGACCAGTCCCGGCAAGGCGTTTCCCAGCACCTGTCCTGCGCCGTTCTGTCCGGGCAGCACCATGGGCAGACACAACCCCAACAGACACCCTCGACAAGCAGTCAGCACCGGAAAGGCCACCTGCGCCACCACAGGCTCCCCCAGGGACACAAGGCGCACCAGATACCACAGCAGCAGCGCCAAGGCCGTTTTCCCCAGTGGCTCGATCCAGGCACAAAGCAGTGCTGTCATCGATCCGGCTTGGGCGAGACTTGTTGGCAGCTCGTTTGGCATGAGCACCACACACAGCGTTGGCAACCGTTGTCCGATCTGCATCCCACACACCATCGCCGCCGCAAAGCAAACCGACAATAGACAAAACCTTTTTCCGTACACCGTACCACACTTCATACCCTGCTCCTTTTTTTCGCTTTTGGCACAGCATATGCAAAAGGGGCCATGTGTATGTCTATGGAAGGAAACGGACAGCAAGATACACGTTATCTATATAGTACCACAATCTTTTCCCCAAGTCTACCGTGATTTTGTGAACAACCGGTTTTATTTCCCATGACATCTTGCAAAAACAAAAACTTGGATTTTCCGAGAAATGCTTGATTTTCTCCGCCGTTGGGTGTATAATAAACTGTGTATTTTTACCTCTGACAAAAACAGGACAAAAAATGAAAAGGAAATATAAATCATGAAACTTGGTATTATCGGACTGCCGAACGTCGGCAAGTCTACTTTGTTCAATGCACTGACCGGAGCCGGTGCGCCCAGTGCCAACTACCCCTTCTGCACCATCGACCCCAATGTAGGCATGGTACAGGTGCCGGACAGCCGTCTGGATGTGCTAGCGAAGATGTACGATCCCCAGCTGTACACGCCGGCTGTGGTGGAGTTCGTGGACATTGCATGGCTGTTGCGTGGTGCCTCCAAGGGTGAAGGATTGGGCAACAAGTTCCTCTCCCACATCCGGGACGTAGACGCTGTGGTACACGTGCTGCGCTGCTTTGTGGACGACGACATCATCCACGTAGACGGCGGCATCGACCCCATCCGGGACCTGGAGACCATCAACTTAGAGCTGATCTATGCAGACATCGAAGTGTTGGAAAAGCGGATCGACAAGGTACAGAAGCTCATGAAGGGCGACAAGACCCTGGCCGGTCAGCTGGAACTGTACCAGAGAGTGCTGGATGCCCTGAACGAAGGCACCACCGCACGTTCCCTGGAATACACCGAGGATGAGCGGGCGCTGATGGAAGACCTGACCCTGCTCACCATGAAGCCGGTCATCTATGTGGCCAACGTCAGCGAAGCGGAAGCCGCCGGTGTTTCTCCCGACAACGAGCTGTACAAGCAGATCTGCGCTGCTGCCGAAAAGGAAGGCGCACAGGTCATTCCCGTTTGTGCCGGGATCGAAGCAGAGATCGCCGAGCTGGATCCGGAAGAAAAGGCTATGTTCCTTGAGGAGATGGGCATTGCCGAAAGCGGGCTGGACAGACTGATCAAGGCAAGCTATGCCCTGCTTGGGTACATCAGCTACCTGACCGCCGGTCCCAAGGAGGTTCGTGCCTGGACCATCGTCAAGGGCACAAAAGCACCCCAGGCAGCCGGCAAGATCCACTCCGACTTTGAACGTGGCTTCATCCGTGCCGAGATCGTGGCCTTTGACGATTTGGTGGCCTGCGGTTCCATGAATGCCGCCAAGGAAAAGGGACTGGTGCGCTCCGAAGGCAAGGAGTATGTCATTGCCGACGGTGATGTGGTCCTGTTCCGGTTCAACGTGTGAGTCTGACCGGTCTCATGATGCAAACCGAAATACAGCGCATTTTCCGGGATCCACCGATCCTGGAAACGCCCCGACTGACTCTGCGCCGGATGCGGAAGGCCGATGCCAAGGATATGTACGAATACGCCTGCCAGAGCCGGGTCACACGGTATCTGCTGTGGCGTGAGCACGACGACCTGAACTACACCACACGCTACCTGTCCTATCTGCAGTCCCGGTACCGGCAAGGGGAATTTCACGACTGGGCCATCGTCCTGCGAGAACCGGGCAGTGAGGGGCTGTCGTCGTCCCTCGCTTCGGTGTTTTTCGACAAGGCCGAGCTGGTACGGGGCAAAATGATCGGCACCTGTGGCTTTACCCGGTTCATGCCGGATCACAAGGCAGCCGAGGTGGGCTACGTGGTGAATCCTGCCTACTGGGGCCAGGGCATCGCACCGGAGGCGGTTCGGGCTGTGCTGCAATTTGGCTTCACAGAGCTGCATCTGCACCGGATCGAAGCGCGGTATATGGTGGGCAACGACGCCAGCCGCCGGGTCATGGAAAAGGTGGGTATGACCTTTGAAGGGGTAGCCCGGGACTGTATGTTCGTCAAAGGCAATTTTGTGTCCGTCGGTACCTGCGCCATTCTCCGGGACGAATACTACGAAACATACGGCACGGAAAGCTTTTATACTAAGATCGTTTAGAGTGGCTATGCAGCACCAAAACGCTCCACGGTGCTTGGCGCTTCCATAAGAAATACGAAAGCATAACGACAGAAAACCATCCTCCATGGGATCTACCATCACCTGATCCTATGGAGGATGGTTTTCTATCGCTATAGTCACCGATCCAATAGCTCCGACACGGTGCAGAAGCTGTAGCCACGCTCCACCAGTACCGGCAGGATCCGGCGCAGTGCCTCCGGTGTGGGAGACGAACCGCCAATGAAATCGTGGAACAATACGATGTCGCCGGGACCTGTGTTGGTCAGCACATTCTCCACGATGTCCTCCACCGCTGTGTGTGCCCAGTCCCGGGTGTCCACCGACCAGAGGATCACATCGTATTCCATTGCCCCAGCCGTCTGACAGACCGCATCGCTGTACAGACCACCCGGTGGCCGAAGCAGCATGGGCAATTCCTCCGTCACCGGCAGCAGTGCGTCCTCCATGCCCCATATTTCCGCTTTCACCCCGGCGCCATCGATCCGTTGCAGATTCTGGTGGTCGTAGGTGTGGTTGCCGATCTCATGTCCGGCCGCCAGGATCTTTTGCACCTGCGTGGGATAGCGAGCTGCATTGACACCGATGCAGAAAAACGTCGCCTTGGCATCGTATGCGGCTAAGATGTCCAGGATCTCCTCGGTATACACCGGATGGGGACCGTCGTCAAAGGTCAGTGCGATCCGCTTTTCCCCGGCCGTGTTGCAGGAAAAATACACTTCTCCTGCCAGAACCGATCGTGCGCTGCCCAAAAGGACACAGCCCCAGAGCAGCACACCTGCCAGGTACCGTCTTAGTCCTTTGCGCACACGTGATCATCCTTTCCCGTCAGCTCATCCAGCGTCCCGAAGCGAAAGCCCATTTCTCGCCAGGCATGGATCAGATCCCCCAAAATGGCAGCGTTGGTGGCAGAGGTGGGATGCAGCAACAATACGGCGCCGTTGTGGGTCTCGGACAGGATCTTTTCTTTGGCTTTTTCCGGATCCATCTGCCGCTGGTTGTCCCAATCGCTGTAGGCAAAGCTCCAGAAGATCGTGCTGTAGCCGCATTCCTTGGCATAGGCCATGCTGCGCTTGCTGATCTTTCCTTCCGGCGGCCGATAGTACGGTGAAAGCTTTTTGCCGGTCAGCTCCGTGTACACCCTTTCCATCCGGCCAAGCTCCGTGCGAAATTCTTCTATATCGTCCACCTTGGTCATATCCCGGTGGGACGCCGTATGGTTACAGACCAGATGCCCTTCATCTCCCATGCGCTGCACCAGATCCGGATCGTGCTTCACCAGTCCCTCCAATATAAAGAAGGCACCGGGCACGTTTTCCGCCTGCAAGGTGTCCAGCACCTTTGCCACATTGCCGTTTTCATATCCGGCATCAAAGGTCAGGTACAATACCTTGTCTTCGTCTTCCATAGAGCTGTGCCGGTGGTCTGCGTAGTAACCGTCGTATTGCTCCAGATAGGCCAGCTCCGGCGGTGGCGGCATCTGTTCGCCGTTTTTGCTGTGCTGAAAATACCATCCGGTGGCTTCCCCAGCAGCGGCCACATTGGTTGGCAGCACCAATATAGCGGCAAGGATCCCCGTGAGTACGCCTGTCATACCGGTTTTGGACTTGTGTTTTTGCATTCCGATCCCCTTCTTTCTTTGCTTTTTGTGCAACTATATTGTGTGCAGTCGACCGGATTCTATGCATGGAAATTTATATATCCGTTTTTATGCATACGGCATTCGGCATTTTCACACAAGTTTTTTGTCATGTATCGACCAAATATGCGCTTATTCCACCAATGAAAAGCCATCTCTCACCGCATCCGGTATGCATTCGTGTATTTTTATAAGAATTCTTTGCATATTTATGCCGATTTGTGAAACTTGTATATTGCAAATCCCAGCAAGAAAGAGTATAATAATGTCACACAAGAAAACAACATCGATTCGGAGGAGCATCATGAAAACTAAGAAGGAAATCAAAAAAATCGTACTGGCCTATTCGGGTGGTCTGGATACTTCCATCATCATTCCGTGGCTGAAGGAAAACTATGAAGGCTGCGAGATCATCGCCGTATCCGGTAACGTTGGTCAGGCCGACGAGCTGGAAGGTCTGGAAGAAAAGGCACTGAAGACCGGCGCCTCCAAGCTGTACGTAGAAGACCTGCGGAAGGAATACATCGAAGACTTCATCTGGCCCTGCCTGAAGGCCGACGCCAAGTATGAAGACTACCTGCTGGGTACTTCTCACGCTCGTCCCTGCATCGCCAAGAGACTGGTAGAGATCGCCAAGGCCGAAGGTGCGGATGCCATCTGCCACGGCTGCACCGGTAAGGGCAACGACCAGGTTCGGTTCGAGCTGACCATCAAGGCACTGGCTCCCGAAATGACCATCATCGCTCCCTGGCGTGTTTGGGATATCAAGTCCCGTGACGAAGAGATCGACTACGCCGAAGCACACAACATTCCCCTGAAGATCAACAGAGAGACCAACTACTCCAAGGACAAGAACCTGTGGCACCTGAGCCATGAAGGTATGGATCTGGAAAGCCCTGCCAACGAGCCCCAGCTGAACAAGCCCGGCTTCCTGGAACTGGGTGTGTCTCCCGAAAACGCACCGGACAAGGCTACCTACGTGACCATCCACTTTGAAAAGGGTATTCCCACCGCTGTGGACGGCGAAGAGCTGGGTGCCATCGAGCTGGTAGACAAGCTGAACAAGATCGGCGGCGCCAACGGTATCGGTATCCTGGACATCGTAGAAAACCGTCTGGTCGGTATGAAGAGCCGTGGTGTATACGAAACGCCCGCCGGCACCATCCTGTACAAGGCACACGACGTACTGGAAACCATCACCCTGGACAAGGAGACCATGCACTTCAAAACCATGGTCGGCCAGAAGCTGGCTGAGCTGGTGTACAACGGTCAGTGGTTCTCTCCCCTGCGTGAATCCCTGTGCGCCTTCACGGACGATGCACAGAAGACCGTTACCGGTGACGTTACCCTGAAGCTCTACAAGGGCAACATGATCAACGCCGGTGTGACCTCTCCGTATTCTCTGTACAGCGAACAGACTGCCTCCTTCGGTGTGGACGAAGACTACAACCAGGCTGACGCAGAAGGCTTCATCAACCTGTTCGGTCTGCCCATCAAGATGAAGGCGCTGACTGAACAGAACTGGAACAAGTAATTCCTTTGCCAATACCAATGGAAACGCTGCTGAAACGGATACAGTGGCACTTCCAAAGAAATAAGAAGTAAGAGACCGATGGGACCACCTGTCCGCTCTTACTTCTTACTTCCATTTTTTGCCTATTTTTTTCATAGCCGGAACAAAAGCCGGTACCAAGCGATTTTTTGATATACATGGGGGTACAACATGGCCAAAATGTGGGATGCCCGGTTCTCCAAAGCAGAGGACAGCCGGGTAAACGACTTCAATTCCTCAATTTCCTTTGATTCCCGTATGTTCCGTGAAGACATCGAGGGTTCCATTGCCCATGCGACCATGCTGGGAAAATGCGGGATCATCGCCGCCGAGGAAGCGGACAAGATCGTCGCTGCCCTTCACGAGATCAAGGCGGACATCGAATCCGGCGCACTGCCCATCGATCCGGAAGCCGAGGACATCCATATGTTCGTGGAAGAGGTGCTGACCAAGCGGATCGGGGACACGGGCAAGCGTCTGCACACCGCCAGAAGCCGGAACGACCAGGTAGCACTGGACATTCGCCTCTACCTGCGCAACGAGATCGGGCAGATCCGTTCTCTGCTGGTGGACCTGCTGACCGCCATTGCCGACAAGGCCGACCAAAACATCCACACGGTCATGGCAGGGTATACGCATCTGCAGAGAGCACAGCCGGTGACCTTTGCCCACTACATTCTGGCATACGGACAAATGTTTCTCCGTGACCTGTCCCGACTCACCCAGACGGCAGAGCGCATGAATGTGTGTCCGCTGGGTTCCGGTGCGCTGGCCTCCACCACCTACCCCATCGACCGGCACATGACCGCTTCCCTGCTGGGCTTTGACGGACCCATGGAAAACAGCATCGACGGCGTGTCCGACCGGGATTCCCTCTTAGAGCTGGCGTTCGATCTGTCGGTGGTAATGATGCACCTGAGCCGGTTCAGCGAAGAGATGATCCTGTGGTGTTCCTCCGAATTCGGGTTCATCGAGCTGGACGACGCCTTTTCCACCGGTTCCTCCATCATGCCCCAGAAGAAAAATCCGGACATTGCCGAGCTGGTGCGTGGGAAGACCGGCCGGGTATATGGGGATCTGACCACGCTGCTGACCATGATGAAGGGTCTGCCGCTTGCCTACAACAAGGATATGCAGGAAGACAAGGAAGCGATCTTCGATGCCATCGACAACAGCAAGCTGTGCATCGAGCTGTTCACTTCCATGCTGGCCACGGCAACGGTCAAGGCCGACAAGCTGCGGAAGGCTGCCTCCGGTGGGTTCATCAATGCCACCGACTGCGCCGACTACCTGGTGAAGAAGGGGATGCCCTTCCGGGATGCGTATAAGATCAGCGGACGACTGGTGGCCTACTGCATCGAGCACGGTACGGATTTCGAGACCCTGCCACTTGCCACCTATCAGGAATTCTCTCCCCTGTTCGCACAGGATGTGTACAAGGCCGTCAATCTGGAAAACTGTGTCAATGGGCGCCTTGCCTATGGGGGACCCAGCGAGACCTCGGTGCTGCACCAGATCGACCTGATCCGCAACAAAATTCAGGAACTGAAATAAAGGAGCAAATGCTATGACGATACACGCTGCTGTTGTAGGCGCTACCGGATATGCCGGTGCGGAGCTGGTACGGCTGCTGGCCTGCCATCCGAACGTGGAGATCTCCGGCCTGTCCTCTACCTCGTTTGCCGGACAATCCATCGATGAAATTTACCCCAGCTTCAAGAAATGCACCCTGCCTACCCTGACCGATATGGACACCGCCATTGCCGGTGCAGACGTGGTCTTTGCCGCTCTGCCCCATGGTCTGTCCGAACCGCTGGCGGAACAGTGTGCCAAAAACGGTGCGCTGCTCGTTGACCTTGGCGCCGACTTCCGGCTGGAATCCGAAGAAGAATACGAAGCCTGGCACAAAAAGCCCTTTGACAAGCCGGAGCTCCATGACGGTGCGGTCTATGCCCTGCCGGAGCTGTTCCGGGACGCCATCCGGGATGCCAAAATCGTAGCCAATCCGGGCTGCTATCCTACGGCGGCTGCATTGGGTCTGGCACCGGCGCTACAAAAGGGACTGGTCAAGGGCGACTACGTGATCATCGATGCCAAATCCGGTGTGACCGGTGCCGGTCGTTCCCTGACCCAGACCACCCATTATCCCGAAGCAAACGAAAGCATTTCTGCCTATAAGGTGGGCTCTCACCGACACACACCGGAGATCGAACAGTCTCTGTCCCATATGGCCGGGTCTGCCGTAAAGGTGACCTTTGTGCCCCATCTGCTGCCGGTGAACCGTGGGATCGAGGAAACGATCTATGTACCGCTCTCTGATGGCGTGACCCTTGCTGAAGTGCGTGCCGCCTATGAGAAGTTCTACGAAAACGAGCCCTTCGTTCGTGTGGAACGGGAAGGCGTTTCTGCCCAGATCCGCAATGTGGTGCGCTCCAACTTCTGCGACATTTCGCTCCACACCGATGCACGAAATGGGATGCTGATCATCTGCTCCTGCATCGACAACATGGTCAAGGGTGCCGCAGGTCAGGCCATCCAGAATATGAATCTGAAATTCGGTCTGCCGGAAACCACCGGTCTGGAAATGCTGCCTGCCGGATTCTAAATTTTCACGGAGTATATCATTATGAACATTACCTATACATCGATCCCCGGCGGCGTTTGTGCTGCGAAGGGTTTCAAAGCATACGGTCTCCACGCCGGCTTCCGGAAGAACACCGCCAAGCTGGACCTGGCCATGGTGCTGGCCGACAAGACCTGCAACGCCGCCGGTGTCTTCACCAAGAACAAAGTATTTGCCGCTCCGGTTGGCGTGACCAGAGCGCACCTGGCTGGCGGCAAAGCAAGAGTCGTGATCTGCAACAGCGGTAACGCCAACGCCTGCACACCGGATGGATACGACACAGCCAACGCTTCCTGCAAGGCTGTAGCCGAAATGGTGGGCTGTGCAGAAGAAGAAGTGATTGTAGCCTCCACCGGTGTTATCGGACAGACCCTGCCCACCGAGCCGTTGTTTGGTGCACTGCCTACCCTGTTTGAAAAAGTGGAAGCCAGTGCAGAAGGAGCCGATCTGGCAGCCAACGCCATCATGACCACCGACACCAAGAAGAAGGAATTTGCCCTGTCCTACGAGTTCGGCGGCAAGACCATCCATCTGGGTGGTATGTGCAAGGGCTCCGGCATGATCCACCCCAATATGGGCACCATGCTGGGCTTCATCACCACCGACTGCGCCATTGCTTCCGATCTGCTGCAGAAGGCACTGTCCACGGCCATCGAAGACACCTTCAACATGGTCTCCGTGGATGGGGACACCAGCACCAACGACACGCTGTGCATCATGGCTTCCGGCTGTGCAGGCAACGAAGAGATCGGCGCCGCCAATGTCGCTTACAACGCCTTCTACGGTGCCCTGCATCTGCTTTGCAACCAGATGGCCTCTGCCATTGCTGCCGACGGCGAAGGGGCTACCAAGTTCCTGCGTTGCCATGTGACCGGTGCGGATACCCTGGAAAACGCACGGATCCTTGCCAAGAGCGTGATCTGCTCCTCTCTGGTGAAGACCGCTATGTTTGGGGCCGACGCCAACTGGGGTCGTGTGATCTGTGCCTTAGGTTATGCCGGTGTGGCCTTTGATACCACCAAGGTGGATATCTCCTTCACGTCTCCTGCCGGAAAGATCGACGTGTGCCGGAACGGTGCCCAGCTGCCCTTCGACGAAGACGTGGCAAAGAAGATCCTTCTGGAAAAAGAGATCGTCATCGAATGCGTCCTGCACGAAGGTGCAAGCGAGGCTACGGCACTGGGCTGTGACCTGAGCTACGAATACGTACACATCAACGGGGACTACAGAAGTTAATGCGAAGCATTTACTTCAGCTAAAACATTTGGGTCACATCGGCTAAAAAACACCCGTCTCCCCTGTATCCACACACAACATAATCAAATGGAGTAAAACATCATGTCTATATCCAATCAAGACAAGGCCAGTGTCCTGATCGAGGCGCTGCCCTATATACAGAAGTACACCGGTCAAACGGTTGTGATCAAATACGGCGGCAATGCTATGCTGTCGGAGGAACTCCAGGATGCGGTGATCAGCGACCTGGTGCTGCTGTCTCTGACCGGCATCCATGTGGTGCTGGTACACGGCGGCGGTCCGGACATCAACGAGATGCTGAAAAAGATCGGCAAGCAGTCCCAGTTCATCAACGGTCTGCGGTATACGGATGCGGAAACGGCTGAGGTGGCGCTGATGGTGCTGGCCGGGAAGACCAACAAGCAGCTGGTGGATCGCATCGAACGGACCGGCGGTCGTGCTGTGGGGCTTTGCGGTCTGGATGGTGGGCTGCTGAGAGCGACCCGCCACACCGATGCTGCCGGTACGGACTATGGCTATGTTGGCGATATCACCTCGGTGGATGCATCCATTATCCAGGACGTGATCGACAAGGGATACATTCCGGTGATCTCCACGGTAGCCCATGCGGCAGACGGCTCCGGGGTGTACAACATCAATGCAGACACCGCAGCCGCCGAGATCGCCATTGCCTTGAAGGCCCGGAACCTGATCCTTTTGACCGATACCCGTGGTGTACTGCGGGATCCCCACGACGAGACGACCCTGATCCCCGTGATCCACACCAGTGAGGTGGACGGGCTCAAGGCAGACGGCGTGATCTCCGGCGGCATGATCCCGAAGGTGGAATGCTGTGTCCATGCGGCCGAAGGTGGCATCCACCGCACGTTCATCACCGACGGCAGAGTGAAGCACTCCATCCTGATCGAAATGCTATCCGACGAAGGCTGCGGCACGATGTTTACCAAAGGGGAGTAACGCAAACACTTAGGATGTCAGGATCCAGTTCGTTTGTATATCGTATTTATCGTTATTCAGGAGATTCTACATATGACTAAAGATCAAGTTATAGAGAAAGACCAAGCCTATATCATGCACACCTATGGTCGTCTGCCGCTGGTGCCGGATCATGCGTCCGGTGCTACCATGTGGGACAAGGACGGCAAAAAGTTCATCGACTTCACCAGTGGGATCGGCGTCAATTCCTTTGGCTATTCCGATGCCGGTTGGGTCAACGCAGTGTTTGAACAGGCTTCCAAATACCAGCACGTGTGCAACTATTACTACTGTGAACCGGCTGCCCAGGTGGCTGAATTTCTGGTGAAGACCTCCGGGCTGTGCAATGTGTTCTTCGGCAACTCCGGTGCGGAGGCCAACGAAGGGGCTATCAAGCTGGCGAGAAAGTACAGCTACGACAAGTACGGCGAAGGCAGAGCCACCATCATCACCCTGCGCCAGTCCTTCCACGGCCGTACCGTGACCACGCTGGCCGCCACCGGTCAGGACGTGTTCCACCAGTACTTCTACCCCTTCACCGAAGGCTTCAAGTACTGCACTGCCGGAGACATGGACGAATTCACCGCTGCCTGCACCGAAGATGTGTGTGCGGTCATGCTGGAAGTGATCCAGGGCGAAGGCGGCGTGAATATCCTGCCTGTGGACTATGTACAGGCTCTGCGCAAGTACTGTGACGAACACGACATTCTCATGATCATCGACGAAGTGCAGACGGGTATGGGACGTACCGGCAAGGTATTTGCGTTCCAGAACTACGACATTCTGCCGGACATCTGCACCGTTGCCAAGGGGATCGCCGGTGGTCTGCCTATGGGTGCCTTCATCTCCGGGGAAAAGTGCAAGGACACCTTGGGCTCCAGTATGCACGGCACGACCTTTGGTGCCAACCCGGTATGTGCCGCCGCTGCTCGGTATGTGACCAGCCACCTGACAGAAGATTTCCTCGGTGCCGTTTGCCGCAAGGGTCAGCTCATTGCCGACAAGATCGCCGATGCCGCTGCCAATGCAGGACTGGACAACGTGGTATCCGTACGGCACATGGGTATGATGATCGGCGTACAGGTGAAGAATCCGCCAAAGGACGTGCTGCATAAGGCCTTCGACAATGGACTGCTGGTGCTGACCGCCGGATCCGATGTGGTTCGTCTGCTGCCGCCGCTGAACATCACCATGCAGGAGCTCGACGAAGGGCTGACGATCCTGCTGGATGCACTGCAATAAGAAATGAAGGAGTACAAATAGAATGAAAAAAGACCTGACCAAAATGGCAGACCTGTCTGCTGCGGAGATCCACGAGCTGCTGGATCTGGCTGCCAAGCTGAAATACGAACGGAAGAACGGCATCGAACACCACCACCTGAAGGGACAGTCCCTCGGTATGATCTTCCAGAAGTCCTCCACCCGTACCCGTGTTTCCTTTGAGACCGGTATGTACCAGCTGGGTGGACAGGCGCTGTTCCTCTCTCCCAGAGATTTGCAGATCGGCCGTGGCGAACCCTTGCAGGATACCGCTCGTGTGCTGTCCCGGTATCTGGATGGCATCATGATCCGTACCTTTGCCCAGAAGGAAGTGGAAGACCTGGCAGAATGGTGCACCTGCCCCATCATCAATGGGCTGACCGACTACTGCCATCCCTGCCAGATCCTGGCCGACCTGCTGACCATCCGGGAATTCAAGGGTGGCTTTGACGGGCTGAAGATGACCTATATCGGTGACGGCAACAACATGGCAAACTCCCTGATCGTGGGTGGCCTGACCGTGGGTATGGACGTAGCCATCGCTTGCCCCAACGCCTACCAGCCCGATTCTACGGTACTGGAATTCACGAAGAAATACCCCGGCAAGTTCACCATGTCCGACAACATTCTGGAAGCCGCTGCCGGTTCCGATGTGCTGTTCACCGACGTATGGGCATCCATGGGTCAGGAAGAAGAAGCTGCCGAACGCCGCAAGGTCTTCACAGGCTACCAGATCAACGATGCTGTGATCGACGTTTGTCACAAGGATGTGATGGTACAGCATTGTCTCCCGGCACACCGTGGCGAAGAGATCACCGCCGAGGTATTCGAAGCCCACGCCAACGAGATCTTTGAAGAAGCCGAAAACCGTCTCCATGCCCAGAAGGCCGTCATGGTCAAGCTCATGAAGAAGGCATAAAATCGTATACACAAACTATAAGAACGCTGATGAGGACATAAAAATATCCAACATCAGCGTTTCTTGGTTATCCGCAAAGGAGGAACTCTATGGATCGAAGCTTACTGATAAAACAGTTCGATAAGCTCTCGCCGTTTACCGATCGCATGATCGAGCGTGGGATCGAGACAAACCGGAAGGGTCTGTTTGCCGTGCGGGTGCTGGATGGCGAAGGCAAACCCATGGCAAACGTTCCCGTCCACGTGAAGCTGCACCGGCACGCCTTCAAGTTCGGCTGTTCCCTGTTTCTTTTGGATCAGTTTCCCGATGCCGAGCGCAACCTTGCCTATCGGGACGAGTTTTGCCGCATCTTCAACTATGGTGTGATGCCGCTGTACTGGGATACGCTGGAACCGGAGGAAGGCGCACCCCGTTTTGCCAAGGATGCCGCACCTGTGTACCGTCGGCCGCCGTTGGATCTGATCCGGGAATATTGCCACGAGAACCACATCGGGATCAAGGGACACTGCCTCATGTACAACTCCTTCAATCCATCGTGGATGCCACGGGATTGGCGGTCGCTGAAAATGGCGGTGGAAAAGCGGAGCCGTGCCATCGCCGAACGATACGGGGACGACATCCTCGATCTGGACGTGATCAACGAGATGTACCACGTATACCGGAACGCACACGGCGAATTTGGCTGTCGGGACCTGCCGATCTGTGACGAACCGGGACACGAAAAATGGTGCTTTGATACGGCGAAAAAGTACTTCCCCTACAGCCGACTCTTTTGGAACGAGGGCTGCTTTGAGACCTTTGGTGCCGCCGGTGCCAGTCGGTATTGCGGAGACAAGAGCGTGTACTACCTGATGCTGAAGCGGTGGCTGGGTGAAGGTGCGCCTATCGAGGGGATCGGGATGCAGTTCCACGATTTCACCGGCAGCGAGACCGACGAATACGCCATCTACAATCCCTATCGTGCCATGGATATTTTTGATCTGTACGGCACCTTCGGTCTGCCCATCCATCTCTCCGAGGTATCCATTCCGTCTTATTCCAACGAACCGGCCGATGAAGCGATCCAGGCGGCACTGGTGGAGCGGATGTATCGTCTGTGGTTCAGCCAGAAACAGGTGGAATCCATCGTGTGGTGGAATCTCGTGGACGGCACGGCGTATGCAGGGGAAAATCATTTCCATGCCGGGCTACTGCGGAACGATATGTCCCACAAGCCGGCGTTCGATGTACTGGATCGGCTGATCAACCAAGAATGGCAGACGGATGAAGATCTTGTGACCGATGAAACGGGTCGGGCGTACTTCACCGGATTCTATGGAGATTATATGATCACAGCCGGGGATAGCACCGAGGAACGCCCATTTACCAAAGAAAACACCGGATATTATCACGTGACCGGTGGACCTATGGAGCAAAAAATTCGATTGTAAAACGAGCGGAGGATACCAATGTACACACTTTCCAAGAATGCATTTCAACAGATGGATGCCTGGATACATGAGAACGCACGACCGCTGGATGTGGCAAAATGGGATCATCTATTCCATGGTGGGACAAAGGATGCCATTGTGACGGAGCTATGCCGGTATCAGAATGCCGATGGTGGCATGGGACATGGGCTGGAAGCGGATATCCAGTGTCCCGATTCCTCTGCCATCGCCACGGCGGAAGCGATCTTTCAGGTATATGACTATGCGCTGGACACCGATACACCTTGGTTTCGCCGGATGTTGGACTATTTAGAAGCCACTGTACAGCCCATTGCCAAATATTGGGAGGACACGCCGCCCACTGTGATGGAGCATCCCCATGCCCCGTGGTGGAATTATAGCGCACCGGACGATCACTTTACGCCCAATCCCTGTGGCTGTATCGCATCGGCTCTATTGCGGTATGGAACGGACAGTCAAAAAGCCTTGGGAGAACGGGTGGCAAAGGATTGTCTTGCGCTGCTGACCGGAAACGATTTCTGCGGGGATCACGACACACTGAACGAAAAGGCACTGGTGGAATCGCTGATGGCGATTGGATCACCGCTGGCAACAGAAGCAGTCGTAGCATCTCTGCGGCGGCGTATCCGGGAGAATACCAGCTTCGACACCGCCAAGTGGCAGGAATATGTCTTCCAGCCGCTGGATTTCGTGGATCGTCCAACTTCGCTGTGGTATCCACTATTTGCCGATCATATAGACGACAACATCGGCTATTGGCTGGACACCCGAAACGACGTGGGTGTCTGGGAACCCAACTTCACCTGGGGCGAGGATTCGGCTGTGGCTCGTGCGGTGACCATGCAGTGGCGTGGGTATATCACGCTCAAACGTGCCCGGATCCTGCAAAACTTCGGTAGAATCGAACCTTAACTCGATAGAAAAACCTGCTACTTTCTCCGGTTACTAACCACCATAGAGAAATAGCAGGTTCATTTTTTATCCAAATTTAGAATGCCAGCTTGCGATCACCGTGGTAATTGGTGGGCAGATTCTCGGCGTACAGATGCCCATCGGAGGACCAGGTCAGCACCTTCGGCACAGCAAAGCCATCCTTTTCCGCAAAATCGATGACGGTCAGGTTGGAGTGGCTGATGTCGAAATGGGTGGTGAACACCGGGTACGGGATGTGCAGCAGGTGGCTCAGGAACGCCAGACCAAAGCCCTGGTGTGCAAACAGTGCCACACGCTCGTTGTTGGACTTTTCCACCTGGTAGATGCCGCTCTTGCCGATCCGACGATAGCCCAGCTCGGCAAAAAATGCGTCCGATTCCCGGCAGATCCGTTCTTCCCCTTTTTCAAAATGGTACTGCTCCAGCCGCTTGTCGGTGTACCACAGAGCGCCCATGTCCTGGATGCTCTGCTCTGCAAAAATCTTTTGAATATCCGCACGCTGGTAGCACCAGGTACGCTTGCCGGGCTCGTATTCCACGGCGTAGTCATTCCAGGCGTGTCCCTCGTTGCACCAATCCAACTGCTGGATGGGCAGCTTCAGCATTTCGCTGGCGGGCTCGGCAGTCTGGATGGCTCTGGTGGAGGTGGATGCATAGATCCGATCCAGCCCAAACCGTGCCAGCCGTCTGCCCACAGCCTCAGCCTGTCTCCGACCAAGAGGAGTCAGCGCATCCGGCGAATAGGTGGGGTCGCCATGTCTCACATAGAAAAATAACATTCGTTTGCCTCCTCACGCATCCGTGCGTGGATCGATCACCGACGAATCTGCGATCGTCAGCTGTACCGGCAAACCATTTTCATACTGGATCGCCGGTTCGCCCTGGATCAGGGGCAGAATATACCGCAGGCATTCGTCGGTCACATTGCTGCCACTTTCGTTGATAAATTCTCTCGGTACGGCACGCACCGCATTGGCGATCTTCGCAATATCCTCTGCCTTATAGGTCACAGCGTATTCGTCTGCTTCCGTGCGGCAGATGGAGATCATACGTCCGCTCATGCCGCCACAAGCTGCTTCTACCGCTGCCTGTCCTGCGCCGGTGGATTCGGTCAGGTCGGTGAGAGAGGACAGGTGGGCTGCGCATCTCTGGGGCAGGTTCAGCTCGATGGAACGGACCTTGCAGCCGATCTTTTCCTTGACAGCCAGCTCCAACGCCTTGCCGGTGCCAGCCAGATACTTATGTCCAAAGGCGTCGGTGGAACCGCTCTGGGTGCCTTCGCCTACATAGTGTCCGTCTGCGAACCGTACGCCTTCGGACACCGCTACCACCACATTGGGATGCTTGGCCAGTGCAGCCTGTACATCGGCAAAGAAAGCGTCCATGTCGAAGGTCACCTCCGGCAGGTAGATCAGATCCGGTGCATAGCCGCTCACCAGTCTGCCCAGACCTGCAGAAGCCGTCAGCCAACCTGCATCACGGCCCATGATTTCCACAATGGTCACAGCCGGAATGGTGTACACAGCGCAGTCCCGGATGATCTCCGACAGGGTGGTGGCGATATACTTGGCAGCGGAGCCAAAGCCGGGCGTATGGTCGGTGCCCATCAGGTCATTGTCGATGGTCTTCGGGATGCCCACGGCGCACATTTTATAATCAGAAGTCTTCAGGTACTCGGTCAGCTTGGCAACGGTATCCATGGAGTCGTTGCCGCCGATGTAGAAGAAATAGCGGATGTCGTATTTCTTGAACTTGGCGATCAGCTCCTCGTAAAATGCCGTATCCGTATGGGGATCGGGCAGCTTCTTCCGGCAGGAACCCAGGGCAGCCGCCGGTGTATGGGACAGCAGTGTCACCTTGTCCTCGTCCATGCTCCCGTTTTCGTTTGCAAAAAAGTCCGTCAGATCCACCGTACGGTTGCCCAGGAAGCCTTCGATGCCGTTGCGCATCCCGTACAGCTTTGTGATATGTTCACCCTGGTCAGCAAAAACACCTCGGATCACACCAGCCAAGGTGGCATTGATGGCTGCTGTAGGGCCGCCGGACTGTCCGACTACCGCAGCACCACGAATCATTGTATCCATTTTATATGTATTCTCCTTATAGCAAATGCGGCTCATGCCTACCGAAGATGCACCTTCCAATCGGCACCTGTCGGAAACAGTCGCAAAATCATCCATTGTGTATATATCATACCACATCCATCGGCACTTGTCAAGAATTCTCGAAAAACTCCTGAGAAAAACTATTGTTTGCTTCCCACTCCAAGCCCTTACACCTGCAAATTTTTGGAGATGCCTACTACACTTCGACAGCATCTGCAAAGGCTTTGGTGTATAATACTAAGGAAGACAACAAACCAACGTGCAAAGGAGGCACACATGGAACCAAAAGAACGACCACTGCACTGTCAGGAGACCGCCGGCCATCTCACAGTGTATTTAGAAGGGGACATCGACCACCATTCCGCAGCCACCATCCGCAGCCGCATCGACACCAAGCTGTTTCTCACCCGACCGGCGGAACTGATCCTGGATCTGTCCAGGGTCAGCTTCATGGACAGTGCCGGGTTGGGACTGATTTTGGGTCGGTACACCAAGGCAGCAGAGCTGGGTGTGGGCTTCCGGCTCCTGCATCCCAATCCACAAGTGCAAAAGATCCTGGACCTGGCCGGGCTGGAACGACTGGTCCCCATCACCATGCGTTAAGGAGGACGTTACTATGGAATGTACGAATGCCGAAAAATATACCCAACCATCGGACAAGCCTGTGGAGAACACCTGTCGCATCACCTTTCCCTCTTTGTCCGCCAACGAGGGGTACGCCAGAGCCTGTGTGGCCGCCTTTTGTGCCCAGCTGGATCCCACAGCCACGGAGCTGTCGGACGTGAAATGCGCCGTCTCTGAGGCCGTCACAAACGCCATCGTCCATGGATACCGTGACACCATTGGAGAGATCGTGATGACCCTGCGTCTTTTGCCGGAGCGCACCATCAAGATCGAGATCCGGGACAAGGGCTGTGGCATTGCCGATATCGAACAGGCAAAGACACCCCTGTACACCACCGATCCCCAAGGGGAACGCAGCGGCATGGGCTTCACGGTCATGGAGAATTTCATGGACAGCCTGCGGATCCTGTCTGCGCCGGGCAAGGGCACCAAGATCACCATGACCAAAAAATTTGCCGTCCTGACCAGAAGCACACTGCCACGTCCCCGGGTCTGACGATACATAACGAAAGCCATAAAAGGGGGATCGACCATGACAAATGCATCCATACTACCGGAGGATACCACCGGCAAATACGACGCCAACCGAAGGGATCTGCTGCGCTACCAAGCCGGCGAGAGCGCACTGCCAAGCTTATGAAAAGATATTCAAGAAATATTCCGGCTATCTCCTTGGAGGAACA
>CAZLED010000029.1:0-30046 GCA_964558485.1 uncultured Ruminococcus sp. | reverse complement strand
GGAAACGTGCCCTATCGGCTGAAGGGCTGCTCGGTGCATCTGGTGGATCTGACCGCACTGGTGGCCGGTACCCAGTTCCGGGGACAGTTTGAATCCCGTGTGCTGGGACTGCTGAACGATGTGAAGACCAAGGGGAACGTGATCCTGGTCATCGACGAGGTACACAATCTGGTGGGTGTGGGAGATGCCGAGGGCAGTATGAACGCCGCCAACATCCTGAAGCCGGCCCTGTCCCGTGGGGAGATCCAGGTGATCGGCGCCACCACCATGACCGAATATCGGAAGTACATCGAAAAGGATTCCGCACTGGAACGCCGTTTCCAGCCGGTGATCGTGAACGAGCCCTCCATTGCCGACACCGTGGAGATCCTGCGGGGCGTCAAGGAATACTACGAAACATACCACCACATCCACATTCCCGATGGGGTACTGGAAGCGGCGGCTACCCTCAGCGAACGTTACATCACCGACCGGTATCTGCCGGATAAGGCCATCGACCTGATCGACGAAGCGGCCTCCCACATCTCCGTCCACTCCGCAGCCCTGACCGAACAGCAGATGCTCCAGGAAAGAAAGGTGTTCGTGGAGAAGAAGCAAGGAGAGCTGGAAGCCGCAGAAGCCAAGGAAAACGACGAGGCTGCCCTGGAAGAACGGTACAAAGCGCTGGCAGACCTGAAGGCAGAGCAGTACCGCATCGACGAACGGCTCACGGAGCTGGCACCCCAGTGTGACGCCATTGCGATGACCGAAGCGGATCTGGCAGACGTGATCGAGATCTGGACGGGCGTGCCTGCCTCCACCATTACGGAAAGCGAATACACCCGACTGGCGCAGCTGGATGAACGGCTGAAGCAGCGGATCGTGGGACAGGACGAAGCGGTGGATGCGGTCGCCCGTGCCATTCGCCGGAACCGGGCCGGTGTGTCCTACAAGCGCAAGCCGGTGTCCTTCATCTTTGCCGGACCCACCGGTGTGGGCAAGACGGAGCTGGTGAAGGTGCTGGCAGAGGATCTGTTCTCCACACCGGACGCATTGATCCGTGTGGACATGAGCGAATTCATGGAAAAATATTCGGTGTCCCGGATCATTGGCTCGGCTCCCGGCTACGTGGGCTACGACGACGCCGGACAGCTCACCGAAAAGGTACGCCGCAGACCCTACTCTGTGATCCTCTTTGACGAGATCGAGAAGGCGCACCCGGACGTGATGAACATCCTTTTGCAGATCTTAGACGATGGGATCATCACGGACTCCCACGGCAAGCAGGTGGATTTCTCCAATGCGGTGATCGTCATGACCACCAACGCCGGTTCCCATACGAAAAATGCGTCGGCCGGCTTTACCCTGTCGGCGGATGCGGTGCTGGCAGACAAAACCACCAAGGCACTGGGCGAATTTCTCCGACCGGAATTTCTCAACCGGGTGGACGAGGTCATCACCTTCCACCATCTCTCCAAGGAAAACTTCATGGGCATTGCCCAGATCATGCTCTCCGACCTGGCCGGTGCGCTGGCGAAGAAGGGCATCACCCTGACCTTCCGGGAAGAGGCTGTGCGCTATGTGGCGGAAAAGTCCTATTCGGAGACCTATGGGGCCCGGAATATGCGCCGGTTCATCCAGAAGGAGATCGAAGACAAGATCGCCGGAGAGATCATCGCCAAAAAGGGCAGCGTGAAGACCATCGTTGTGGATGCAGGAGAAAACGGGATCACACTTTTGTGACGTGGATACAGGAGAGAAAATGGAGATCCGATATAGCAGAGCCTCTCTGAAATTTCTGAATAAGTTGGAAAAAAAGTCTGTCACACGTATACGGGAAGCTATTCAAAAGCTAACAGAAAAGCCGCCTGTCGGTGACATCAAGTTGATGAAAGGGTATACGGATGGTCGATATCGCTTGCGGGTCGGTGATTGGCGTGTGATTTATCAATATGGACAAGAGGGAACGCTTGAAATCCTGTACATATTGGATATTGGAAATCGCGGCGATATATACAAATGAGGAGGAAATAGTATGTCTGACATTACTGCTGAAACCATGAAACTCATGGAAATGCTACCAAAAGACGAGCAGATATTTGCTTATGAATTCATCAAAAAATTGGTTCGTGCATGGGATCCGGATTATACCCGTGTGACCCCGGCTGAGGCTGCCCGGATCGCAGAAGCGGAAAAAAGCGGCTTTCTCTCCGATGCCGAGATCGATTGGGATCACATTGGAAAAGCGGAGTAAATATATGAAACGATCGTAGGTTGATATGGAGAAAAATGACTGGCATCTGCAGGAGGCATCCGCTGTCCTCACAGAGCTGAAAACGGATATGTACACCGGGTTGTCCACCAAGGAAGCGACCATTCGTCGGCGCAGAGGTGGCGTTAACCGGGTCTGGTACATCCACCGTACCTCCGTACAGGAGACGGCGCTGGCGTGTCTGTCCGACCTGGCGACCCTGCTGTTGGCGGTCACTGCCATCTTTGCCGCCATCTTTGAAGAGAGCCGGTCGGCGCTTGCCATCGTGGGGATCCTGATCCTGGGTGCGCTGATCCGTACGGTAACATACTGCAAGGCAAAACGGATCCTGGAGGACAATGCATCCATCGGTATCCCCACCTGCTCGGTGCTGCGGGACGGCAAGATGCACCTGCTGTCGGCAGAGGAGCTGGTGGTGGGAGACATCGTGTTTTTAGAAGGCGGCGACATGGTACCTGCCGACGGACGGATCGTAGCCGGAGACGAAATGGCTGTGTCCGAACGGGGCATCACCGCCAACCGGGACACGGTACAGAAATTTGAAACGGTGATCCGCACGGCAGAAGCAGGCAGTGCCATTCCGGCAGAATATCGCTCCAACCTGCTCTACGCCGGCTCTACGGTGCTGTGGGGACAGGCAAGAATGGTGATCACTGCCATCGGTGAGGATACCCTGATCGTGCGCAAACAAGGCGGTATCCGTGTGACGGCCGGGGAAAAGCTGCCGCTGCTGGAACGGCTGACGGGCTGGTGTCGGATCAGTGCACTGGTCATGCTGGCCTGTGTGCTCGTGATCACGGCGCTGGCACTGTTTTTGGGTCACGGCTTTACGGAGACCTTCCTGTCCTCTATGGTGCTGGCGGTGGCGTCCATGAGCGAATACCTGACCGCCATTGCCTACATCATCATCGCCATAGCCGTGCAGGATACCGGACGACAAAAACGGCGGCAGGAACCCAAAGGTTCCGTGGGCAGTGCGGTCATCGGCGATTCTACGGCGCTGGAACGGATCGCCAACGTCCGGCATCTGGTGCTGTCGGATATCGGGCTGGTGAAGTCCGGGGATATGACGCTGGTGAGCTGGTTTGCCGGTGGTGGTTATCATGCCAGCGACAAGGCCGGTGCCGATACGCTGCCAACGCTGGCACGACTGCTGCGGTATATGCTTGCGACTGTGGGCGGCAGCTCTCTGCATACGGCCCTTTCCGGCAGTGCCATCACCGCTATGCCGGAGAAATACACCATGCTCCACAAGGCGGCGGACAGCTACACCAGGCGTGCCGGAAAGCCCATCGATTATACCTTTACCACGCTGGATCACGTGGACGGCGGTACCGGGATCGCCGGTGGACTGGATACGGTGCTTCTGACGGAGCCGGATGGAGAGATCTATGCGGTGGTCTCCGGAGACATCGAAAAGGTCATGGCCTGCTGCACTTTGTGGGATGCAGGAGATGGCCGGGAAAAAGAGCTGCCGCTGGATGCCGAGAGCCGCAAAAGGATCTTCACCGAAGCGGCCCGGCTGGCCATCAGTGGCGCCAAGGTCATCGCCTGTGCCAAGCGAAAATCGCCGTACACCACGCTGAACCGGCTGTCCCTGCTGCAGTCCAATATGACCTTTGTGGGCTTTTGTGCCATGGCAGAACCGGCAGCGGTGGGCGTTCGAGAAGCGCTGGCGGCACTGCGGGAAGCGGAGATATCTCTGATCCTGCTGTCCAGCGAACCGGAACGAGACCTGTACTACGGTCGTGAGATCGGACTGTTCGATAAGGATACCGCCGTGCTGACCGGGGCTGTCGGCGAAAAGCTGCCGGAGAAGGGCAGTGCGCTGGTGGTGGTGCCGCCGGTGCAGACTGCCGCACTGACCAAAAACGTGGACCATTCCCGGATCCGCTACGAACGGGTGAAGGCACTGCTGGCACCGTATGTGCCTGTGGATGGCGCCAACGAAAAGGGCAAGCGCAAGGCCACACGTGCGGCACATACCACCATGGTGGTGCGCAGTGTATTGGATGCCCGGCTGTTGACGCTGGGGGACACCGGTGCCGCTGTGGCCAGTGGAGAAGCTGCCCATCGACCCTTGCCCCAGCCGCTGAAGGCCAAAGCGGATATGACCGTGTATCCGGCCGGCGAAAGCGGTGGACTGGCCGAGGTGGTGACCGCCATGTACCAGAGCCGCCGTGCGCTGTATCATCTGTGGTGCGCCGCCGTGTACCTGAGCGTGTCCCAGGTCTCCCGAATGGTGCTGCTGCTGTGCTCCGTGCTCTTTCGATATCCCATGCCCTCCGCTGCCATGCTGCTGCTCATCGGACTGATCATCGACTTTGCGGCGGTGCTGGTGATGGCATTCATCCGGGTGCCACAAAAGCCGCTGACCATTCCGGAACGGTGGCTCAGACTGCCTGCAGGAAGGCGTGCCTTTGCGTCTCTTGCCGGACTGGGACTGCTGTGGGGCACGCTGGAGGGCTGTCTGCCGTTGCTCTGTACCCTGCTGCACCTGCCCACCACGGGGATCCTTGTGGCGTCCATCCTGCTGACCCAGCTGTTGTTCTCCGGTGCCGTGGGACAAAGAGAGTCCTTCTTCCGTTGTCGCTTCCATGTGGCCTATGGACTGTATGCACTGGCAAGCCTGGTGCTCATGGTGATCTGCCTGCTGTGGGAGCCCATGGCGTGGTACGGCTATTTTCTCTCTCTGGTCCCGGCTCTGGTGATGCTGGCGGTCTGGGAAGGCTGGAAGGCGCACGCAGGCCGTACGCACAAAAAGAGCGCCGGATAATGTGGCGGTTGTCATACGCCAAAAGATCCTTTTTGCATCCTGTACATTCTTGCACGGGACAGTTTCAAAGGGATCTTTTTTGGCTTTTGCATAATGGTGATGGCGGCAGAGTGGTGGGAAAAAGGGGAAGCATATTCTGAAATTTATATACCGATATATATTTTTTGGCAAGAAGTGCAGAAAATTATGAAAAATCGACAGGGGAATCTCAAAAACTATCTTGTAATTTCTGCGGATTTAGGGTATAATAAAGGAGACTGCATGAAGTTATAATGTAGGGCATCCGACGATGGGTGATATACCCGTGGTATCGGATAGCCCGGAGAAAGGAAAGATATAGTATGGCAGAAGAAAATACAAGCTGTACCCACGACTGCTCTACCTGTAGTGCGAACTGTTCGTCTCGCAAGGACGCCGGTCCGACCTTTGAAGCACCCCATAAGGACTCCAAGATCGGGCACGTGATCGGTATCGTATCCGGTAAGGGTGGCGTGGGGAAATCCATCGTGACTTCTATGCTGGCGACCACCATGCGCCGCAGAGAACACACCGTTGGCATTCTGGATGCTGACGTGACCGGACCTTCTATTCCCAAGGCCTTTGGTGCCAAGGGTGACATTTTATCCACAGGAGATGGCCTGTTGCCGCTGGAAACCAAGACCGGCATCAAGATGATCTCTGTGAACCTGCTGCTGGAGGACGAGACCAGACCGGTGGTCTGGAGAGGGCCTGT
Source organism: uncultured Ruminococcus sp. (assembly GCA_964558485.1). Taxonomy (GTDB): domain Bacteria; phylum Bacillota; class Clostridia; order Oscillospirales; family CAG-272; genus UMGS1696. The sequence continues at coordinate 24,286 of CAZLED010000029.1, read as the reverse complement.
GATCGCAGGGACCGTCAAGCAGTTCTGGACCGATGTGGTCTGGGACGACACGGAGTTTTTGTTCATCGATATGCCGCCGGGAACCGGTGACGTACCGCTGACTGTGTTCCAGTCCATTCCCCTGGACGGCATCGTCATCGTGACCACGCCCCAGGATCTGGTGTCCATGATCGTGAAGAAGGCTGTCAACATGGCTGCCCTCATGAACATCCCGGTGATCGGCCTGGTGGAGAATATGTCCTATGTGACCTGTCCCGACTGCGGCAAGGTGATCAACGTCTTCGGCGAATCGAAAGCGGAGGCTGTGGCAAAGGAATGCGAGATCCCGTTCCTGGGTCGTCTTCCCATCGATCCCAAGCTGGCGGCACTGTGTGACCGTGGCATCATCGAGCTGATGGAGAACGACTACATGGACGGCATTGCGGACAGCGTAGAAGCATTTGTGGCAAAGAAATAATTCACAATACATTCAGGAGGAAATCCAAAGTTATGAAAAAGTCTATGACTTCCGTGCCCTTTAAGGGTACCACAGAGCAGAAGATGGCTCTGGACAGACTGATCGCTGAACACAAGGGTGAAGCCGGCGCACTGATGCCTGTACTGCAGAAGGCACAGGACATCTACGGCTACCTGCCGGAAGAAGTGCAGAAGGCCATTGCACAGGGCCTGGGCGTTCCCTACTCCGAAGTGTTCGGTGTTGTGACGTTCTACTCTCAGTTCCTGCTGAACCCCAAGGGAACCAATCCCGTGGCAGTATGTCTTGGTACGGCCTGCTACGTAAAGGGCTCCGGCCTGCTGATGGAAAAGCTGGAAGAGCTGCTGGGCATCCAGAACGGTGGTATCACCGCTGACCTGAAGTTCTCTCTGGACGCTACCCGCTGCATCGGCGCCTGCGGTCTGGCTCCCGTTCTGACCATCGGCGAAGACGTATACGGCAGACTGGATCCTTCTCAGCTGCCCGACATTCTGAAGAAGTATCAGGACTAAGTCTGATCTCACCCATCTCCTACCCTGCATATCCGATGAAGCGTTCGTAAGACACGGGGAGGCTCCTTTGCAGAGTTTCCCGAAAGAAGGATATATAGCCTATGAAAATCAAAGAAATTCAAGATCTTTTGCAGGCAGAGCTGCTCTGCGGCAGTGAGGCCCTGGACGGCGAAGTATATTCTGCCTGTTGCAGCGATATGATGAGCGATGTGCTGGCATTCGTCAAGGATCAAGGTGTGCTGCTTACGGGGCTGGTCAATGCCCAGGTGATCCGCACAGCCGCCATGATGGATATGCCCTGCGTCGTGTTCGTTCGCAGCAAGATACCCACGGAGGAAATGCTGATCCTGGCAGAAGAGTGCGGGATCGTGGTCATGCGTTCTACCACCAGAGCCTATGAGGCCTGTGGGATCCTGTATTCCCATGGCCTGCACGGACAATAAGGAGGAGACGGTATGCACGAACCCGTGAAATTTCACTTTAATGTAGACGGCGAAAACTTTTCCTCGGCAGGAGAAGCGTCTGTGATGGTCAAGAAGAAGCTGCGGCAGCTGGGCTTTCCACCGGATGTCATGCGCCGTGTCTCCATTGCCATGTACGAAGGCGAGATCAATATGGTCATCCACGCCAACGGCGGCAATGCGGATGTGACCGTGGGCGACGAATACATAGAGATCGTGCTGGCTGACCGTGGTCCCGGCATCCCCAATATCGAGCTTGCCATGCAGGAAGGCTATTCCACAGCCAGAGACAATATCCGTGCTCTGGGCTTTGGCGCCGGTATGGGTCTGCCCAACATGAAAAAATACACCGACTATATGCACATCGATACAGAGGTCGGCGTAGGTACCACCATCACCATGCGTGTCAATGTTTGATCAGCTATAGTACAAGGGGACCTTATGGAGCGAGACGAGTTTGTTCTCCATCCGGCACGCTGCGTACTACTTTCTTCAAAAGAAGATGTTCCGCCTCTCAAAAAACGAAAGCACGAGGTGAAGCATGAAAGAATACAAACATTCGGTTTCACTGGATGTGACCAAGTGCAAGGGATGCACGGCCTGCCTGAAGCGCTGTCCCACCGAAGCCATACGGATCCGGGATGGACACGCCGTGATCCATTCGGCCCGGTGTATCGACTGTGGCGAATGTATCCGGGTCTGCTCCCATAAAGCCAAAAAAGCGACCCACGATCCCCTATCCACTATGCAGGAATTTTCGTTCCGCATCGCATTGCCGGCGCCTTCGCTGTACGGACAATTCGACAACCTGGACAACATCGGCTTTGTCATCGAAGGGCTGCACAAAATGGGGTTCGATATGGTCTACGAAGTGGCAAGAGCCGCGGAGCTCGTGTCGGCTTACACACGTTCGTACCTGAAACGGGACGACGTGCCCCGGCCGGTCATCAGCTCTGCCTGCCCCGTGATCTCCCGGCTCATCAGCATGAACTACCCCTTCCTGTGTGAAAACATCATTCCGCTATTGCCACCGGTGGAGATCGCTGCCGATCTGGCCCGGAAACAGGCGATGGAGGAGCACCCGGCGCTCAAAAACGAGGACATCGGTGTGTTCTTCATCTCCCCTTGCCCGGCAAAGGTCAGCTACTTCAACAACGGCGTGGCAAGCGAACGGCACAACGTGGATCACGTGCTGTCCGTCCGGGATGTGTACTTCCAGCTCATCGATATCATGAAGCATATCGAGGAACCGACGGAATCCACAGAGGCTGGTATGATCGGCATCGGCTGGGCATCCACCGGCGGTGAGTCCACTGCCATTTTCAACGAACATTACTTAGCAGCAGACGGCATCGAAAATTGTATCCGTGTGCTGGAACAGATCGACAACGAAGGGATCGGCCACCTGGAGTACGTGGAGCTCAATGCCTGCAACGGTGGCTGCGTCGGCGGTGCGATGACCGTCGCCAATCCCTATATCGCACAGGCACGTCTCCAGTCTCTCAAGCGCTATCTGCCCGTCTCTCCCAATCGTCCCAAACGAGAAGGGTACATCCCCGAGGAAGCCTTCACGCCCGACGTGGTCCAGTACAATCCCTACAACCGGTTGTCGGACGACCGAGCCGAGGCTATGCGGATGATGGCGGAGATCGAGAGCATTTGCCAGGGTCTGCCCGGTACCGACTGCGGTTCCTGCGGCGCACCGACCTGCATGGCCTTTGCCGAGGATATCGTCAAAGGAGAGACCAACGCAGACGAATGCACCGTCAATATGCGGATGCTGTTCCACGAATATCTCAACAAACGAAAAGAAGGTGTCCCGGCCGATGCTTTCCCCGCTGCCTTTGCACAGCCGCCGAAGGAACAGCCCGGACACGATGCACAGGAGAAGGACCAATGAACAGGAACGGACAACAACTGCTGGATACATTGGCGCTGACCGTGGTGTGCGGCTCTGTGACAGAGTACGATGGCGTCTATGCCGGAGACCTGCTCAGCCGTGCCATGAGCCATGTGGAAGCCGGAAATGTGTGGATCACCATCATGAACAACATGAACGTGATCGCCGTCGCCAGCCTGACCGAAGCGGCCTGCGTGATCTTAGCCGAAGGGGTGACCCTGGTGCCGGATGCATTGGAGGCTGCCCGGGAAAAGGGCATTTGCGTCCTGTCTTCCGAAAAAACGGTGTACGAGCTTTGCGCCGGGATCGCTACCCAGCTTGGGTGAGGTGAGACGGAGGGAAACATGAGTCGATATTACTATGATCTGCACGTGCATTCCTGTCTTTCTCCCTGCGGCGACGACGATATGACCCCTGCCAATATCGCTGGTATGGCGGCTATCAACGGTCTCCAGATCGTGGCGCTGACCGACCACAATTCCACAGCCAACTGCCCGGCCTTCTATGCACAGGCCAAAAAACAGGGTATCATCCCGGTGGCCGGCATGGAGCTGACAACGGCGGAGGACGTGCATATGGTGTGCCTGTTTCCCACGCTGGATGCCGCTATGGCGTTCGGAGCCGTGGTGGACGCTCGCCGGGTGCGCATCCGGAATAAGGTGGAGATCTTTGGACACCAGTTGGTGCTGGACGAAAACGACCAGATCCTCCGAGAGGAAGAAGATCTGCTCATCAACGCCACTACCATTTCCATCGAAGAAGCCGTTACGCTGGTGCAGCCACATGGCGGTATCTGCTATCCGGCCCACATCGATCGCTCCTCCAATGGCATGGTGGCGGTGCTGGGTGCCTTCCCGAAAACACCTGCCTTCACCGCCTATGAGCTGAACGATCCCACGTCGGTGCCCATTTACACCAGTATGTTCCCCCATATCAAGCCCATGGCAAGAGTCATCGACTCCGATGCCCACAATCTGTGGACGCTGTCCGAGGCCGATACGGCGGAACACACCAATGCTCTGGATCTGGACGATACGCCCTACAGCGGAGACCGGGTGCGGGAGAGCCTGTTCCGGTACCTCCGTGGCGAGAAAGGATAACGTATGGATGAATTTTCTCTGTATGTGCTGGACATCACCATGAACTCTGTCCGGGCCGGTGCGGATACCATTCTCATTTCCCTGGTGGAAGAAGGAGAATGGCTCACCTTTACCGTGACGGACAACGGCTGCGGTATGTCGAAGGAGCAGGTGGAAAAGCTGTCCAATCCCTTCTTCACCACCCGGAAGACCCGGAAGGTGGGGCTGGGCGTTCCGTTTCTCACTATGCTGGCAGAAATGACCGGCGGTCACGTGACCATTACGTCTGTCCCCGAAAAGAGACCGGACGGCACCACCGACCCCGATCATGGCACCACCATTCAAGGTACCTTCGGCAGAAACCATATCGATTTTATTCCTTTAGGCGATATGGTGGAGACCGTCAAGACCCTGATCCAGGGTTCCCCAAGCATCAACTTTACCTTCACTCATACCTTCCCCGGCGGCAATGTGGAGCTGCGCTGTGCAGAGCTGCGTGCCCTGTTGGGTGAAGAGATCTCTCTTGCCGAGCCGGAGATCCTAAGCTGGATCGATGGATACCTGCGGGAGCAGTATCAACCACAGTCAGGGGAAGAAACCCTATAACGTATTCCATTTATTTGCATATAGAAAACAGAAAGGATCCTTGTATATGAAGTCTTTAGAAGAACTGATGGCGATCAAAGCCAAGATGGCGGACAAGGTAGCCGTTCGTCAGGCCGGCGATAATGAGATCCGTGTCGTAGTGGGTATGGCCACCTGCGGTATCGCTGCCGGTGCCCGTCCCGTACTGAACGCTTTCGTGGAAGGCGTAAATGCAGCAGGACTTGCTGAGACCGTGACCGTGACCCAGACCGGCTGTATCGGTATCTGCCAGTACGAACCCGTTGTGGAAGTATACCAGAAGGACAAGGAAAAGGTTACTTACGTAAAGATGACCGCAGAGAAGGCTCAGGAAGTGATCGAAAAGCACATCAAAGGCGGCGCAGTCGTTACCGAGTACACCATCGGCGCTGCACAGATTTAACTTCAGGAGGAATAAACAGTTATGATTCGTTCTCATGTATTGATTTGCGGTGGTACCGGTTGTACCTCTTCCGGTAGTGCCAAGCTCCACGATAAGCTGGCCGCCGAACTGAAGGCGAAGGGCCTGGAAGACGAGATCAAGATCGTCATGACCGGCTGCTTTGGTCTGTGTGCGCTGGGCCCCATTATGATCGTATATCCCGAAGGCACGTTCTATAGCATGGTCACCGAGGATGATATCCCGGAGATCGTGGAAGAACACCTGCTGAAGGGTCGTATCGTAGACCGTCTGGTGTACAAGGATGGCGTAGAGCACAAGGATGCTGCTGCTGCCTCTTCTCTGAGCGACACCAACTTCTACAAGAAGCAGAAGAGAGTTGCCCTGCGGAACTGCGGTGTCATCAACCCCGAAAACATCGAAGAATATATCGCTATGGACGGCTACTTCGCCCTGAATAAGGTCCTGACCCAGATGACCCCCGACGACGTCATCAAGGTGATCCTGGACTCCGGTCTGCGTGGCAGAGGCGGCGGTGGCTTCCCGACCGGTCGGAAGTGGATGTTTGCAAAGGCAAGCGTTTCCGACAAGAAGTACGTTGTATGTAACGCCGACGAAGGTGACCCGGGTGCATTCATGGACCGTTCCATCCTGGAAGGTGACCCCCATGCCCTGATCGAAGCTATGGCCATTGCCGGTTATGCCATCGGTGCTGACGAAGGTTGGGTATATGTTCGTGCAGAATACCCCATCGCCGTTAAGCGTCTGAGCATCGCTCTGGAACAGGCAAGAGAATATGGCCTGCTGGGCAAGAACATCTTCGGTACCGACTTCAACTTTGATATCCACATCCGTCTGGGTGCTGGTGCATTCGTATGCGGTGAAGAAACTGCTCTGCTGACCTCCATCGAAGGCAACCGTGGTGAACCTCGTGTACGTCCTCCGTTCCCGGCTGTAAAGGGTCTGTGGGGCCAGCCTACCATCGTAAACAACGTAGAAACCTACGCCAACATCGCCCAGATCATCATGAAGGGTGCCGAATGGTTCTCCTCCATGGGTACCGAAACCTCCAAGGGTACCAAGGTATTCGCTCTGGGTGGTAAGATCAAGAACACCGGTCTGGTAGAAATTCCCATGGGTACGACCCTGCGTGAAGTGGTTGAAGAGATCGGTGGCGGTATCCCCAACGGCAAGAAGTTCAAGGCTGCCCAGACCGGTGGTCCTTCCGGCGGTTGTATCCCGGCTTCCCTGATCGATACGCCTATCGACTATGATAACCTGATCAAGATCGGTTCCATGATGGGTTCCGGTGGTCTGATCGTTATGGACGAAGACTCCTGCATGGTAGACATTGCCAAGTTCTTCCTGGAATTCACCGTAGATGAATCCTGTGGTAAGTGCGCACCCTGCCGTATCGGTACCGTTCGTCTGCTGGAGATCCTGGAAAAGATCACCTCCGGTAACGGCGAAATGGAAGACCTGGACAAGCTGGAAGAGCTGGCCAACTACATCAAGAGCGCATCTCTGTGTGGTCTGGGTCAGACGGCTCCCAACCCCGTTATCTCTACCCTGCGGTACTTCCGTGATGAATATATCGCACACATCGTGGACAAGAAGTGTCCTGCCGGCGTGTGCAAGAAGCTGCTGTCCTACAGCATCGATCCCGAAAAGTGTAAGGGTTGTACCCTGTGCTCCAGAGTATGTCCCGCCGGTGCCATCAATGGTAAGGTCAAGGAACCTCACGTGATCGATACCACCAAGTGCGTAAAGTGCGGCGCTTGTATGGAAAAGTGTAAGTTCGGCGCAATCTCTAAGAAATAAGGAAGGATACACAGTATGAACATGATTAACGTGAAGATCAATGGTGTGGAATACTCCGTACCTGCCGGCAGCACCGTTCTGGAAGCCTGCAAGTACGCCAACATCGATATTCCCACGCTTTGCTACTTAAAGGACATCAACGAGATCGGTGCCTGCCGTCTGTGCCTGGTGGAAGTGACCGGCGCTCGTGGCATGGTGGCTGCCTGTGTATATCCTGCCGCCGATGGTATGGAGATCCAGACCAACACCCCCAAGATCCGTGCTGCCAGAAAGACCAACCTGGAGCTGGTTCTGTCTGCCCACGAAAAGAAGTGCCTGACCTGTATCCGTTCCACCACCTGCGAACTGCAGAAGCTGGCCCAGGAATACAAGGTGGATGAGGATCGCTTCTGCTACACCGACAAGGCTGAAAAGAAGCCCCTGGACCTGTCCTCTCCCTCCATCATCCGGGACAACAACAAGTGCATCCTGTGCCGCCGCTGCGTAGCTGCTTGTACCAAGATGCAGGGTATCGGTGCCATCGGCGCTACCAACCGTGGTTATGACACCGAGATCGCTCCTTCCTTCGAAAAGGCTCTGGCAGATACCTCTTGTATCAACTGCGGTCAGTGCATCGTGGCTTGCCCCGTTGGCGCACTGTACGAAAAGGACGACACCCAGAAGATCCTGGACGCTATCCACGATCCTTCCAAGCACGTGGCTATCTGCTGCGCTCCCTCTGTACGTACCGCTATCGGCGAATGCTTCGGCTACGAACCCGGTACCGATACCCAGGGTAAGATGGTTGCCGCTCTGAAGGCACTGGGCTTTGACGGCGTATACGACATGAACTTCACCGCTGACCTGACCATCATGGAAGAAGCACACGAGTTCATCAGCCGTGTACAGAACGGTGGCGTGCTGCCCATGATCACCTCTTGTTCTCCCGGATGGGTCAAGTACTGCGAACACTACTTCCCGGATATGATCGAGAACCTGTCCTCCTGCAAGTCTCCTCAGCAGATGTTCGGCGCTATGTACAAGTCCTACTTCGCTGAAAAGATGGGCATCGACCCCAAGGACATCGTATTCGTATCTGCCATCCCCTGCACCGCCAAGAAGTTCGAAGTGGGCAGAGATGGTCAGTCCAATGACGGTCTGGCAAATGTAGATATCGCTGTGACCACCCGTGAGCTGGGTCGTCTGATCGAACAGGCTGGTATCGACTTCAAGTCTCTGGATGACGCTGCATTCGATACGCCCATCGACATCGGTTCCGGTGCCGGCGCCATCTTCGGTGCTACCGGTGGTGTTATGGAAGCTGCTCTGCGTACCGCTTCCGAAGTGCTGACCGGCAAGCCCCTGGAAAAGGTGGACTTTGAAGAAGTTCGTGGTACCGAAGGTATCAAGTTCGCTTCTTATAAGATCGGCGATATGACCGTGAAGGTGGCAGTTGCTTCCGGTACGGCCAACGCCAACAAGCTGCTGAAGGGCGTACAGGACGGTACCTACGACGTACAGTTCATCGAGATCATGGCATGTCCCGGTGGATGTGTCAACGGTGGTGGTCAGCCCATCCAGCCTGCAGTGGTACGGAACAACATCGACCTGCGTAAGGTTCGTGCCTCCGTTCTGTACAACGCAGACGCCAAGCTGCTGGAATACCGGAAGTCTCACGAAAACCCGATCATCAAGAAGGTTTACGAAGAATTCCTGGGCGAACCCAACAGCCACAAGGCTCACGAGCTGCTGCACACCCACTACATTCCGAGAGGTCTGTAAGATAAATGGATCCCTTATGGGGTCATGATATACAAAAAAGCTCCTACCAAGGTGGGGGCTTTTTTGGTGTGAAAAGTATTTGTTATAAGAATAACGGAATTATTTGGTATAAGTGGCTAAGATTACAAAGCGAATTTATGCAATATACACATAATAATTACAGTTGTAGAAAAAACAACAAATCATATAAATACGCATTGCAATTGCATGAAAAATATGGTATACTAAATTCGGGAGGTGATATATGGAAAATGATAACAGACATCTATGTGAAGACATCTTGCTACGACGGTTATAGTAAAGTAAACGCTACGGAAAAATATTGAAACATGGAGGAACGAAAATGAAAAAACAATGGATCCTGTGGCTCGTACTGGTGCTGACGATCGTATCCTGCGGTGTGGTATATGCCGTAGAGATGTTGCCTGATACGACTGAAGCAGAAGCGTATGCAGAGGCATTGGTGGCAGGGGATGTTTGTGCAGAACATCTTTTGCAGAACTGTGAGGAATGCGAGCGTGCAACGTATACAAGGGAATGCCCTATGTGTGGGACAGTGATGACGCGATGCTGTGACGACGATGTGGCAGATAAAGAAATATACACAACGTGTAATGTGAAAACGCATCCTGATAATTGCGATAATATACAAACGTGGCATTGGAATTATTATTTTTGTAAGAATTGTGGACACAATACGAGAGGAACTGCACCAGATGATAAACATCTTGAATCTTATGATCACAATATGTGTAATTGTGATACAAAGTGCAAGGATAACACATATTGTCACCTGACAAGACTGTGCGTTCTCAAGGAAAATTGTAAAAAGGAACAAGGTTTGCCAACAGCAGAGGAATTGCAACAGATGAGAGCATCTGCGGAACAGGTACCCGATGGTACAGAGCACACCTACGAAGAAGCAGTGGTAGCAGGAGACTTTTGTGAAGTACACGGTATTTTCGGTTGTGATATTGCCATCGAAACGGATGATGAATAAATGATCCCGAAACGGATCTGTTTCTACATGTAGATGAACCAGATCCGTTTTGGATATTGTATTGACTTTCCACGCAAGATATGGTATAGTATATGTGAAGATACACCACATCCAGGAGGTCTCTATGCAAAAACGTATTCATGCACTTGTGTTGCTATCGCTTGTTCTGTGTGCCTGCTCCAAGGATACCATACCGGAGACGACACAAGTGGAACCCGATACGATGGGATCGAGTGAAATACAGGAAGGGGCAGAGCCTGTTTCCTATGGTGGTACAGTGGAGTGCCCGATCCATTCTATCGATTATCATTCTTTCGATTCTGCATTCATCGAATATGTAGGAGAGGAAGCATTTTCTGCATGGATCGATGCCCAGACGGATACATTGGGTACCGGAGAGTGTCTCTTTGGATATGGTTTCCCGGATTTTCTGGAAGCATTCTCCATTTCGGAAGAAGTGTACAAGGAACTCTACGAGGATGCATTTGCCTACTATATGTATGACCATCCCGATGCGGAACTGATGTATCATGGCACAAAAGAGGAGATCGAAGCATGGTATCGCAAGGGAGAAGACAATGCGATCCGATTGGAAGAAAAGCAGTGTCTCATGGAATATGAACAGGCATTGGCAGAGCTGTCTTCTACGATCAGCACTGATACGATCAGCACTGATACGATCAGCACTGATACAATCAGCGAAGAAATCGAACAGATCGTAGAAAAAATCAACAACGGAAAACAATACGTGCATATTGTTTTGGACGAAGGCAACGCTGTTTCTGTAATGCGGATTACAGACGTGTCAGAAGAAATCGAAATAGCCGTAGCGAATACAGAAGAAACAGAACCCCCGGATGTGGTTGTGGCGATAGAGGGAGAACCGTAAAAGAATAGAATCAAAAAAGGATCTGGTACCCCCCAAGCATTTGCTTGTAGAGTTTCCAGATCCTTTTCCTTTATAACTTTATGCCGTAGTTACTGCTGTCAAGCATTTACTACAGCGTTCTCGATCAGTGCGTGTACTCTCGCTCTGGCGGTGGGCAGGTACGTGTCGTCGTGGGGATAGCTTGCGAAGGTGATCGGCTCGATGCCTTCTTCCAACGCAGCCAGCACCGCTTCCTTGCCACACAGGGCCTCTGCCAGCTTCAGCATACGGTTGTCCATCAGCGCTTCCGTGAACGCCTTCATGTGCAGGGATGCATAGGGCTGACCCTTCGGTCCGGGATATACCGCATAACCGTCGCCTGCCGGGAAGAAATACTGTCCGTCCGTGATGTAGAAGGGGTTGATCTCCTCCACCGAGTACTGGGAGTACCAGAAGTTGTAGCCCCACTGCAGGAACCCTTCAATGCCGTACTTCCACATCTGCGCACCAATGATCCGGGTACGTGCCATGGGCATAGCCAAGAACCGGTTGGATACGTCCACGCACTGGCCGCAGCAGTAGTAGGTCCACAGACCCTTGACCCCGGCTTCCAGGAAGGGCGTGATGTGGTTGGAGGACGGAATGGGATTGGTCAGGGCACCGGTCTTGTAGAACTCAAAGTTGGACAGGGCATCCATGATGGTGTAGCCTTCCAGCAGATCGGCGATAGATGCCTTGGCTGCCTTGTACGCTTCCAGATGATCCAGCGAGGGTTCGTCGGAAATGTGGAAGATGCACCGCTTGTCAGCCCCGGCCAGAGACTTCATCTTGGTCAGGAATGCGGACAGGAACGCACGCAGGAAGGCCGTGTATTCGGCAGAGAGGGAGTCGGTGTCCCAGCCAAAGACCTTTTCTTCCACACCGTTCACCTTGGCGATGACCTTGGGAGCATGACCGGCACCCCACTGGGTAAACAGATGGGACACTTCAAAATATTCCACGCCACAGCGGTTGCACAGCTCCACCCATCTTTCCAGCTTGTCAAAGCCGAACTTCCAGCCGTCTGCGGTCTTTTCCACATCCACCAGCTGTACCGTGGGTCGTTCGCCACCTACAGCGGTATCCAGCGGCGGCGTGAACACGGGCGTCAGGATCATGTTGATGCCGTTGTCCACAGCGGTGCGGATGTAGTTTTCGATGATGCTCCAATGCTTTTCGGAGAACACCGGCACCTCATAGTAGGACGCCAGGCAGTCGCAGTGGAACCATTCCGTGACCTTCAGATCCTGCTTCGGCAGCGTGGCGGCGATGACCCGGAGCGTGACCGTGGCATCCACTACGGCGGTACCTTCGTTGGTGTTCAGCCGGATGGTGATGGGATATTCCCCGGCAGCGGCGTTGGCAGGCACCTTGACCGTCACAAAGAACGAACGCAGCTCCTTGTAGGCCACAAAGACACGGGCACCCTTTTCGATGGGGCACAGCAGATCCGGGAACAGACCGGGTTCCTTGCGCAGGTAGTAGTCGTCGTTGGCATTGTGGTAGCAGGGCACACGCACGGGCACCTGTTCCACGGTCTCTACGGTAAAGGGCAGACCGCCGTCACAGTCCAGGATCAGCTGACACTTTGGGTCGTGGCCGGGTTCGGTGGTGGTGTACGCCACTTCAAAATGGTATTCTTCCCCACGCAGTACAGTGTCACAGGTCAGGCTTGGCTTTTCGTCAAAGGACTGATCCATGAAGCACTTTTCGCTGGCAGGGATCGCTTTCATAAAAATAGGCATGATGTATAGCTCCTTTTCAGGTTTTGTGTACGTAGTTGGTTTTCATCCATCTATGGAACCGTTGCCCAGTGCCGCTTCGATCCGCTGGTGTACCCGGCTGCGCATGGTGGGCAGGTAGTTTTCGTCCTGGTTGGTGGGCGTATGGTAGCAGGGTACACGCACCGGGATCTGCTCCACGGTTTCCAGGGTGCAGGGCAGGTCGCTGTCCCAATCCAGCCACAGAATGGCCTTGGGATCGTGCCCCGGTTCGGTGGTGGTGTACGCCAGCTGAAAATGGTATTCCTCACCACGCAGCGCCGTGTCCCCGGTCAGGATGGGTTTGCTTTCGATGGACTGCTCCATAAAGCATTTTTCGGTGCCGGGAATGGGCCTTAAAAAGATGGGCATGGGAACCTCCTCCGTTTGTCAGTGGACTCAATCAGTGACTGAATCGATCAGTCGGTTGACCTGTTGCCGCAGCTCGTGGCAGTAGTCCGGTGCATCCGGCAGTGTCCGGAAGGTCAGCGTGCCGTAGGCATCCACCAAAGCTTCCACCGCTTCTCGTCCGCAGAGCGCTTCGGCCAGCTGCAGGGCACGTACATCCTGCAAAGCTTCGGTGAAGTAGTGCAGACGAATGCTTTCCTCCGGCTGTCCGTTCTTGCCCGGATAGACCAGAAACGCATCGCCTGCCGGACCAAAGTAGTTGCCTTCCGTGATATAGTGCGGATCCACCACCTCACGGGAACCGCAGGAATACCAGAAGTTGAAGCCCCAATGGAGGAAGCCCTTGCAGTTCCATCGCCACAGCTGGGGACCAATGATCCGGGTGCGGTCGCCGGACATGGAGAAGAACCGGTTGGCCGTATTCTCTACGGTATCGCAGCAGTAGTAGGTCCACAGCTCCGGCAAAGCACCGGCAGCGGCTTCCTGTAAGAACGGCTCCATGGACATGGTCTCCGGCACCGGGATCGGCGTCAGTCCTTCGGTGAAATATTCGATATCCGATATGGCATCGATCCGGCGGTATCCGTCCAGCAGATCGGCCACCACGTCCACCAGTGCCCGGTAGATGTCGATCCGATCCAGATAGGGTTCATCGGAAATGTGGAAGATGCACCGCTTGTCGGCACCCAGCGTTCGCATTTTGGCAAGAAATGCCGTCAGCAGGGAACGAATGAAATGTCGGTAGCCGTCGCTGCGTGGATCGGTCTGGGTGGGGAAGACCTGGCGATATACGACCGTGCCGTCGGCTTCGGTGACGTTTGCCATGATCTTGGGCACGATCAGATCGCAGCGGCTGTGAAACAGGTGGGTGATCTCGAAATAGGCTGCCCCACACCGGTCACACATAGCCACCCATCGCTCCAGCTTCTCAAAGGCAAAGCGCCAGGTGTCCGTGCGGCTGTCGTACCACATATCGGCCAACTGCACCGTAGGTCGCTCTGCACCCGGTTCCGTGTCCCACGGGGGCGTGAACAGGGGCGTGGAGATGGCGTTGGTACCGGTTTTGACGGCCAGACGCACGTAGTTTTCGAGGATCTGCCAATGGGCCTCGGAGAAGATCTCCACCTCATACAGGCTTGCCAGGCAGTCGGTGTGGAACCACTGGGTCACGGTCAACGTCTGTTCCGGCAGCACCGCCGACAGCACCTCTACCTGTACCGTAGCTGAGACCACCTCGTCCCCGAAGGTCAGGGTCAGCGTCACCGGATAGACACCGGGTCGGGCATCCACCGGAATGTCTACCACGCAAAACAGGGCACGCAGACCGCCGTAGGGCACGTGATAGGGTACGCCGGGCGTCAATCGGTGCAGCAGATCGGGATACAGTCCCGGTGTGGTGCGCAGATAGCTCTCTCCGGCCTTTCGGTGAAAGATGGGTTCCCGGTCAGGCAGCAGCTCTACCGAAGAAAGGGACCAGGGCAGCGCACAGTCCAGAGACCATTGCACCGGATAGGCATTGCCCCAGCCGGGAACCGTATCGGCCGTACAGGCAAACGAAAAGCTGCACTGTTCCCCACGCAGTACGGTCATGGCAGTAAGGGGACGTTTGTCTGTGATGTCCTCGTCATAGAAGCACTTTTCCGTGCTCAGAATGGGGCGCAGTTGGATCATAGTATGGGTACCTTAATAATTCGTTTCTACTTCGTACAGGCCGGTGTAGGCAGTGGGCAGCGGCTTGGCATCTCCCATGTGACCGGGTGCATCGGGGTACAGACCCACTACATAGCGGAAGTAGAGATAGGACGGAATGGCGGACCAGGCGTGGCACAGGCTTCCGGCAAATCCAAAGGCATCGCCGCCGTCCATGGTCTCCCAGAAGGTGGTGGCATCCTTCCGCAGCATATGGCCGAACTGGTTTGCCACGTGGTCGAATACGTACCGGCCGTATTTTTCCGGACGACGCAGCAGGGCATCATACCGGAATACGCTGTGGGACAGGGTCACTTCCAGCTGTTCCTTGTCGTAGGCCAGATTCTCCAGTACCCGATCCAGTGCCGCTTCGGGACAAATACCAGCCACAACGGCCAGTGCCTGGGAGAGCTGTGCCTTGTGTGTCCGTTCGCCGTTGTTGGGATCCAGCTTGGTGTAGTACCAGCCGCCTTCTTCGTTGTAGTAGGCCTTGTGGCAGGCAGCGTTGAGCTTGTCGGCCAGGGCACGGTAGGCAGAACCGTCCTGCCCTATGGCGCCAAGCAGCTTGTCCATGCTCTGGAATGCCATGGAAACGAAGGCATTCAGGGGCAGGTCACAGGTGGGCTGTCCTTCGATGCGGCCAATGCCACCTTCCAGACCGGATTGCCATTCGTAGAAGTTCCAGTATTGTCCTTCCACCAGCAGCGGAATCAGACCATTTTCACCGATCCGCTTTTGGAAGGCATTGCAGACTCTTTCGCAGACCGGCAGCATTTCTTTGCCAAAGGCCGTGTCGCCGGAGAACAGCACGTACTCCCACAGCTCCGTTAGATAGATGGCGCAGAAGCAGGGAATGGTGATGGGCACACGAGCCGGGGAGCACAGCTCCAACAGGTCGTCGTCCCGGATGGATTGGCCGATCAGCCGCAGAGAAGCCTTGGGGAACCGGGTCTCCTTGAAGGTGTAGTAGCCGCAGAGCATCTGGTTCCGGGAGTCCATAGCGTACAGGGCCTGTTCACGCCAGGGGCAGTCCTCGTAATGCTCGTGCATACACATGAGCAGCGTCCGCTTGCAGACCTCGTAGATGGCGTTGTGCATATGGTCGGCGCAGTGGAAGGAGATATCGTCGGTGGTGGGATAGTTGGTGGGCAGAATGGAGAGACGGTGCAGGGTAATGCTGCCATAGGCGTGGAGCTCCAGATACCGACAGCCCAGCCGTCTGTGTGGATTGACAAATGTAGAATGTCCTGCCTTTACCACGACCCGGCAGGCAAAGTTCCGGCCACCAATGAAGGAGCGCACCCGCATATCGTCTAAGTGTTCCCCCCAGCCAATGAGCAGCTCGGTGTCCTTTTCGGCTTCGATGTCGATGGACAAAAGCCCGGCTTCCTCTTGCCCCAGATCGATGACACACCAGGTACCGTCAGCACCTTCGGCCTTGGGCATGGCAAAACCGGCATTCCAGTCGGGCATGGCCTGATCCTGGAAGGACAAAGACGCATACTGCATCCGTTGCCCAAGGGTGTTCTTCGGCGTGCCATCGGTGAAGGTACCGTGGGAGACCAGTCGCATGGGACAGGGGTCGCCAACCGTGAGCTTTTCGATGGGACGAGGAGCCAGGGTCACGTCAGCGGTCACGATGGCCTTGCCATACACCGGTGCATCGGTAGTGGCATCGTACTGGAAGGTGTAGCCCAGCTGCCCGGACACGTGCTCCATTTCGCCGCTGATGAAGTGGGGATGGGGTGCGATCTTGGTGTCGGTGGAAGAATGGCAGATGTCCACACCATCCTCGGTCAGCACATACAGGATCCCGGAAACCTCGCCACGCTGGGTGGAGCTGTCGGTGCGCTGGCCGTAGCCGGTGATGACCAGCGCATTCTCACCGGGGGTCAGCTTGTCGGTCAGATCGATGGTGTCGTAGATCTTCACCTGATCGGGATAGTCGGCAAACTGCCCGAAGGCCAGCAGCGTCTCTCCTGCCCAGACCGCATAATCGGTGTGCGCCGTGATGTACAGGACATACTTGCGTCCGGCGGTTACGTGGATGGTTTCGTAGCAGTTTATGTAGCAATTGGGTGTGTCCTGCATTCCGGCACACCAGATATATTTGGCATTTGTGAACATGGATATAGGTTGCTCCTTTTTGGAAAATTTAGTGCAGGCGTTGGGTGTGGGGCAAGGGGATGCGATCCCCTTACAGCGGAACCCACGGAGGTCTTCAAACTGCGTTTGGGCAGGTAGCCATGGGATTTTCCCATTTCCCCTGTTTTTGGCTTTGTGCTGGCGTACAGCTGACACCAGGTTTCTTTTCCCGAAAAGTTTCGGGTGACTGCCTTGTACAGGCAGTACTTAGAGGGTAATCAACATTGGTTTTCCTGGAAGCAGAGCATAACGCAATATTTTTATAAACGTTAAATACGTGAGAAACATACGGGAAACTGGCTGAAATAATTACCAGTCGAATGAATTGGTGTTCTACGTTGGTGTCTGATATACAAACGTCTGGCACCAAACGAAATTCTTAGCCTTGTCCAACCGTCCTAATGCGGTTAGCCCAATCAAAAACGGGATTCTCAAGGCGAACAAAATTTACTGCGAAATGCTATGCTTCCAGAGAAGTTTGAGTAAACAACTGCGGTCATGCATTTTGAGGCGATTAATAGGGTTGGGTTGGGAGTCCCCAGAGGGATAGGGAAGGGGAACAAACTGCCGAGGAAGTTTGATCTTCCCCACAACATTCGCCTATGGCGAAGTTGGCCTATCCCTTTGGGCGCTGCCCGCGTAGGGCATCCCACGTCCTGGGCAGGACAAAGAGGAAATCACGCCAAACGCCAGTTTAGAACAAACACCCCACGTGACGTGCGTACCATGTGTAATGGATCACAGCCCCAACGCCAGTTGAAGAATCCCAAAGGATTTAGATCAGCTCCAATGCAGTTGGAAAAATATGCGTTCTCGGCACGAGGGTTAGGTAAAGGGATACGCCCTTCCCCCTTACTCCAGCGCCGCCGACAGCATACGGTCGATGAGCTGGGCGTAGGTCATGCCCGTGTGCATCATCATTTTCGGGTACATGGAAATGGGCGTGAAGCCGGGGATCGTGTTGATCTCGTTGAACACAAAGCCGTCCTTCGTCAAAAAGAAATCCACCCGGCTGTAGACACGGCAGTCCAGTGCATGGAATATGGTCTTAGCCTGCGCCTGTACCTCGGCCATCTGCGCCGGTGTGATCCGGGCCGGCAGATAATACCCAGATGTGTCGCTGACATATTTCGTGTCGTAATCGTAGAATTCACTGCCACCCATGTCGATTTCGGCGGCCTCTGCGGCAAACAACTTGCCGTGATCCTCGAATACGGCGACCTCGATCTCACAGCCCACAATGGTCTCCTCGATCAGCACCTTGCTGTCTTCCCGGAACGCCTTGGTCACCGCTGCCGCAAATCCGGACGCATCCTTGACCTTGCTGACACCCACGGAAGAACCGGCCGCACTGGGCTTGACGAACATGGGATACCCAAAGGCCGCTTCGCATTTTGTCCGCAGTGCTTCCATGTCTGCCGCATCTTCGGCACGTGCGATCACAGCCTTGGCCTGCCGGATGTCCGTGTCGTGGGCAATGATGGACTTGGTGAAGGCTTTGTCCATGCAGACCCCACTGGACGTGCAGCCGCAGCCAACCACCGGGATCCCGGCTACCGCAAACAGACCCTGTACCGTGCCGTCTTCCCCATATTTGCCGTGCAGCACCGGGAACGCCACATCACAGACCACCGCCGTCACCGTGCCGTCCGGAGCTGTACACAAGAGCTTTCCCGTAGACAGATCCAGAGATACCGTGGGCAGCGTCTCCGGATGGGCACACCAGCTGTTGTCCCGAATGGCACCAAGAGGCCCGTCGTACCGGTACCAATGCCCCTCATCCTTGGTGATCCCAATGCAGACGATATTGTAGGCGGCCCGGTCGATGTTGGACAGCACCGCATAAGAAGAGGACAGGGAGACTTCATATTCCGAAGACTTCCCGCCAAAAAGTACGCAAATGGTTTTCATGTTATGTTGACTCCAAATATTAAGTTTCTGACAGGGACAGCATATATTCCACCGAATCCCGCAGCGCCTGCCAGCTGGCGGTGATGATGTCCGGCGATACACCCACCGTGCGCCATACCTCGACCCCGTCCGTGGATTCGATCAGGACCCGTACCACAGAGGCCGTGGCTCCCGAATTCAGCACCCGTACCCGATAGTCCGACAGCCGCATCTGGGAGATCTGGGGATAAAACCGCACCAGCGCCCGACGCAGTGCTTCGTCCATGGCGTTCACGGGACCGTTGCCTTCGCCGGCTGTCAGCTCTTCACGACCACCTACGGCGATCTTGATGGTGGCAATGGCGCTCATGTCCTCCACGGCCGTATGGGCAGAAAGCGGCTGGTTTTCCACCATGACCTTGAAATGCAGTAGATCAAAGTACCGCTTCCGTTGGTTCAGCACTTCTTCGATCAGCAGTGCCAACGACGCCGCTGCATCCTCGTAATCGTAGCCCAGGGACTCCCGTTCCTTGAGGATCCGGGACAGCTCCAGCAGCCGTGGGGAATCCTTGGTCAGCGCTTCCGGATCCGGCAGATAGGCACGCATTTTGTCCGCCAGTGCCGCCCGTCCGCTGAGACTGCTGATGACGATGTTGCGCCGGTTCCCCACCGTAGCCGGATCCATATGCTCGAAGGAACGGGGAGATTTGGTCACGCCATCGATGTGGGTGCCTGCCTTGTGGGTGAACGCATAGCCGCCCACAAAGGGTTCGTTTTCGTTGAAGGCACGATTGGCACGTTCGTTGATCTGCCGGGCACAGGCGGTCAGGCGAGGCAGCTTTTCCCCGATGCAGTCAAAGCCCAGCTTTAGCTGCAGCACCGGGATCAGCGTGTTCAGGTTGGCGTTTCCACAGCGTTCCCCAAAGCCGGAGATGGTGCCCTGGATCTGACAAACGCCACTGAGCACCGCCGATACCGTACAGGCCGATGCCATACCCATGTCGTTGTGGCAGTGGATCCCCAGCCTGCCTCCACCAAACCGGTCTGCCACTGCCTTGGTCACAAGCCCGATGGTGTCCGGCAGCATACCGCCGTTGGTGTCGCATAGGATCACCCGGTCGGCCCCGGCGGCAAAGGCAGTGTCCACCACGTCCAGCGCATAGGCAGCATCGTCGCTGTAGCCGTCAAAGAAATGCTCCGCATCGAAAAACACCTGCTTGCCAGCCTGTTTCAGGAACACGATGGTGTCCCGGATCATGCGCAGATTCTCGTCTTTGGTGGTATGCAGCACCTGCTCCACCTGGTACAGCCAGCTTTTGCCGTAGATCGTTGCCACCGGCAGAGAGCAGCTTGCCATGGCGCAGAGGGCCGCATTGTCCGGGCAGTGCTCACCGGGACGACAGGTCTGCCCGAACACCACAGGGGTCGCACAGGTCAGCACCTCTGCCGCCACGGTCTCACAGAAGGCAGCCGTGTCCTCGTCGGTGAGCATACCCACTTCGATATAGGTTACGCCAAGATGATCCAGTGTGTGCAGGACGGACAGCTTGTCCTCCTGCGAAAAATCCACGCCGCAGCCCTGGATCCCGTCTCGCAGCGTGGTATCATAGATCTCGATCTTCATGATTTATTTCGTCCTGTCCCATTTGTTGATGGCATTGAGATAGGCTTTGATGGACGCTTTGATGATGTCCGTGGAGACCCCTCGGCCGGTGAACAGGGATGTGCCGGCCTGGATCTTCACGATGGCTTCGCCCAATGCGTCTGTTCCTTCGGTGATGGCACGGATCTCGTAGCTGGTCAGAGACACGTTCTCCGCACCGGCAATGCGACCGATGGCGTTGAAGGCGGCATCCACAGGACCTTCGCCGGGAGCCGCTTCCGTGATCTTTGTGGGAACCAGGTCGCCCAGCTCGTCCCGTTGCATATGGTGGTTGTCGTCCAGGGTGACCAGCGCCATAGCCTGGATGTGGTTCCCGGACTGGATCTGGAAGGTGGACAGGCGATAGCGGCCTTCCAGAGAATCGAGATATTCGCTGAGGATGGCACGGATGTCGTCGTCGGTGATCACAGCCTTCCGGTCTGCCACGTCCTTGAACCGCACAAAGGTGGCGTCGATCCCCTTTTCGCTGAGGGTGTAGCCCATCTGCCGCACCCGTTCTGCAAAGGCGTGACGGCCGGACAGCTTGCCCAGCTGGATCGTATTGGCGGTCAGGCCGATGTCCTCCGGTGCCATGATCTCGTAGGTGCGTCGATCCTGCATGACCCCGTGCTGGTGGATACCGCTGGCGTGGGTGAACACATTGGCACCGACGATGGCCTTATTGGGAGACACAGGCACGCCGGACAAGGATGCCACCAGTCGTGAGGTCGCCGTGATCTCGGTGGTGCGGATACCCGTTTCGATCCCATGGCCAAAGGCGTCCCGGCGCACAGACAAAGCCATCACCAGCTCCTCCAGCGGTGCGTTGCCGGCTCGTTCGCCCAGACCGTTGATGGTGCATTCGATATGGGTGGCACCGGCGGAAATGGCGGACAGATTGTTGGCGGTGGCAAGACCTAAGTCGTTGTGGCAGTGGACGCCCAGCTGCACCGTTCCTTCGTCAAAGGCAGGAATGCGGCTGCGGAGTCGGGACAAAATGGCGTAAAACTCCTCCGGTGTGGTGTAGCCCACCGTGTCGGGAATATTGACGATGGTGGCACCGTGTTCGATGGCACAGGCTACGGCTTCCACCAGAAAGTCCCGGTCGGTACGGGTGGCGTCCTCACAGGAGAACTGCACTTCCCGGAACAGGGATGCGGCATAGGTCATGTTCTCGGCGATCCGGCGCAGAGCTTCTGCACGGTCGATGTGGAGCTTGTGGGTCAGGTGGATGTCGCTGGTGGCGATGAAGATATGGATCCGGGGATGGGCAGCGGCGTGCAGTGCGGTGTAGCAGGCGTCGATGTCCTCTTTCACGCACCGGGCCAGACCACAGACCACGCTGTTTTGTACCCGTTCTCCGATCAGTCGTACCGCTTCACAGTCCCCTTCGGAGGCCGCCGGAAACCCAGCTTCGATCACGTCCACGCCCAGTGCTTCCAGCCGCAGGGCAATGTCCAGCTTCTGCCGGATCCCGAAATGGACACCGGGAGTCTGTTCGCCGTCCCGGAGCGTGGTGTCGCATATTTCAATTTTTGTCATGATACAAATGTCGTTTTTAGAAAAGCTGATTGTCTCCCATGATGTCGGGCTTGTGGATCATAGAGTCTTCTTCGGTGATCTCCCGGATGACACGGCAGGGGTTCCCGGCAGCAAAGGAGTTGGCAGGAATGTCACGGGTGACCACAGCACCGGCACCGATGACACAGCCATCGCCAATGGTGACGCCGGGGCAGACCACCACGTTGGCGCCGAACCAGCAGTCGTTGCCGATGGTCACAGGCTTGGCGTAGCAGAACCGGGTAGGTTCGCCTTTTTCGTTGCGCATGAGCTTCCGTTCGCTGGCGATCATGGGATGGATGGGTGTGACGATGGTGACGTTGGGACCAAAGTTGCAGTCGTTGCCGATGGTGACGGTCGCATCGTCCTGGATGGTCAGGTTGAAGTTGCCAAAGAACCGGTCGCCGATGTGGGTATGTATGCCGTAATGGACGGTCAGCGGTCCCTGCACAAAGCTCTTTTCGCCAAAGGAACCAAAGATCTGTTTCACCAATTCCGCTCTCTTTTCGGTCTCGTCTTCAAAGGTGCGGTTGTATTCGCTGCACAGGTTGTGGCAACGAAGCTTGATGGCTTTCAGCTCCGGGTCGCCGGGACAAAACAGCTTCCCAGCCATGATCTTTTCTTCTTCACGTGTCATGATGGTTTCATCCTTTCTATGTTAGGTGTCGTTTTTCTGTATGGTGAACGCTATCGATATGTAGGGGATGCAGCTATATTCACTCTCGCCACAGCAGGGTGCAGCGTGGTTTGCCACCGTAGTCGTACAGCACCGTTCCGGCAAGACCATATGCTTTTGCCATGGTCAGAACGGCTTCGGCCTGCTTGTCTCCGTGCTCCAGCAAAAGCTTGCCATCCGGCTGCAGGTGGGGCAGATAGTTTTCCAAAATCGCATGGTACAGGGTCAGTCCGTTGGCACCATCGGTCAGCGCCATGGCCGGTTCGTGAGACAGCTCCGGTTCCAGTGTACCCATTTCGTCCAGGGTCACATACGGTGGATTGGACAGGATCAGGTCGTACCGGTCGTCCTTTGGCAGAATATCTTCCCGGATGTCTCCCGGCAATAGCTGAATGCGGTCGGACAAATGCAGGGCATCGAAATTTTCTTGGGCAATGGTCCGTGCGTCCGGAGACAGCTCCACGGCGGTACCGGTGGCGGTCTGGGTGTAGTGCAGCACAGAGGCCAAAATACAGCCGCTGCCGGTACACAGATCCAGCACATGGGCAGGACGGTGCAGCTCCTTTAGCAGCTCGATGGCCTTTTCACACAGGATCTCCGTGTCCGCTCGTGGGATCAGGCAGCCTTCCCGTACCCGAAAGGGCAGTCCCATAAATTCCCAGGTACCCAAAATATATTGCAGGGGAACCCGGGTGCAGCGTTTGTTGACGGCTTCGTGCAGGTCGGCACTGGCAATATCCGTATCCCGGTTGGCACGCCAATATGCGGTGCTTTTGCCGGTGTAGTGTGCGGCCAGAAGCAAGGCTTCCCAGACGGCTTCCTTGATCCCATGGGCAGACAATAGGTCTGTGATCTCCCGGACGGTCATGCCTGCTTTTCTCCTTCTTGGTTCTCAGCGGCCTTGGGATCGACCCAGGTTGTGGTGGCTTCCCGCACGTAGCCCACTTCATCCAGCTGTGCCTGTACTTCTTCCCGGAAGTCCACAGGAATGGCACCCAGAATGGCTTCGATGGCGACGGAGAGCTGCTTTTCGTCCGGCTCCTTGGTGGTGATCCGCTGCATCCACAGGCCGGGAGCGGAGACGATCTTGGTGAACAGGTTGTCGTGCTTGCCGGCGTACATGATGAATTCAAAGCCCAGACCCACGATCAAGGGCAGGGTGATGAGCTTGGAGCAGACCCGGATCAGCATACTGTCCCAGGTCAAAAAGGAGTTGACGATGATGGAGATGATCAGCATTACAAAGATAAAGCTGGTGCCGCACCGGGGATGGAACCGGGTACACTTGGCGGCATTTTCGGGGGTCAGGGGCAGTCCGGCTTCAAAGCAGGCAACGGACTTGTGTTCAGCCCCGTGGTATTCGTAGGTGCGGCGGATCTCCGGCATCAGGCTCACTGCCCAAACGTAGGCCACAAAGATCCCCATACGAATGAGTCCTTCGATGATGCTGCGGAAAGCGCCCAAATGCCCACCGGTGAGGATGTCCAGACCCTTGGTGGCATAGGTGGGCAGCAGCAGGAACAGCCCCACGCCCAGCACCAGTCCCAGCACCATACCGATGGCGGAGATGATCTGG
>CAZLED010000028.1:0-30549 GCA_964558485.1 uncultured Ruminococcus sp. | reverse complement strand
CCTATGGTCTGTTGGCAGCACTGCCGGGGATCCCCTGCGTGTATTATGGAGACGAGGTGGGCATGGAAGGCTATCGGGATCCCTTCTGCCGCCGACCGTTCCCCTGGCACCACATGGACACCGACCTATTGGATTTTTACCAAAAAGTGGGAATGTGCCGCAAGCAGGAGCACGTACTGCACACAGGTGTATTGCAGCTGCAGCAGGTGGACGAGAACGTGCTGTGCTTCACCCGGACCCGGACAGACGAAGGGCAGACGATCACCGTTTGGGCAAACCGTGGAGAGACACCGGTGGAGATCGAGCTCAAAACGCCCATGCGCTCTCTGCTGACCAAAACGACCATAGGTGCAGGGATCTACTGTCTGCAGCCCGGTGAGGTACTGTGGCTGCGATGAAACAAAGGAGGATGACCCAATGAAGTGTTCGCTGAATGGCACGTGGCAGCTCTATTGCCTGGCTGGCGATACATACAAAAAGCCCCGGTATGGCTGGGTGCCGGATACGGAGCACGTGCAGTACACCCTCACCGGCGCGGTGCCGGGCAATGTACAGCTGGATCTGTTTCATGCCGGCATCACCCCGGATCCCTTTTATGCGGATAATTATTACCAATACATGGACTACGAAGCCTGTACCTTTGTCTATGCCAGAAGCTTTACGCTGGACGAGCTGCCTGCCGGAGAAGAGATGATCCTACGGTTTGACGGCATCGATACGGTGGCCGATGTGTTTGTCAACGGCGAATGGGTGGGGCATACCGAGGATATGTTCGTGGAGCATGAGATGAACGTGTCTGCGGTGCTGCGATCGGGTGAGAATACAGTCATGGTCACCATCTATCCTGCCATGCACTATATTCGAGGAATGGATTATCCGGTGGGCATGATCGGTACCGCTGACCGGAACCAGATTTCCTACATCCGCAAGGCGGCACACTGCTTCGGCTGGGACATCGCACCAAGGCTGGTGACCGCTGGCATCTGGCGTGACGTGACCCTGTACAGCCGAAAGAAAACACGCCTGACCCAGACCTATTTTGCTTTCTCCGCTGCCAACGAAACGGCGGCGACCCTGCGGTGGGCCGTGCGGTTCCAAAGCACCGATGGTGACCTGCTGGACTATCGCATCACCATGGAAGCGACCTGCGGCGACCATAGCTTCACCGTAGCCTGCCGTCCCAGCCACATCAGCATGAACGGCGAATATACGGTGCGCACGCCCAAGCTCTGGTGGCCAAAGGGATACGGTGCACAAAACCTGTACACCATGACCACCCGTCTTTGGCGTGGCGAGGAGCTGCTGGACGAAAAGGTGGAGCATATCGGTATCCGGCACATCCGCTTGGAACGGGACTTCACGCCGGGACAACAGAAATTCTGCTTCTACGTCAACGAGACGCCCATCTTCTGCCACGGCACCAACTGGGTACCCATGGATGCGTTCCACAGCCGAGCCAAGGAGCGGATCCCGGCGGCGGTAGGACTTATTTCAGACTGCGGCTGCAACATCATCCGGTGCTGGGGCGGTGGCATCTACGAAGACGATCTGCTCTACGACCTGTGTGACCGGGAGGGGATCCTGCTCTGGCAGGACTTTGCCATGGGCAACACCACCTATCCACAGGACGGTGCTCTCGACAATGTGCTGTCCGACGAGATCGAAAAGCTGCTGTGCCGGATCCGGAACCATCCCTGCGTGTGCCTGTATGCCTCTGACAACGAGATCGACCAGAAGAACATGGCCTTCGACTACCCGGAATATCGGGTGCGCTACAATCGCATAGCCAAAGAGCTTTTGCCAAGACTTCTGCAGGCCCACGACCCATACCGGTACTACGTTTGCTCCTCACCGGAGGTGCCGGAGGGATTCACGCTGGACAACGTGCCGGAGCAGCATACCTGGGGACCCAGAGCCTGGTACAAGGATCCCTACTACCGGGACTGCACCGCATCCTTCATTGGCGAAGCAGGCTACCACGGCTGTCCGGCCCCGGAAAGCATCGCCAAGTTCATTCCGGCAGAAGACCTTTGGCCTACCCGAAACCGCAGCTGGGCAGCACACAGTACGGAGAATCTGCTATATTCCGATGGACATGGCCGCAACGAGCTCATGAAGGATCAGGTGAAGCTGCTGTTCGGTGTGGATCCGGAGACGCTGGACCTTGCCACCTTCTCGTTCCTGTCCCAGGTATCCCAGGCAGAGGCGCTGAAATTCTTCATCGAACGTGCCCGTGCCCTGAAGTGGGATCGCACCGGCATCATCTGGTGGAACATGATCGACTGCTGGCCCCAGATCTCCGACGCTGCGGTGGACTATTACTACAACAAAAAGTTGGCGTATGACTATATCCAAGCGTCCCAAAAGGATGTGCTGGTGTTCGTAGGCGAAGCGTCCGGCTGGTATTATCCCGTCTACGCCACCAACGACACACGAGAGGTACATAAAGTCCAGTGGACGATCACCGACGGGGACACCGATGCTGTGGTGCATACAGGCGAGTGCACGCTGCTGCCCGGTGAGAAAAAGCAGGTGGGCAGCCTGCGGATCATGGTCAGCGAAAAGCGCTGCCTGGTCATCGACTATACCGCCGACGGTGTGCCTGCCCGGAACCACTACCTGACCGGTCTGCCGCCTTACGACGGAGACTGGATGCGCCGGATGGTGGATAAGCTCGGATACCGCAAATAAATGAAGATCGAAAATATCGGATGTGTGGCTGCTGTCGTATGTCCGAAGGATACCCACGCATTTCGCATGATACCAAAGGAGAACCTATGACCATAGAAGAAGCCGTAGCTGCCAGTTTATCGCTGCCGCTAAAACAGGTACAGGCCGCTGTGAACCTGCTGGACGAGGGCAACACGGTCCCCTTTATCGCCCGGTACCGGAAGGAAGTCACCGGTGGCCTGGACGACACCACACTGCGTGCCCTGACGGAAAAGCTCACCGCACTGCGAGCCCTGGCAGAACGCAAGCGTGAGGTCAAGGACAAGCTGATCGCCCTGGAGCAGTGGAACGAAGACTTGGAGCGTGCCCTGGACGCCGCTGCCACCGTCACCGAGGTGGAGGACATCTACAGACCCTATCGTCCCAAGAAGCGCACCCGTGCCTCTGTTGCCAAAGAAAAAGGACTGGAACCGTTGGCACTGCTGATCCTTGATCAAAAAAAGTTTTATAAGCCCAGCCTGCCGGAGATCGCCAAGGACTACATCGCACCGGACAAAGGCGTGGAGAGCGCAGAACAGGCCCTACAGGGTGCCAAGGATATTTTGGCCGAGCTGGTGACGGATGCGCCGGAGAATCGCAGGATCGCACGAGAGCTGACCTATCGCCGGGGACAGATCGCCACGGTGCTGACCGCCGATCCACGCACGTCCCCTTACGCCGGATACGCCGACCACGTGGAGCCACTTGCCAAGATCCCATCTCACCGGGTGCTTGCCATCAATCGTGGGGAACGGGAAGAGGCACTGCGTGTGACCGTACAGGTGGACAGAGACCTGCTTCTGCACGCCATGGCCAACCAGGTGCTGCGGCGAGAGGGAGACGGATATGCCAAGCAGCTGCTCCGTGAAGCCATTGCGGATGGATACGACCGACTGCTGGCACCGTCCATAGAACGAGAGCTCCGTGGTGAGCTGACGGCACAGGCCGAGGAAGGCGCTATCGGCAACTTCGCCATGAACCTAAAAAATCTGCTGTTGACACCACCGCTTCGTGGCAAGACGGTATTGGGCTTTGACCCCGGCTATCGTACCGGTTGCAAATTGGCGGTGCTGTCTCCCACCGGAGCCGTGCTGGACACCGCTGTGATCTATCCCACCAAGCCCCACGAAAAGGTCGCAGAAGCCAAAAAGACCGTCCTGGGGCTGATCCAAAGATACCATGTGGATGTGGTGGCTATCGGCAACGGCACAGCCTCCGGCGAAAGCGAACAGTTTATCGCAGAGACCATTGGTGCAGCCGACCACAAGGTGCAATACAGCATCGTGTCAGAGGCAGGCGCATCGGTGTATTCGGCGTCGGAGCTGGGCGCTGCAGAGTTTCCCGACCTGGACGTGACCGAGCGCAGTGCCGTATCCATTGGACGCAGACTGCAGGATCCCTTGGCGGAGCTGGTGAAGATCGAGCCACGCTCCATTGGTGTGGGGCAGTACCAGCACGATATGCGGCAGACCCGGTTGGCAGAGGCCCTTTCCGGTGTGGTGGAGGACTGCGTCAACGCCGTTGGCGTGGATCTGAACACAGCCTCCCCAGCCTTGCTTTCCTACATCGCCGGACTGAACAAGACCACGGCGAAAAACATCGTCAAATACCGGGAAGAAAACGGACGGTTCGCCAGTCGTGCGGACGTGAAAAAGGTGCCGCGGTTTGGGGCAAAGACCTACGAACAGGCGGCAGGCTTTCTCCGTGTGCCCGGTTCCGCAGAAGTGCTGGACAACACCGGTGTGCATCCGGAATCCTACGCCATAGCCAAGGCGCTGTGTGACCGGTTCGGATACACGGAAGCGGACATAGGTCTGGGTGGTCTTGGGGATCTGCGGCAAAAGGCAGAAAAGGTGGGCTTGTCCACGCTGGCAGGAGCGCTTGTCTGTGGTGTGCCGACCCTGACGGATATCATCGGCGAGCTGGAAAAGCCGGGCAGGGACATCCGAGACACACTGCCGTCTCCGGTGCTGCGGGAAAAGGTCATGACCCTGGACGAGATCACGGAAGGGCAGATCTTCACCGGCACGGTGCGCAACGTGGTGGACTTCGGCGCCTTTGTGGACATTGGCATCCACCAGGACGGACTGGTACACATCTCCGCACTTTCCGACCGCTATATCCAGCATCCGTCCCAGGTGGTGGCGGTGGGAGACGTGATCCAGGTGCAGGTGGTGCAGATCGACCGGGAACGGGGACGCATCGGCCTGCGCAGGATCTGCAAATCTTAATAAAATTAAGAAGCAGTTCGCCTGCTAAAGTGCAAGACCACGAGAACGAGCCTTTGGCGTGTGCAGGTTGCACAAAGATAAAAAACAAATTTCGGTAAAAAAAACGCTTTCAAAATCCCGAAAAATCTGGTACAATATAGCTCAGAAAAACGAGTGGCAGAGTGTCACCTGGCATCTCTGTCCGGTTCCTATATAAAAATTATGCGTTAAATATCCAAGGAGGATCATTTAGAATGGCAAGCTTATCTCTGAAGCACATTTACAAGAAATATCCCGGCGGCGTTACAGCCGTATCCGACTTCTGCCTGGAGATCAAGGACAAGGAATTCCTGATCCTGGTAGGTCCCTCTGGTTGTGGTAAGTCTACCACCCTGCGTATGATCGCTGGTCTGGAAGAAATCTCTGAAGGTGAACTGTTCATCGGCGATAAGCTGGTCAACGACGTAGCTCCTAAGGACAGAGACATCGCCATGGTGTTCCAGAACTACGCTCTGTATCCCCATATGTCCGTGTTCGATAACATGGCATTCGGTCTGAAGCTGCGCAAGACCCCCAAGGAAGAGATCAAGCGTCGTGTTGAAGAAGCTGCCCGTATCCTGGACATCACCCACCTGCTGGATAGAAAGCCCAAGGCTCTGTCCGGTGGTCAGAAGCAGAGAGTTGCTCTGGGTCGTGCCCTGGTTCGTAACCCCAAGGTATTCCTTCTGGACGAGCCTCTGTCCAACCTGGACGCTAAGCTGAGAGCAGCCATGAGAACCGAGCTGACCAAGATCCACCAGAGAGTTGGTACCACCTTCGTATACGTAACCCACGACCAGGTAGAGGCTATGACCATGGCTACCCGTATCGTTGTTATGAAGGACGGTCTGATCCAGCAGGTAGATACTCCTCAGAACCTGTACGATTCTCCTGTAAACCTGTTCGTTGCAGGCTTCATTGGCACGCCCCAGATGAACTTCATCAACTGCGTACTGGATAAGAAGGGTGAAGATTACTACATCACCTTCGGTACCAACAGCCTGAAGCTGCCCGCTGAAAAGGCTGCTGACCCGGCTCTGAAGGACTACGTAGGCAAGGAAGTGATCGCCGGTGTTCGTCCCGAATGTATCCACGACGACGCTGCTTCTCTGAAGGCTATGTCCGACTCCGTGATCGAATGCGACGTAGAAGTTACCGAGCTTATGGGTGCTGAAATTTATCTGTACCTGGTTTCCGAAGAAACTTCTCTGACCGCTCGTGTATCTGCTCGTTCCACCACTCGTGCCGGTGACATCGTAAACGTGGCTCTGGATATGACCCGTGTTCACCTGTTCGACAAGGACACCGAACGCTTCATCATTCACTAATTCTAAAATATTCTATAAACGAATATACAAAGAAAGCTCTGACCATGGCGCCAGGGCTTTCTTGCTTTTGACGCTGTCTCAAAAAAAGTCGAAAAAAGTTCACAAATCTACTTGACGAATGCGTGTGAAAATCGTATAATATACTTGTGTAGATTTGGATCGTGACAGTGTGTGAGATCGGAGGGACTTTGATGAGGACGTGTCGAAGAAGACTCGCTTGGATGTGTACGCTGGCTGTTGTCGCCGTGCTGTTTGGCTTGACCGGGACCGCTTTGGCCGGTGAGATACCCAACGGCGAAGTGCTGTATCACCAGGATTTTTCGGATGTGGATACCGTGAACGCCGCCGGTGTGGTGCTTGGCAGTGCCACGGTGGGCAACGCATGGATCGATGTGGAAAACGAAGCCATGGGCATCCATACGGCCGACGATCGCAGAGCTTACGCCTTGCTGCCGGACACCACCTGGACGGACACCCACACCATCGAGTTTGCCTTTCGGTTCACCGATATTACTGCTTCTAACGGATATCTGGCGTTTCTCTTGACCTGTTGGGGTGAGGAGCCGTCCAATATTTCCGCCGCCGTATTTCGAGCCAACGGGACCATCGATGATTTCGACGACCCGGACGAGGCGATCCGGAAGAAGATCCAAAACGGCGAGACCATCTACGTGCAGATCCCGGTGGAGAACGGCCTGGTGCACGCCATCACGCTGACCGCCGGAAACGCCACCTGTACCGTACAGAGAGACTCCATTATGCGCATCGCAGCAGGAGAGCGTGGGTTTGGGATCCGCAATGCTTCTGCCGCAGTGGAGGAGATCTACATTGTCAATGGTACCGGGTACACTGCTAAAACGGGCACCCTTGCGACCGAGAGCTGGTCGGATAGCGAGCTTGCCAAAGAGACCATCGAGCACGCACCGCCGACAGGAGAAACCATCGAGATCTATGGGATTCTGTTGTTGTCCGGTTGTGGATTGGCTTGGGCAAAACGCCGTAAAAAGCGTGTATAAATCG
Organism: uncultured Ruminococcus sp.; assembly: GCA_964558485.1. Classification (GTDB taxonomy): domain Bacteria; phylum Bacillota; class Clostridia; order Oscillospirales; family CAG-272; genus UMGS1696. The sequence goes on along the minus strand of CAZLED010000028.1, from coordinate 23,243 downwards.
AATCATAATCGTCAAAAAGACAGGTTTTCCTGGGAACGGTCGCCTGCCTTTTTGTTGTTCACAATTATTTAACAAATCGTATTTAATATCCTGTTGAATTGAAAGCCGCAAAATGGTAATCTTATAGCAGAATTTAGCACTCGGTGAAGTCAAGTGCTAAATGCAGCAAGAAAAGAACGCAAAGTCAACCTCCGGAGCAAATCCGTACAGGGGAGGTGAAGAGGTTGAAAGAAGATAGAACAGTGCTGAGCGAACGAAAGAAACTCATTCTAAAAGCCATCATCGATGCCCATATCGAAAACGGCGAGCCGGTGGGCTCCAAGTTCCTGACCCAAAATAAGCAGATCGCCTATTCGTCTGCTACCATACGGAACGAAATGGCCGAGCTGGAAGACATGGGATTTCTGGAACAGCCCCACACATCGGCCGGTCGGATCCCATCTGAGGTAGGCTATCGCTTCTACGTGGATTCCCTGGTGGATCGCTACAACATGACCCAGAACGAGCTGGCGGAGCTGAAGCGGCTGGCCCAGACCAAGCAGACCGAGCTGGATGCCATTTTGCAAAACGCCATGCGTCTGGCAGCACGGATGACCAATTACACCGCCATGGCACTGCGTCCCCGGATCCAGCGGATCACCGTAGACCGGTTCGAGCTCATGCGGCTGGATGATTATACCCTGGTGCTGATCATGGTCATCGGGCAGACCATCAAGACCCGCCGGATCCGCAGCCAAAGCCCCGTGAATACAGAGGCTGGCGCACGACTTGCCATGGTGCTGAACGAATGCGCCGCCGGAAAGACCGCCGAAGAGATCAATATGCCCCTGCTGATGGAAATGGAAAAGCGCATGGGTGCCTATGACTTCTTGGTCTCTCCCGTGATCAAGGGCGTGTGCGAGACCATCACCAGCTTCGACGGTGGCGAAATTCGGTTTGAAGGCATCAATAAATTGTTGTCCTATCCGGAATACTACGATATGGACAGACTGAAAGAGATGCTGGCCATGTTCGAGCAAAAGGACGAGCTGGTGCGCATTTTGTCCGAAGAAGCCGGGCAGAGTGACGTGGAAGACACAGAAAAAGAAAAGCTGCACATTTATATCGGTAGAGAAAATCTGGTGGAGATCATGGACAATTCCACCTTGGTGTTCAAGACCATCCGCAAAAACGGCACGCCCGTGGGGGTCATCGGCATCATCGGTCCCACCAGAATGGATTATAAACGGGTCATTGCCACCATCGATTCCTTGTCCAGCGGCGTTGCTGGCATACTGGACGATGGGGCGCACCCACCACGAAACCAAAATCAGGATCCTGATGCAGGAGAGAGATAACAGGAGAACCAAATGACGGACGAAAAAGAAACCAAGATCCCGGAAACAGAAGCACAGACAGCGGATGCGGCTGCAGAACCCGAAGCGCAGGACACCGAGGCAACTGCAGATACATCTGCCGCAGATACATCTGCCGCAGATTCAACTGCTGCAGAGAATTCTGCTGAAAAGGGCAAGAAGGAAAAAGAAAAAAAGGCTGACGTGAAAAAGCTGAAGGCTGAGCTGGAAGAAACGAAGAAGGCACTGGATGCCGAAAAGCAGAAGAGCGCCGAAGCCAACGACAAATATATGCGTCTGGCTGCCGAATACGACAACTTCCGCAAGAGAGCCCAGAAGGAAAAGGATGGCGTGTACGGGGAAGCAGTGGCAGATACCTTGACGGGACTGTTGCCCATCATCGACAACCTGCAGTACGCAGCCAAGTATGGCAACGGAGATGCGCAGAGCTATGCAGAGGGTGTGAAGCAGATCCTGGACAAGCTGCCGGATACCCTGGAGAAGCTGCACATCAAGCCGGTGGGTGTTGCCGGAGAGACCTTCGATCCCACCTACCACAACGCTGTGATGCACGAGGAAAACGACGCATACGGCGAAAACGAGATCGTAGACGTACTACAAAGCGGCTACCTCTACGAAGACCGTGTGATCCGGTACGCCATGGTCAAGGTAGCGAACTAACGCTGACATACGATCACACCACACAAACGGATATACAAAAATATCACATACATTCATACTGAAACATTTTTTGGAGGAACAAGCATTATGGGAAAGATCATTGGTATAGATTTAGGTACGACAAACTCTTGCGTGGCCGTATTTGAAGGCGGCGAACCCACCGTTATTCCGAACCCCGAAGGAGCCAGAACCACACCTTCTGTGGTCGCCTTCTCCAAGACCGGCGAAAGAATGGTCGGCCAGGTTGCCAAGAGACAGGCCATCACCAACCCCGACCGGACCATCATGTCCATCAAGCGGGAAATGGGTCACAACTACAACGTGTCCATCGACGACAAGAAGTACACGCCCCAGGAAATTTCCGCTATGATCCTGCAGAAGCTGAAGGCAGACGCAGAGGCATATCTGGGCACCACCGTCACCGAAGCCGTTATCACCGTGCCGGCCTACTTCTCCGACGCGCAGCGCCAGGCCACCAAGGACGCCGGTAAGATCGCCGGTCTGGATGTAAAGCGTATTATCAACGAGCCTACCGCAGCTGCACTTGCTTACGGTATGGATAAGGAAAACGAACAGCGCATCATGATCTATGACCTGGGCGGCGGTACATTCGACGTATCTCTGCTGGAGATCTCCGACGGCGTGTTCGAAGTGCTGGCTACCGCTGGTAACAACAAGCTGGGTGGCGACGACTTCGACGCACGGATCATGGACTGGATCGCAGAATCCTTCGCCAAGGAAAACGGCGGCATCGACCTGCGCAAGGACAAGATGGCGCTGCAGAGACTGAAGGACGCTGCGGAAAAGGCAAAGATCGAGCTGTCCGGCATGACCACCACCGAGATCAACCTGCCCTTCATCACCGCAGACGCTACCGGTCCCAAGCACTTCAACGCTACTCTGACCAGAGCCATGTTCAACGACATGACTGCGGACCTGGTAAAGGCCACCATCGATCCCATCAACCAGGTACTGCGTGACGCCGGTATCAGCGCTTCTCAGGTAGACAAGGTGCTGCTGGTCGGCGGTTCCACCAGAATCCCTGCTGTACAGGACGCCATCAAGTCCTTCACCGGTAAGGAACCCTTCAAGGGCATCAACCCCGACGAATGCGTTGCCATCGGTGCGGCTATCCAGGGCGGCGTTCTGGGCGGCGATGTAAAGGACCTGCTGCTGCTGGACGTAACGCCTCTGTCTCTGGGTATCGAGACCCTGGGCGGCGTGTTCAACCGGATCATCGACCGGAACACCACCATCCCCGTAAAGAAGAGCCAGGTGTACTCCACCGCTGCGGACGGCCAGACCTCTGTTGAGATCCACGTGCTGCAGGGCGAAAGAGACATGGCTGCCGGCAATACCACCCTGGGCAGATTCATTCTGGACGGCATCACACCCGCTCCTCGTGGCGTACCGCAGATCGAGGTCACCTTTGACATCGATGCCAACGGTATCGTAAACGTTTCTGCTACCGACAAGGGCACCGGCAAGGAACAGCACATCACCATCACCTCTTCCACCAATATGTCTAAGGAAGACATCGATAAGGCCGTTCACGAAGCCGAAAAGTTTGCTGAAGCAGACAAGAAGCAGAAGGAAGTTATCGAGCTGAAGAACAGAGCCGAATCCACCATCTACCAGAGCGAAAAGAGCCTGAACGAACTGGGTGACAAGGCTACCGACGATGAAAAGAACGCCGTTCGTGTTGCCATCGACAAGCTGAAGGAAACCGTAAAGGGTGACGATCTGGATGCCATCAAGGCCGATACCGAAGCGCTGGAAAAGGCATTCTATCCCATCGCTGAGAAGATGTATGCACAGCAGCAGGGCGCCGGTCAGAATCCCGGTGCACAGGGCTTTGATCCCAATGCAGGTCCGCAGCAGGGCAATGACGGCACCTACTACAGCGCCGATTTCGAAGACAAGAGCGATAACTAATTTTAAATCATAATGCAGATACAGGGCGGAGAAGGCGTGACATCAACTCCGCCCGTGTTTGTATGCATACGGATAGAACGAGGCATAGAAGCGATGGCAGAGAAACGAGACTATTATGAAGTCCTGGGTGTGGACAAATCGGCAGATGATGCGACCATCAAAAAGGCGTATCGTCAGCTTGCCAAAAAGTATCACCCGGACATGAACCCCGGAGACGCAGACGCAGAGGCCCACTTCAAGGAAGTGAACGAGGCCTATGACGTGCTGTCCGATCCGGATAAAAAAGCAAAATACGACCAATACGGGCACGCAGCCTTTGACCCGGCTTCCGGCGGCGGTGCAGGCTTTGGGGGCTTCGGCGATTTTGGATTCGATATCAACGATATCTTTTCCAGCTTCTTCGGCGGCAGCGGTGGTTCTGCCAGACGGAACGGGCCGGTACGTGGCAACAACATTACGGTGCGCCTGACCCTGACCTTTGAAGAAGCGGTGTTCGGCTGCAAGAAGGAGATCACCTACCAGAAGGTGCAGAAGTGCGCAGACTGCGGTGGCTCCGGTGCTGCCAAGGGAACCTCGCCCAAGACCTGTGACCATTGCCGTGGTACCGGGTATGTGACTGTCCAGCAGCGCACCATGATGGGCCTGATGCAGACCCGGAAGCAGTGCGACCATTGCGGCGGTACCGGGAAGATCGTGGAGACTCCCTGCAGCGGCTGTAAGGGCACAGGCTTCACCAGAGTCAACAAGAAGCTGGAAGTGAACATCCCAGCCGGTATCGACGATGAGCAGCAGATCGGGCTTCGTGGACAGGGCAGTGACGGCATAAACGGCGGTGGACCGGGCGACCTGAACATCGTGATCTCCGTACGTCCCCATGCCGTATTCGAACGGGACGGCTACGATCTGTACTTGGAAGAGCCCATCACCTACGCAGAAGCGACCCTGGGGGCCGAGATCGAGATCCCCACATTGGAAGGCACACAGAAGTTAGAGATCCCCGAAGGCACCCAGACCGGCACCGTCTTCACCCTGCGTGACAAGGGCGTACAGCGGGTCAATAGCCGTGGTCGTGGCAACCTGTATGTGACAGTTGTAGTGGAAGTGCCCAAGGGACTGAACCGGGAACAGAAGGAACTGCTGGAAAAGTTTGCCGAATCCTGCGGAGAAGGGAACTATTCCAAGCGCACCAACTTCTTCAAGAAATTCTTCAAGAAGGACAAAGAGTGATCCCCATAAAACGATCGAGAGGATAGAAAAATGACTGATAACCAGAACTGGATCCAGATCAAGGTGACCTGCAAGGTGGAGGATCTGGACACCGTGACCAGCGTCATGAGCATGGTGGACAACGGGCTGATGATCGAGGACTATTCCGATGTGGATAAAGAATTGGACGGCGTGTACGGTGACCTGATCGACGAGACCATCCTGGAAGCCGACCGCACCACAGCCGCTGTGTCCGTGTTCATCCCGGAGATCAAATCCCCTGCCGAAAGTCTCCACTTTATCAAAGGCCGTTTGCAGGAATTGCAGATCGAAGCAGAGGTGACCCAGACCGGCGTCAAGGAAGAGGATTGGGCCGACTCCTGGAAGCAGTACTACAAGCCCATCCACACCGGTGACAAGCTGGTCATCGTGCCGGTGTGGGAGACTTATGACCCGGAACCCCACGAGATCACCGTGCTGATGGATCCCGGTATGGCCTTTGGCACCGGTACCCACGAGACCACTAGACTGTGTGCTGCCCTGTTGGAGCAGTACACCAAGCCCGGCTGCACCATGCTGGACGTAGGCTGCGGCTCCGGGATCCTGGCGATCTGTGCGGCCAAGCTGGGTGCGGCACAGTGCTTTGCCTGCGACATCGACCCTCAGGCCGTAAAGGTGGCTGTGGAAAACACCCAGCTGAACCATACGCCCAATGTCAAGTGCGCCGTGTCGGACCTGCTGAAGCAAACGGAAAAGGTGGAAGGCGGCTACCAGGTGGCCTGTGCCAATATCGTGGCTGACGTGATCATTCGCTTAGCACCGGACATCGGCGACTACATGGCACCGGACGGCGTGCTGATCGTCTCCGGCATCATCTTAGAGCGAGCCGAAGAAACGGTGGCAGCGCTGAACCAGGCTGGCTTCACCGTCATCGACGACCGGCGTGAGAACGGTTGGTATGCAGCAGCCGTGACCAAGACCCACTGAGCGCTGCAGTTCTGACCTGCTGCGGCGGTGACTAAGTCTCACGGAGATGGCGTTGCAATTGTAACGAAAATGTAAATTATAGCGTGAAATCGGAAAAAACAGGAAAAAACCGGAGAAAGCATTTGACAAAATCAATTTTTTAGTGTATAATATCATGGTATCCTGACAGTGGAATGTGATTTTTGGCGGGAGACAACTATGCCCAGATTTTTTATTGACCCTGCAAACGTCTTTTGGGACGGCGACAAACAGTATGTCCGGATCACCGGAAACGATGCCCATCATATCACCCATGTTCTCCGGACACGACTGGGAGAGCGTCTTGTGGCCTGTGACAGCTTGGGGATCGTGTACCAAGGGGAAGTGACCGCTTGCGGCGAAACGGTGCTGATAGAGGTCATAGAAACCCATGAGGCCGATACCGAACCGCCGTACAAAGCTACAGTGTACCAGGCGCTGGTCAAAGGGGACAAAATGGAGACCGTGATCCAGAAGGCTGTGGAGATGGGTGCGACCACCATTGTACCGGTGGCTACCAGTCGAGCCGTAGTCAAGCTGGACGAAAAGGACGCCAAAAAGAAAACAGAACGCTGGCAGAAGATCGCCGAAGAAGCGGCCAAGCAGTGCGGTCGTGGGATCGTTCCCACCGTTGCCCTGCCGATGCCCTTTCGAGAGGCAGCCAAGCAAGCAGCCACGGCAGACCTGGCACTGTTTTGCTACGAAGGCGAAGGTACCCTTCCGTTGCCGACACTATACCGACAGGTAGAAGCGCCTGAGACTGTGTCCGTATTTGTAGGACCGGAAGGTGGCTTTTCACCGGAGGAAGCAGCGGCGGCCAAGGAAAGCGGTCTTGCTATGTGTGGGCTGGGACGACGGATCCTGCGCACAGAGACCGCAGCGCTGTTCGTTCTGTCCTGTCTATCGGCGGCGTACGAGCTATGATAAAACTGCACGAATATATCAATTGAAATTGTTCTCACGGGAAAGGAGCAGACCCATCACACCCAACGATGTGGTCACAAGATAATGGATATGGCAAAGCATAATTCGATCCTGCAAACGAACCGGGATAACGGTACCAAGCTGTCGCGAGAGGAAGCTGTGCAAGTGGTATCTCTGCGCATCCTGATCATTTTGGTGGCGGATATCATCATCGGCAGCCTGCTGGACTTTGTCCGCGGAGACTCCACAAGAGAGTATACGTTTGTATTCGATGTTTGTCCCTGGCTGACCTGGGTGTTTGGCGTCCTCTTCGCCGCATCGGCTGCCTACTTTGTGTGGTCGCTGGTGAAGAAGGTGGACACACGCAAGCAGCCCATGACCCCTGCTATGACCTTTGCTCTGTGCCTGTATTTGTTCGCCATCGTGCTGCTGTACCGGTACCTGACCCTGGTCATGATCCTGTCTGTGATGGTGATCGCCAGCGTGCTGTTTGCCGTGTATTACATCTACACGAACCTGCTGTATTGATCTCTGGAAATTGTGTTTCTGTTATACCCTTTGGTGACGCCCGTTGCCGGAGGGTATTTTTTATTGTTTGCTTCGCTGCTGAAAGAATCGATGATACCGGCCTACAGCAACCAGCGCACCAACCTGCTGTTCTCCGATGTCCTCAGCTATGCCGTGCCTCCTATGCCAATAGAAACCCTCCGCACTGGAAAAGCTGGACAAGATCAGATCCGATTTTGCATCCCAGCAGAACGACTAAAGCTATACAACAAAAGATCCCCTACGCCGGAACAAATCCGCTGAAAACGGAATGTTCTTGGCGTAAGGGATCATTTTTGCAGCATATATTTTACGGAATATTGATGATCATATCCACGATGTCCGGATCGTAGTGGGAGAAGAAGCAGCTTTCCTTTTGGTCCAGAGCACGGATGGCAGTCATGTCGTCTTCGTCCAGCGTGAAGTCAAATACATCGAGGTTTTCCACCATGCGTTCCTTACGCACCGACTTGGGAATGATCACAATGTCGTTTTGTGCCAAGAACCGCAGTGCCACCTGGGCCAGCGTGCGACCGTGCTTGTCGGCGATCTTCTGCAGCGTGGGATCCTGGAACAGCCCCTTCCGACCTTCCGCAAAAGGCCCCCAGCTTTCGTGTACGATACCGTATTTCTGCATGATCTCATGGGCCTTGGCCTGCTGCTGGTACACATGGGTCTCCACCTGGTTCACTGCCGGCATAACCTCGTTCCACTTGCAGAAGTCCACCAGTCTGTCCGGGTAGAAGTTGGAGACACCGATGGCCCGGACAAGCCCTGCCTTGTACGCTTCGGTCAGCGCACGCCAGGTACCGTAGTAGTCGCCAAAGGGTTGATGGATCAGCACCAGGTCCACATAGCTTGTCTGCAGCTTTTCCATGGAGACCCGGAGGGATTCCTTTGCCTTTTCGTATCCGGCATTGGACACCCAGATTTTCGTGGTGAGAAAGAGCTCTTCACGGGGCAGTCCACAGCTGGTGATGGCATCGCCGACTTCTTTTTCGTTTTGATAATTTTGCGCCGTGTCGATGGAGCGGTAGCCCACCTCGATAGCATCTCGAACACATCTGGCGCAATCGGCCGGGTCGATCTGGTACACACCAAAGCCAGCCTTGGGCATTTGTACGCCGTTGTTCAATGTTACATATTCCATATGTATACCTTCCTTTGGGTCTTGTTTCGTAAACAATTGTTTTAGACAGCATGGGACACGTAGAAGCAAGACCAATGTTTTTGTACTGTTCACCGATTCTGTCTTGACAATCATACCACAGAATGTTATAATTGTCAAGAGGACGTGGCGGTATTTTTAGCCTTTGTGCTGCCACGATGTAGAAGGATCCGTTTATCACTTTCATGGAGGAATACCCTATGTTTCATATGACCGCTATGCCTGCCGATGCCAGGTCTTTGTTGGGGATCTGGTATCTGGGACAGGAGTCCATCGTGCTGGATCACATGGGCTGCCGCATCGCCATCGATCCATACCTGACCGATTACGTAGACAAAAATTGCTCCACCGACACCGTCCATTGGCAAAGAAACTATCCGTCTCCCGTGACACCGGCCCAGCTGGCACCGGAGCTGCACTATGTGTTCTGCACCCATAGCCACTACGACCACACCGACCCCTGGACCATTCCGGTGCTGGCGAAGGAGAATCCGTCTTTGCAGTTCGTGGCGTCCCGTGCCTTTGCTGAAGAGCTGACCAAGCTGGGTGTATCGGAAAAACAGATCCTGCCCGTGGATGCTGGCAAGGTGTACGAGCTGCCAACCTTCTCCTTTGTGGGCATTCCGGCGGCCCATGAGGAGCTGCACCCCACCGATCTTGGCTACGCAGAGCTGAGCTTCCGGTTCACCTTTGGAGGTGGCACTACGGTGTTCCACGGTGGCGACTGCTGTATGTACGACGGTCTGGTGGAAGCGATCGGGCACGCAGACGTGATGTGCCTGCCGGTGAATGGCCGCAGCTACTTCAAGCGGTACGAAGACGATATCATCGGCAACCTGACGGCAGAGGAAGCCGTGGTGCTTTCGGAAAAGGTTGGTGCCGAGCTGCTCATTCCTCTGCACTACGATCTGTATAGCAACAACGGTCTGCCGGCCAGTGACTTTGTAAACGCTGTGTGGCATAGCAAGTTGCGGTATCATATGTTCCGACCCGGCGAGAGAATGCTGTACTGTAAATGATCAACGAAAGGAAATAGAGAACATGAAAGCTGTTGTGATCGAGAAGCCCGGCGTGCTGCAGGTCAAGGACGTGCCGATCCCGGAGCCGGAGAAAAATTTTGTCAGAGTCCAGGTAGCGGCCTGTGCCATCTGCGCCACCGACCTGGAAGCCATTGAAGGACGGATCGCAGCCAACTATCCGCTGATCCCCGGTCATGAGTGGAGCGGCGTGGTGGATGCTGTGGGAGAAGGCGTGGATGCCCACTGGATCGGCAAGAGAGTCATTGGCTCCAACGATGTGGTGTGCTGCACCTGTGATGCCTGTCGGAGCGGCAACTGGCGGTACTGCACAGCGTTCAAGGAGATCGGCTTCAAACAGAACGGCGCCTATGCGGAATATGTGTGCGTGCCTGCCTATGGTCTGTACGAGATCCCGGAGACCGTCTCCTTTGACGAAGCGGCCCTGTGCGAACCCATGGGCGTAGCCATCGGCACCATGAAGAAGACCGGTGCGATGTTCGGACAAACGGCATTGATCCTGGGCGCCGGCTCCATTGGCCTGTGTATGCTGGAGATCTGCCGGGTCATGGGTCTGCGGAAGATCACGGTCTGCGACCTGGCAAAGGATCGACTGGCGATCGCCGCAGAAAGAGGTGCCCATCGTACCGTGGTCGCCGGAGAAGAGGACATCGTTGCTGTGGGCAAGACGATCTGTCCCGAAGGCTATGACGTGGTGATCGACTGTACCGGTATGGAGGAGTGCATCCAGGAAGGCATTGCGCTGACGAAAAAAGGCGGCACCATGGCATTGGCTGGCTACGGCCGTGGCAAGATCATGAACATCCGCATCGACGACATCCATGTGAACAATATCCGCTTCGTAGGCGCCGGCAACAACTGGAACCACCTGAAGCTGGCGTTGGATCTGATGGAGGATGGCATGGTGAACGTAAAGCCCTTCCTGTCCGAGCACATCACCCTAGACGAATACGAAAAGGGTCTGGACATGGTCAAGCATCGTCCGGCTGGATTTGTCAAAGCCCTGTACCATTTTGACGTATGAGAAACGCTGTATTGGGCATCGACCTGGGCACCTCGTCCATCAAAGCCCTGACCATCACCCCGGACGGCACCACCAAGCGGCACGGGAAGACCTACATCTCTCGTGACCCGGCTGGCTGGGGTGCGGCACTGTTTGCGCTGCTGGGGGAAATGGACCTGACCCAGGTGTGTGCCATAGGACTGTCGTCGCAGGTGGGCACGTATCTGATCGAAGGAATACCGACGCCCATCCATTGGTATGATCCGGTGGGAGACGAAGAATGTGCTGCCTGGCAAGCCGAGGACACGCCGGAGACCTTCTATCGAGAGATCGGTATGCCGCAGCCGTCCATTCGCTCCTATCCGCTGCCCCGGATCCGGTATATCGTGGACCAATGGGGCAGCACCTATGCCGGACACCCACGCCGGATCTGTCAGCCCAAGGAATATATCGGCTGGTTGCTGACCGGACAGTTTGTCACGGACACCTGCTCCATGCGTGGCCTGGCCCATCCGGACGGATACTACAGTGGATATTTTCTGCAAAAGCTGGGCATCACCGAAGAGAATCTGCCGCCACTGATCGAGCCGTCCGGTTTGGTCGGAAGGATCACACGAGACGCCGCCGAGAAAACCGGGCTTACGGAGGGCATACCGGTGTACTGTGGCTGCAACGATTTTTACACCGGTATGCTGGGACTGGGCGTTGGGGCGCCATCCGTTGCCTTTGACGTGACCGGCACCAGCGAACACATAGGGATCCTGCAGGATAGTGTCACCGATCTGCGTACCCCACTGGTGGTGAGCCCCTACCTGGACACCAACGTGCTGTACGGCGTTACGGCTTCCTCTGGTCCGTCGCTGAGCTTTGCCATCCGCAATTTCGGTATGGACACGATCCAGTCGCTGACGGAGCCAAAGCAGGACGCACCGATCTTCTTGCCCTACGTAAACGGAGAACGGGCACCCATTTGGGACGGCCATGCCCGTGGCGTCTATTTTGGCATCCAAGGGGACTGCACGAAGGAGGACTTGGCCTATAGCGTGTTGGAAGGCGTGGCGTTCAGCATTTACCACATCTACCAGACCATGCACGATACGGCGCCCAAGACCAAGCTGCTAGTGGGTGGCGGTGCATCGGAGGACGCTTTTTTGAACCGGCTGAAGGCATCGCTGTTCGGGATCCCCGTGGTCAGCACCATAGAAAAAGAAGCCTCTGCCTTGGGTGGTGCTATGTGGGCTGCCATCGGCTGTGGAGCGGCAAAGGACCCGGCAGAAGCGATCCGGTTGTATGTGCGGGAGAATCAGGTGTTCCAGCCGGAGCCTACGTGGACGACGTTCCTGCGGCATCGGTTCCAGATTTATATGTCGTTGTACCCGGCGCTGCGTGAGAATTTTCAGATGTTATAAGAAGGAAGTAAAAATATGAGCTCAGTGATATTCGGTGCAGGGAAGATCGCCAGAGGGTTCGTGGGACATATCCTGTATCTCTCCGGCATTCCCTTTACCTTTGTAGAAAAGTACGAGCCACTGGTGGAAAAGATCAACGAGCGTGGTCAGTACACGGTCAACGTCATGGGCAACACCGGCGAAAACTGCGTGGTGCAAAATGTCCATGCGCTGTCCTTTGGCGAAAAGGAAGCCATCGTACAAGCCATTGCGGAAGCGGATGTGGTGTTCACGGCAGTTGGCGGTAAGAATCTGGGTGAGGTCGTGCCGTTTTTGACCGAGGGCATCGCACGGAAGGCAGCACTGTATCCGGAAAAAAACCTCAACGTCATCACCTGCGAAAACTGGAAGAAGCCGGCGACGATCCTGCAGACCGGTGTTCGTGCGGCGCTGTCGGATGCGGATCGGACCTACCTGAACGAGCACGTGGGTTTTGCCGAAGCGGTTATCATGCGTTCCGGCATCGAGCCTGGTGCCGAGCAGCTGGAGAAGGATCCGCTGTGGGTGAACGTTTCCAATTTCTGGCAAATGCCGGTGGATGGCGACAACCTGGTGCCGGGACTGCCGGAGATCCGGTGCGTGAGCCCCATGGTCAATTTCGCCGGGTTCCTGGAACGAAAGTTTTACACCTATAACGCCGCCAATGGCACGGTGTCCTTCTTAGGCGCACTGCTGGGCTTTACCGATCTGGGTGAGGCGGCATACGATCCCCGTATCGAACAGGTGCTGGAAGGCGTGTACGACGAGACCTCCCGGGCCTTGGCGAAGAAGCATGGCATTTCCCTGGAGGAACAGCTTGCCTTTGCCGATACGTCCCGGAAGAAGCTCCACGACCGTTCCATCATCGATACCATCGAGCGAAATGCCAGAGATCCGCTGCGGAAGCTGGGAAAGGACGACCGGTTGGTAGGCTCCGCCAATCTGGTGTGGGACTGCGGTATTTTGCCGGAGCACCTGTGCATCTCCATTGCGGCTGCGATATATTATGTGTCGCCCGGTGACCCATCGGCAGAGGAGCTGGTACGGATGCGCACCGAAGAGGGGATCGACGCCGTGCTGACAAAGGTCTGCTCACTGGATCCGGAGGGCACCATCGGAAAGCTGGTCAAAGAAAAAATCGAACTTATGAAGGAGTGGGGTTGGATCCATGGGTAACACACGTATCGCCGTCATTGGCGCAGGAAAAACGGGTCGTGGCTTTATCGGCAGACTGCTTGCCGAGGCTGGTGAGCCCATCCTGTTCATCGACAAAAACGAAGCTCTGGTACAAGAGCTGCAGAACGCCGGACAGTTCGCTGTACACTTTTTTGGCGGCAAAAGAGAAGAGCAGCTCGTCCGGGACTTCACCATCACCACCTGGGACAAGGCTGACTTTTCCGGGATCGAGCTGATCTTTGTGTCCGTTGGTGGCACGAATCTGGCGGACGTTGGTGCGGCTCTGCAGGAACGACTGCCACAGGAGACCGACGTGCGGATCATCACCTGTGAGAACGCTTCCCATCCGTCCGAGACACTCAAAAAGGCCATGGGCAGACCGGCGCTTATGGTCAGCGAAGCCACGGTATTTTGCACCACCATCGAAGCCGAGGAACTGGATATTCGCAGCGAAAACTATCCGAAGCTGCAATGCAGTGCGGAGCTGCTGGGTGGCTATGTACCGCCGGTTTCCAGCATCACACCGGTGGAAGGCTTTGGCAATTTCCTGACCCGGAAGCTGTTCACCTACAATGCGGCCAGCTGTATCATTGCCTATTTGGGTTGGCTGAAGGGCTACACGGTGTACGGCGAGGCCGCCAACGATCCGGAAATCTTGGCAAAGCTGGATCGAAACTACGCCACCACGAATCGGGTCCTGTGCAAGGTCTTTGGCTACACCGAGGAAGACCAGGCACAGTTTGCGCAGCTGTCCCGCGACAAGTTCACCAACCAGGCGACCGTGGACACCACCAAGCGCAATGCCCGTGAACCACACCGGAAGCTGGGTGCCGAGGAACGGATCATAGGTCCCTTGAAGCTCATTGCCGCACAAGGGGAAGACACGTCCGTGCTGGTGGAGACCGCTGCCGCTATGCTGCTGTACGACAGCGACAAGGAGACCAAATGGAAGGCGCTACGGCAGTCGCAAACCGATGCACAGCTGCTGGAAAGCATCGCCGGGCTTGCCGCAGATGATCCGTTGTCACGCAGGATCTGTGCCAAAGCGGAAGAGCTGCGACGTGCGTAAAAAAACAAAGGGGAGCAAGGCACTCCCCTTTTTGTGTTTTTGGATATCAAACGAAATTGTACAATATCCTTACGGCTGGGCAAACAAGCTTTCCAGATACAACAGATCCACGCCACCACGGACGGCCAGCCAGCTATAGTCGCTGCGGTAGAATTCCTCTGTGCCGCAAACGTACAGTGCAGGCTCTGTGCTGTCACCCACGAAAAAGGTGATGGTGTACAGGATCGGGTAGGTCTTCGTGAAGGTGGTCAGCTCCTCTTTGGTCTTGGAACCACGGATCCCGTCCAGCTGCAGCATCATGGTGTTCAGGTCAGCCGTTTCGGTCAGGGTCACAACGGCTCCATCGGACGCACGGGTGACAGAGATGGCTGTTACCTTGGGCAGCTGGGTCTGGGGATCGATGAGCGGTGGCAGCTCGTCCGTTAAGCTGTACGCACGACAGCCGGTGAACAGAAGCAGTGTCAGCGCAAGAAGCATGAATATGGCAATACGCCGGTGCATAAATAGATCCTCCTTGGGGATGTTTCTTGGATTACTATCATTATACACAGGTGTTGCCCCGATTACAAGGGGATACGGGGAAAGTTTACATTTTGGTGACGCAGCGATGGCAGGGCAAAATTCGGAAGGGGAATAAAACAAAAATTGTGTTTCTATAATGATAGGGAATTGTAAAATTTCTGTGTGAGCTGTGCCAAAGGATGACTTTTGTGGTATAATATATCCGTATGAGTTCTCTCAGAAGTGAGGTATACAAATATGAAAAAGCTACTAGTCCTGGACGGCAACAGCATCTTGAACCGGGCGTTCTACGGCATTCGCAATCTGACAACGGCTGCCGGCCTGCCCACCAACGCTGTCTTTGGATTTATGAATATTTTATTCAAGCATATGTCTGCGCTGGCACCGACCCACTTGGCCTGTGCCTTTGATACACCTGCACCGACCTTCCGGAAGGAAATGTTCGATGGGTACAAGGCCAATCGCAAGGGTATGCCGGAGGAACTGGCCCTGCAGCTGCCATACGCCAAAAAAGCTGCCAGTGCCCTTGGCTTTCCCGTACTGGAATATCCCGGCTGGGAAGCGGATGACGTGCTGGGAACGTTGGCACGTATGGGTGAAGAAGCCGACATGGAGGTCTATCTGTTGACCGGAGACCGGGACTCTCTGCAGCTCATCACGGAACGCACCACCATCGTCCTGATGAAAAACAAAGAGGACGTGCTGTACACACCTCTGCAGTTCCGCACCGATTACGGTATCTCTCCGGAACAGTTCGTGGACGTGAAGGCACTGATGGGCGATGCTTCCGACAACATTCCCGGCGTGGAAGGCATTGGCGAAAAGACGGCGCTGAAGCTGATCTCGCTCCGGGGCAATCTGGACAACCTGTACGTGGATCCGGATTTTGGCGGTGCCACACGGTCCATCAGCCGCAAGCTGCTGGAAGGCAAGGAGTCGGCGTATCTGTCCAAGGAGCTGGCGACCATCCATCGGGACGTGCCGCTCAAAGAGACCATTGCGGATCTGGTGAATCCCGGGATCCAGAGAGAGGCCTTCATCGAGCTGTGCAATACCCTGGAATTCACCGGTATGGCAAAAAAATTTGGCGTGCTGGAAGGACAAAAGGAAATTCCCCGGTTGGAGCTGCCACCGATCCTGGATGTGGAACCAAAGGCGCTGCCGAAAAAGCCGTTGGCTGTGGCCATGGGAGAAGACGGCTGGATCTTCTGCGATGGCGAAAAGCTGTGGAAAACTCGTGGAAATGCCGAGGTGGTGCTGGCTCGTCCCTTCATTTGCCACGACCTGAAGACCCTGCTGCGAAAGACCAATGCTCTGCAGCTCAGTGAGCGCTGTGTGTACGACACCATGCTGGCGGCTTACCTGTTGGATCCGGGCAAGAACAGCTATCCTCTGGACGTGGCAGGCGCACCCTACGAATGGAGCATCCCGGAGGAACCTACGACTGCAGAGGCCGCATGGTTCACCTGGCAGCTGTACAAGGCGACAGAGCCACGGTTGGCAGAGGAAAAGATGGATGCCCTGTACCGGGACATCGAGCTGCCCTTGGCGACGGTGCTGGCGTCCATGGAACAAATCGGCTTCAAGATCGATGTGGAAGGGGTGCTGTGGTATGCCGGACGACTGCAGGAAGCGGAAAACGGCTTGCTGGATGCCATCTGGGCAGCAGCCGGACACGACTTCAACGTGAACTCTCCCAAGCAGCTGGGTGAGGTGCTGTTCGTGGAAATGGAGCTTCCGGCCGGCAAGAAGACCAAAACCGGTTACTCCACCGATGCGGAGACCCTGGAACGGCTGCGTCCCTATCACCCCATCATCGACGACATTTTGTCCTACCGGCAGATCGCCAAGCTGCGTGGCACCTATGGAGAACCGCTGGCACGGCTGGCCGACAAAAACGGTCGCATCCATACCCAGCTGAACCAGACCGGTACCGCCACCGGACGGCTTTCCTCCAACGATCCCAATCTGCAGAATATCCCGATCCGCATGGAGCTGGGTCGAGAGCTGCGGAAATACTTCATTCCGGAGGACGAAAACCATGTGCTGATCGATGCGGACTATTCTCAGATCGAACTGCGGCTGTTGTCCCATCTGGCAGGCGATGCCGTCATGCAGGAGGCCTTCCGCAGTGGCGTGGACATCCATACCAAGGTGGCGTCCCAGGTGTTTGGCGTGCCGGAAGAAGAGGTCACCCCGGAGCTGCGTCGTCGTGCCAAGGCGGTGAACTTTGGGATTATCTATGGGATCGGCGACTTCTCCCTGTCCCAGGATCTGCACATCTCCCGGAAGCAGGCAGGGCAGTACATCGAGAGCTATCTGGCTACGTATCCCAAGGTTGGCACCTATCTGAAGGTCACCATCGATGAAGCCAAGGCAAATGGGTACACCACCACCATGTTTGGCCGCCGCAGATGGATCCCGGAGCTGGCGATGAAAAACAAGACCAGACAGGCCTTTGGCGAGCGTGTGGCCATGAACAGCCCCATCCAGGGCAGTGCCGCCGACGTGATCAAGATCGCCATGCTGCGGGTCTACAAAGCGCTGGCGGAAGCCGGTATCGACGCCCACCTGATCATGCAGGTACACGACGAACTGATCGTAGAAGCGTCCCGTGACTGCGCAGAGCAGGCCAAGGAGATCTTGGTGCGGGAAATGGAAAACGCCGCCGCACTGGCCATTCCGCTGACCGCCGAAGCCGGAATGGGTGAGAACTGGTACGAAGCAAAATAAAGTACACATACCAAAACAGGATCTCCTGTGCCCCAAAAGAGGTACGGAGATCCTGCTTTTTTATTCGACATCCAAAGTGGAAAGGGCACCATGTCCGCCGCAGATCTGCCACTTGCCAGGCGTGAGCAGGGAAAAGAACGCTTCCCGTTCCGTTTTGGCAAGGGTCGGATCGGTGTCCACGGAGGTCATGAGATACGGCGCCAGGCGATTGAACCGGGCTTGTTCCGGTGTAAAGCCTTTCAGATTCACGAATATATCGCCGGAGAACGCCAGGTGATGTGCCCCATCCAGGTAGATCACTTCCCCAGCCACGTGACCGCCACGGCCTTCGTACGCCACAAAGTGGAAGGGACCGATGTCCAGCGGTACCCCAGCGGATAGCGCACCTTCTCCCTGTGGTGCAGAAAAGGCATGGAAGTGGGCAGTGTCCGGCGTCAGGTAGGCGGTGAGCAGCTTGCTGATGCGGACGTATGGTTCGTGCAGGGGATTTTCTTCCCGGATGGCCGGCAGTCCCTTTTGCTCCTGCTGGAAGTTTTCCAGACAACGTCCACTGCCGTATACCTCGTCAAACAGATCGGCCAGACCGCAGTGGTCCACGTCTCCATGGGTCAGCAGCAGCACCCGGCGGCGGTCGTCCCAATCGGGAAAGAGACGGTGCAAAAGCGGCTGCATTTCCATTCGGTAGCAGGCAAAGCCACTGTCCACACAGACCAGCGGCGCATCGGCACCGGCGTCCAAGGGATCCAGGAAGCACAGGTTGCTGCCGCAGGGTGGCTCGATCAGGGTCAGCACCATGTCGTCAAAGGTCTGCTTCGTCACACGGGGACAAAACCGTTCTCCGTGGTATTGTTGGATGCAGTCGGCGAACTTGCCAATGTATTCAAAGGTCTTGTACGGGGGACTGTTGCGTTCGTCCAGAAGCTGCATGATCTTGTTGGATTCGATGATGAACTGCCGCTTTTCTTCCTCGGTGAAGTGCATCTTCTGGGAGATGTCGCTGGCAAAGTTCAGGTAGAATACCGTGTTGTCCAGGATCTTTTCGCTTTTGTCGTATTCCAGTACACGCACCGGGCAGAGCAGTGCCACCTGCCGCATGAAGTCGGAGATCTCTCTGCCGTCGTCCACGAACAGACCCATTTTGAAATATTGATATGCCGTGCCGTTTTCCTGAGAGCTGATGTAGGAGATGTTGAAGTGGAAGGCGTGGATCAGCTTCAGCACCGGATACAACGATCCCGGCTCGTCCTTTAGCTGAAATTCCAACAGCAGCACCCGACCGGCACCCAGCTCATTTTGCAGATACCCCAGCCGGGCCAGCTCCCATTCGGCCTTGTCCAGGGTTTCCCCATCGCCTTCGACCTCTAAGAACAACATATGGGTGTCCACGGCCTTGTTGTAGCTGACTCTGGTGATGTTCAGGCCCAGGCTCGTCAGGCACCGGTCGGCCAAAAGGAAAGCGCCCACCTGATCGGGCATGGTGGTGGTAAAGGTTCGTTTCATCGTTTTTACCGCCGCAGATCTCTGGCGTACTGCTTTTTCAGCAGCTCTACACCATATTCTCTTGGCGTGCCCTTGAGCCGTTCCATGTAACCTTCCAGCTCACCACGGCAATGCTCCGGACCACCTTCCCGCATGACGGTCCACATGGGATCCGTGTCATACCAGGACTTTGCCATCATTTCGTCTTCCCAGTCCTTGATCAGCTTGGCACCCTGGGCACACAGCTCCGGATGATCCTCAGCCAAATTGTGCAGTTCGTGGGGGTCTTCCTTGATGTTGAACAGCATTTCCTTGGGGAACAGATGGTAGCCGCCGTGAACGGTACGGATGTAGAGATAGTCGCCGAACCGGGCAGACCGCTGGCACACGTGGGCGCACTGGGAAAGGATGGCGTGGTCCTGCCCACAGTCGGCACCGGTGCGGATGGTGTCGGCATAGCTGATCCCATCGTATTCGTAGCGGCCACGGACACTGGTGCCCAGCAGCTCCTGGATGGTCGGCAGCAGATCCACATTGGTGTGGAAGCCGGAGTCCACGTGGCCCTTGACGCCGCCGGCCCATTTGATGATCATGGGAATCCGGCAGGTAGGTTCGTCTGCGGTACCGTGCTCGGCATACAGCCCCAGCTCACCCATGTTTTCCCCGTGGTCTGCGGTGATGATGATGGACACGTCGTCGTAGATGCCCATCTCCCGCAGCTTGGCAAAGATCTGCCCAATGGCGTCGTCGGTGTATTTGATGCCGCAGTCGTAGTTGTCCATGAAGGTCTTCATCTCCCCCATGGTCTTTACACTGCCGGGATGTCGGGGCAGCGCCGGATTGGAGGCGTCGTCCCACATATCGATCTCATTGGCACCGTGGGGACCTACGTGCAGCAGGTGATCCGCAAAGACCTCCTCGGTGATCCAGTTGTCCGGCAGGGGCTCGTTTTCGTAAGGGTTGCCATAGTCCAGGGGCGTGCGGTAGGGCGTGTGGGGATCCCAGTAATGGACGTGCAGGAACCAGTTGTCGTCGGCACCGTTTTTGTCCAGCCAGTCCAGCGCAATGGGCGTGACCTTGTCTGCTGTCTCATGTCCCCGGCTGCCCACGTTGTACACTTCGTTGAAGCCGGACAGGAACCACCAGGACGAATGCCGCTCTGCAAAGGTGGAAACGGTGGCAGTCTTCATACCGGCCCTACGGAACTGCATGAACAGCCCGTTTTCGCTGTACAGGTCGGTGAAGTGCCGGTCCTCGCCCTGGAGCCGCAGATCTGCCGCTGTACCGCCATGGCCTACAACGCCGGTGCGAATGCCAAATTGCCCGGTGATCAGCGATGCACGGGACGGCAGGCAGGGTGCATTGGGGCAATAATAGTTGTCAAACCGGATCCCTTCTGCGGCAACGGCATCCATATTGGGCGTGGTGTTACGACCGTAGCCATAGCAGCCCAGATGATCGGCACGCAGGGTATCGATGTCAAAAAACAAAATACGCATAGGTATTCTCCTCCAAAAAGATTACGCTATAACGATACCATGAAATGCGGTTTTTGTCAAGAGAAAAATCGTAAATCTGTGGGGAAAGAGCGCAGGAGGTACTTGACAGGATCCGGGAAAACAGTTATAATGAAGGCATGAGATAAAATCACCAAACCACAACGGAGGATGACCATGGAGCTATACGAAAAATTGGCAGCAGAACAGCAGGTGCAGCGCATTCCTTGCTGGCACGACAGTGAGCTGCTGCTGTTGCCGGCTTGTGAGGCCGACACCTTTGCCGCCTGGGACGAAGCCTTTGCTGCAGCCGGATATATGAAGCTGGACGAAAGCGAACGAGAGGGCAACTGTACCGCAATATATGCCGGTGCGGATGCCGTGTACACCCTGTCCTACACAGCCTTTGAGGAGACCTGCCGCTTGATCCGGGATACCACCACCGACCTGCCGCTGACACCGGATACCAGCACACCCATTTGCCCGGTGCTGGTGACACAGATGCGGCTGCTGTACTGCTGTGCCGACTGCGGGATGCTGTACCTGATCCGACTGGGAGACGGTCGGTTTGTGGTCATCGATGCCGGTATGGGTGAACATGAAGAGCCGGAGCATATCTTGGAGCTGTTAAATGCCCAGAACGTGCGAGAGGGACGACCCACCATCGCCGCCTGGTTCTTCACCCATCCACACGGTGACCACTACAATGCCTTTGTGCGCTTTATGGAACGGCATGGCGATACGGTAGTGCTGGAAAGCGTGTTGTACAACTGGCCCACCACCGATATGGCCAGCGGCTTCTCCGACCTGACCTGGTTCGATAAGACACTGGATGCGCTGCCGGACACCAAAAAGATCACCCCACGAGCCGGCTGGGACATCGTCTTCCCCGGCGTGACCTTCCATGTGCTGTATACCTGTGAGGACCTGTATCCGGATCCCTACGACAACATCAACGACACGTCCATGGTCATGCGGATGGATGTGGGAGAGCGGCGTGTGCTGTGGCTGGGAGACGCGCAAAGAAAGGCTTCTGGGTATATCACCAAAAAATACAGCAAAGATATCCTTGCCTGCGAGATCCTGCAGGTTGGACACCATGGCTATTGGGGCGGTTCCGATCGGTTGTACACCACGGCAGACCCGGAGATCCTGCTGTGGCCTTGCCCGGACTTCTGGTATCAGGTGATCACAGATTGGCCTTGTAACAAGGTGCTTGTGACCTTGGAGAAGATCCACTCCATCTTTGTGTCCGGCCGACAGGAGGTGACGCTGAATCTGTCCGCTACAGCCCCCATTCCGTCGGATCACTGCTATGGCGATTTTACATACGAAGAAGATTTCACCGATACCGATGTGTACCACAAGGCGTGGTCGTCGGTCACCGGTGGTTCTACGGGCTACCGTGGCATGGACGTGTCCATCGACCGTGGCGTGTGCCATCTGGCAGCCGAGGAAAATTGGTCGGTGCTGGAATGGAGACAGCCGGGACAAATGCCGGACAGCTACACCTTCACCGCCAGGATGTGCGCCAGAACCATGGGACAGATCGCATTGTTCTGGAACCATCCCACGCCCACCGTATGGGACGACAATGCCGTACTGCCGCTGCCACTGCCACTGAACCGAGAATGCACAGTGACCTTGACCGCCGATGCAGAAAACCATACCGCCACGCTGACCATCGATGGCGAAATCGTATGGCAAAGCGACTATACGCCGGCGAACAAGCATGGTCTGTATCTGCTCCTGCAAAACGCCAAGGTAGACGTCATGCAACTGCAGCTGAAGTTGCAAAGTCAGAAGTAAGAAGTTGCGCTGCGCAAAGTCAGAAGTCAGAAATGGGGTAAGGATTGCAAAACGCCTTTCCCCCACTTCTGACTTCTTATTTCTGACTTCTGCCTTTCCTCTATGCCAGTTCTTTTCGAAGTTGGGCAAAGATTTTTTTCTCTTCACGGGAAATTTTTACCTGTGTCAGTCCCAGGGCATCGGCGGTCTGCTGTTGGGAAAAGTCCCGGTAGTACCGCAGCAGCAGGATTTTACGCCACAGCTCCGGCAAGGTTTCCAGGATCTCCTGCAGTGCGATGTGTTCCAGTAACTTTTCCAGCGGATCCTCCGTAGAGGGGATCACGTTTTCCAGCGTGTAGTCTTCGTCTCCTATGGGATCGGAAAGGGAGTGGACGGGCAGGGAAGCATCCAACGCTACCGCCGCTTCCTCCGGAGACACACCGGCCGCCGCTGCCAGATCGGTGATGGACGGCTCTGTGCCATGGGTGGAGAGATACGTTTCCCGTTCGTGCAGCAGGATCGCACCCAGTCGTTTTTGCCCACGGGACACCTTGATCAGTCCATCGTCCCGGAGATATCGCCGGATTTCCCCCATGATCAGCGGAACGGCATAGGTGGAAAAGGCTGTGCCACGGGTGCTGTCGAAGCTGCGGATGGCTTTGAGCATACCAATGGAGCCGATCTGTACCAGGTCCTCGTATTCCACGCCACGTC